>PEAL01000153.1 GCA_002753725.1 Deltaproteobacteria bacterium
GATGATGATTTCCCCCCCACACGAACCTTTGGCTGTACGAATAAAAACAGCATTTCGCAAATTGAAAGAAAAAGCCACTGCGGCCATAAAAAGACCTGCGTCAGAACCGAAAATGACAAACATTCAGGATGAGATTCCAAATGAAGAATACATTACTGCTGATCATCAAGTTGCCATGTCAGGAACAAAAACTTCCGACAATACGCAAGGGGATATCCAGGATCCTTTAAATACGCTTCTGACAACAGATCCCAATATATCCTATGAAAATATACAGGTATCAGAATCATATTTACACCAGGATGTTGGGGTTAATAAGCCCAAAGAATCTGGAATCGCATAAAGACTAAAAAATTATGACACGATCATTCACCCGTAAATACAGATGAATAGAATGTATCCATAGTATTTCGAGGGGAAACAACAAACCGATACAGTTCTTTTGACTGTGTTTTAGGATGATACCAACGGGCCTCATATGTTGCACCAAAAGAATCTGAATCGGTATCCAACCATATAACAGCCATGTCATATCCATTATCATTGACTGAAATGCCGTTGATCTCCAATGCTTTCCAATCGGTATTTTCCTGTTTATGCGACATATGAATCAATGGTAAGTGAAAATCAATTTGGGATGGGTGTAAATCTATCCATTGAAAAGACCAGTAGGATTCTTGAGGGTCATTCATAAAAATGGGTGATCGATATTCTTTTCTTTTGCCCTGATATTTTTTATTGTCTGGATAAAAGGATGTTGATTTCATTTCATACTGACATGACGTCATCAAAGCTCCACCACTGCCTGATGCAATCAATGCCTTTAAAAGATTACCATGAATTTCAGATAAATATTTTCGTGTGTTGGGACCATACAAGGTGTGTCCCCCTTCATAGTATTGAAGCGCATATTCTTCACCAGTGACAACATACCCCCAGTATCCATTGGCGCAGGCTGTTGGAATAACATGTTTTATATGCGTTTTCTTCATTTTATGACTCAGGGCATCAACATGCTGAGCCATTCGCTTTCCAGCTTCATAACCAATTTCAAATGGCACAGGTAAAAGCATGACATCATCAATTTGAATCACTTGGGCAAGCAGATGATGGGGATAATGATGTTTTGGGAAAAAAAGCGGATGAAAAGGGCCAAGAACTTTTTGTTTGGTTTCCTGACATGAGCCTGTAAACCATTTTTTAGGCCATCCCGGTGCAAAAGGAGGAATATGCTGTAAAAAAGAGCCTTTGCCTTTCGCCCCGCCTAGAACAGAACACCCTATAACCGGCTGCTCGCAAATGCGAACACCATTGATTTGATTTTGTTGCAACACATCAATGTCTTCTGCACGAAACAAGATTTGAACATCTGTTTTCAATGATTGGGACAACTGTTCAAATAATTCTATAACTTTCTTGCCAATCGTATGTCCCAGTATTCTTGCTGTTTGAAAATTTTCCGGAGTGTTTTCAGGCAGGTTAGGATTATTATCCCCGTGAGTCATATTGATAACAGCATGAATCGGCAGTTGAGCGGGATGATATTTTTTCAAAATGGCATTTTCCAAATCTCTTTCCATGTATGCGATAATATCACCGCTGTATAAATTGTCTAAATGTTGTGGTCGAGCATTGGGATGAATGGAAAAAAAGGATATTGCCCCCGATGGTTCATATGTGCCCTTTTCAGACTGGATATCCACACGAATCATATATAATAAAGGATTGACAGCATCCAGGCGATCCATTTTTTGTGTGGCAGTGATGGTCTTGTTATTAAGATAAGCAGGAAGACTTCGGTTACGTGTGGCATGGTAGACAGATGTCACGCCTGTTGATAGTTGTGCAGGGCGCCTGTTTTCATAAGCCTTGATAATGGCAGTGGCGATTTGTGTACTTAAAAACTGGTACAACTGATGATCAAATCCTGATCGATTGGATGCAAAACTGTTATAAAATCGGCTTGAAAAATAATTGCCCGGCCCTGTATGCGTATGAGATCCATAAATGACCAGGCCTGAAGCGTCTACATCAGTACGATGGGCAATTTTTTCAGATACGCTATGGTGAAGGATACGCGAACCAGAAAGCAAATCGCATTGAACTATGACAACAGGTTTTCCATCAGCAGGCTTAAAATAAAATGCTCTGGCTTTCAAACGGGTGCGAAAACCTTTACTGTCCGATGACAGAGTGCTGTACCCTGCAAGGGGTAAGCCTGGTGGTGGCGTAATATCTGTCATTGCTATGCCTGCATAAAAACAAGTATTGGGCTGACCGGGTTGGGGTAGAGTGCTTTGAAATTGAAGGGTAATATTTGTTTTACTGCAAGCGCAAAGCAAAACAATGATGAACAAAAATAAAGCTTTTTTTAACAGAAGGATCATAATCTCTCCTTTAATTTTACTCGGGAAGAACAGGACAACGCTTTTATTACCATCAAATCTGAAAATTGCAAGAGACATGTTTAAAATAAGATGGGATCATTGTGAATCGTATGACTCAACCATTTTTGAAGAACATAAAACATAAGATAGAAAAAAATAATATGGATCTTCCCTTCTTAATTTTTTTGCAATGATCATGAAAATGGTTTATCAAAAGAGATTTTTTATAGGTGATCCTCTAAAATAAAGAACATATGCTACACAAGCATATTGAATTATCAATCTTTAAGGAGTTTATATGCCAAAACGTACAGATATCAAAAAAGTTCTGATTATTGGCTCAGGACCGATCATTATTGGACAGGCCTGTGAATTTGATTATTCAGGGACTCAAGCCTGCAAAGCACTTCGTTCACTTGGTTTTGAAATTGTACTGGTGAATTCAAATCCTGCAACCATCATGACAGACCCGGGAACAGCCGATGTCACTTATATTGAACCGCTTGACGTTAGCGTTCTTGAAAAAATTATTGCAAAAGAAAAACCAGATGCCCTGCTTCCCAATCTTGGCGGTCAAACCGGTTTAAACCTGTCATCGGAACTTTATCAGTCCGGTATATTGGATAAATATGGTGTTCAAGTCATTGGTGTCAATGTGGATGCCATTGAACGCGGCGAAGACAGAACAGCCTTTAAAAATACCATGAATCAACTGGGCATTGAAATGCCAGCAAGTGAAGCGGTCAACACGGTTGAAGATGCTGAAAGAGTTGCTGAAAAACTGGGTTATCCGGTTGTCATTCGTCCGGCCTACACAATGGGTGGCACGGGCGGTGGTCTTGTGTATAATGTCGAATCTTTGCGACAGATTGCTGCTCGAGGTATTGCTGCCAGCAGGGTCAAGCAGATATTGGTTGAAGAATCAGTTATGGGTTGGGAAGAGTTGGAACTGGAAGTTGTGCGGGATGCAAAAAATCAAAAAATTACTGTTTGTTTTATTGAAAACGTTGATGCCATGGGCGTGCATACCGGTGATTCATACTGCACAGCACCCATGTTAACCATCTCCCCTGAACTTCAACAAAAACTCCAAAAATATTCATATGATATTGTGGACGCCATTGAAGTGATCGGCGGAACCAATATTCAATTTGCCCATGATCCTGAAACCGGTCGGGTGGTTGTCATTGAAATCAACCCAAGAACATCCAGATCGTCTGCATTGGCATCCAAAGCAACTGGATTTCCCATTGCATTTGTTTCATCACTGTTGGCCGGCGGATTGACAATGGATGAAATCCCCTATTGGCGCGATGGAACCCTTGAAAAATATACACCATCAGGTGATTATGTTGTTGTTAAGTTCGCCAGATGGGCGTTTGAAAAATTTGATGGCGTTGAAGACAAACTTGGCACCCAAATGCGGGCTGTTGGCGAGGTCATGAGCATTGGAAAAAATTATAAGGAAGCCTTGCAAAAAGCCATTCGATCCCTGGAAATTAACCGATATGGACTTGGCTTTGCAAAAAATTTCAATCAGTTATCCTTGGACCAATTGCTCAATATGTTGAATTTTGCTACCAGCGAACGACAATTCATTATGTATGAGGCATTGAGAAAAGGCGCTGATATTGAAAAACTGTATCAGCAAACCAGTATCAAGCCCTGGTTTATCCAACAAATGAAAGAACTGGTTGAGCTTGAAGAAAAAATTATTGCAAACACTCAAACCATGATTCCTGACGATCTGCTTATTCAGGCTAAAAAAGATGGTTTTTCTGATAAATATTTGTCAAAAATTACACAATTAAAAGAAATCGATATTCGAAACAAACGAATTGCTTTGGACAAATCTGAGGCCTGGGAGGCTGTTCCTGTCAGTGGTGTTGAAAATGCCGCCTACTATTTTTCAACCTATAATGCACCGGATACTGTTACTGTCAGCAACAAAAATAAAATTATGGTCTTAGGCGGAGGGCCCAATCGTATCGGACAGGGCATTGAATTTGATTATTGTTGTGTGCATGCTGCTTTTGCCATTCGCAACGCTGGCTATGAATCCATTATGGTCAACTGCAATCCAGAAACTGTATCAACGGACTATGATACTTCTGATAAACTGTACTTTGAACCGCTGACCGTGGAAGATGTTTTAAGTATTTACGAAAAAGAAAAACCAGAAGGGGTGATTGTCCAGTTTGGTGGTCAAACGCCGCTGAATATTGCCAATGAACTTGCTGAAGCGGGTGTCAAGATTCTTGGAACAACGCCAGAAACCATTGACCTTGCTGAAGATCGTGATCGATTCCGAATCATTATGCGCAAACTGGGTATTCCTCAGCCTGAATCAGGGATGGCCAGCACGCTGGAAGAGGCTTTGGATATTGCAAAAAGAATTGGTTATCCCTTGATGCTTCGACCATCGTATGTTCTTGGTGGCCGAGCAATGGAAGTGGTTCGGGATGAAGACATGCTTAAACGCTATATTTCGATGGCTGTCGATGTTACGCCTGAACGTCCTATCCTCATTGATAAATTTTTGGAAAATGCCATTGAAGCTGAAGCTGACGCTCTGGCTGACGGCACAGATGCTTTTGTTCCGGCTGTCATGGAACATATTGAGCTGGCAGGAATTCATTCAGGCGATTCTGCCTGTGTCATTCCACCCATCAGCATTCCCAAAAAACACCTGGAAACAATCATTGATTATACCCGAAAAATTGCCATTGAAATGAATGTTGTGGGTCTGATGAATATCCAATATGCCATTTGCAATGATCGGGTTTATGTACTTGAAGCCAACCCCAGAGCATCTCGAACCGTGCCTATTGTTTCAAAGGTGTGTAATATATCCATGGCCAGCCTTGCCACGGATATTATGTTAGGAAAGCGTCTTGAGAATTTAAATCTCAAACAAAAATCAATCCCTCATTATGGTGTAAAAGAAGCTGTTTTTCCATTTAAAATGTTTCCAGAAGTTGACCCCATCTTAGGGCCGGAGATGCGATCCACAGGTGAAGTTTTAGGCATGGCAAATACTTTTGGCATGGCCTATTTCAAAGCCCAGGAAGCCACCGGTACACCCTTGCCTGTCAACGGTGGCGTATTGATCACTGTCAATGATCGCGATAAAGATGGCATCCTGGAAACCGCCAGAATTTTCTCAGAATTAAAATTCACCCTCTATACAACAAAAGGAACCCATGCATTTTTAGCAAACAATGGAATTGAGACAAAATCTATTCACAAAATTGGATATGGAAGACCGGATATTGTGGATGCTATTAAAAATGCTGAAATTCAACTGGTGATCAATACACCCAGTGGTAAAGAATCCAAAGATGATGATTCCTATATTAGAAAATCAGCCATTAAATATCAGATACCCTATATTACAACAACAGCGGCAGCCCTTGCAGCAGCCCGTGGTATCGCAAGACGAATCAAGGGGGATTCTGTGCTAAAATCTCTCCATGAATATCATAAGGATATTCATTAATTATAAATTACTTTCGAGTAATTTACGAAAGGATATGTAACGATCATGGGTGGATTATTTGGCGTTGTATCAAAAAAGGATTGTGTGGATGATCTTTTTTACGGCATTGATTACCATTCTCATCTGGGAACCAAAAGAGGTGGCATGGTGGTTAAAAAAAAGGATGGATACACACGATCCATACACAATATTGAAGGTGATTATTTTCGATCAAAATTTGAATCAGATTTGCCGAAATTTGCTGGGGGGACCATTGGCGTAGGGGTGATCAGTGATTATGATCCGCAGCCATTAATTATTTCATCAATTTTAGGAACGTTTGGCATTGTTTCAGTGGGAAAGATTACCAATATTGATGAACTCACACAGCGGGCATATGACCGACGACTTCATTTTTCTGAAACAGGCGGAGGGACAATTAATCCCACAGAGCTGGTAGCCATGCTGATCAGTGAGAAAAGGTCTTTTGTTGATGGCATCATCCATGCCCAATCAAAAATAAAAGGTTCATGTTCCATGCTGGTCTTGACCGATCATGGAATTTACGCCTCCAGAGATAAACTGGGCCGAACACCGATTGTCATCGGCAAAAAAGAAGGAAGTTTTGCTGCGGCATCGGAATCTGCATCCTTTCCCAATTTGGGCTATGAGATTGAAAAATATATTGGCCCTGACGAAATTGTTTTTATCACTCCAGAAGGCTATGAGCAAAAAAGGGCGCCCGGTGATAAACTTCAGATATGTTCTTTTCTCTGGGTGTATTATGGTTATCCAGCATCCTGTTATGAAGGTTTAAATGTGGAAAGTATTCGATATAAATGCGGTAAAGCCCTTGCAAAAACGGATAACACCGCTATCGATTATGTTGCTGGTATTCCGGATTCAGGTATCGGTCATGCACTGGGCTATTCCAATGAAAAACAGATTCCATATATGCGGCCTTTTGTAAAATATACGCCCACCTGGCCGCGTAGTTTTATGCCTCAAAATCAGAGTAAACGTGACCTTGTGGCAAAAATGAAGCTCATACCAATCAAATCGTTGATTTCAGAAAAGAAAATTCTTTTTTGCGATGATTCAATTGTGCGAGGAACGCAACTTCATGATACTGTTCAACTGCTGTTTGACTATGGTGCCAACGAAGTCCACATGCGCCTGGCATGCCCAACATTGATTTATCCCTGTGAATTTTTGAATTTTTCATCCTCAAGATCAACATTGGCACTGGCGGGTAGACAGGCGATTAAAGAGCTGGAAGGAATTGAAAATAAAGACCTGGAAACGTATGCCATTCATGGATCGGAAAAAAATATTGCCATGATTGACAAAATCAGAGAAATGTTAAAACTAACAACTCTGGCCTATCAAAATCTTTCTGATCTTGTGGATGCTATTGGCCTGCCGAAAGAAAAATTGTGTACCCATTGTTGGGATGGTTCGAGCTATTTTTAATATGATTTTATCGGTTAATATCCAGAATAGGTTCGTCCGCCTGTCGTTCCAAATTTAAAAATTTGGACGCCAAGCGGGCGATTTACCGCAAGGACACGTCCCTCTAAAATCCAACAATATCAAATACAAACGGATACGATACCAAAACCTGTGATTGATGAGGTTTTGGAAAATTCCAGGTTTTAATTGATTTCTTGATACATCCAAGAATGTGTTGGTTTTGAATCGAAGCATTCAGAATATGAACATCACCCACAGAACCATTCATTAAAATACGCCATTCATAAACGGCTTTTCCGATAATTGATGGATCAGAAATTAAAGCCACTTCATAGCAATAGGTGATATCATCAATGTGTTGGTCGATTACTTTTTTCACAGCCGCTCGACTGATACCACCACCTTGAATGTGTTGAACCGAGGCGCTGAAATTTGCCCGAATCATGGCTTTTACAGCATTGCTGCCAGTATTTCCTTTGGTCAGTTCTCCCACGGTTCGTCCGCCTTTACCGCTTCCAGAACCATCACCGCCGCCGGTGCGTAAAACCTGATGATCACTTTTTGTATTGACACGGCCACCACCATCACTGCCCGGGATCTGAATTTTTGCATCACCCAGGTGACCTTTGATTCCATTGATTTTTAAGGTATCTTTTTGGAAGTTAACAGGCACATCAACCGCATCGAGCTGAGTCACAGCCGCCAACGCATCGTTTGGTAACAGGCTGAGTCCTGTATCTTTTAACAGCCCTAAAAGACCTTTTTGGTTCACATTGGGTGTAGAAACATTGCCAACCGGGCCACCATTCCCCGATCCCTTTTTAGAGGATCGACTGGCAACCACTGGTTTTCTCCCATTACCCTGAGCAGGATGATTACCCTGAGCAGAATGATCGGATTTTTTTTGAGCAGAAGCCTTTGATTTATTCTGTTTTTTTACAGCAGCAACCTGTTGTTGCGGCGCCACTTTTTTTTCTGGAATCACTGTTTTGATTTTTTTTGCCGGAGGTACAGATGTTTCAGGGGTAAGGGTTACAATGTCCTGTTTTATTTGCGGCTGCGGCAGATGCCTTTTTTTCCTGATGACTTGCAAATCATGAATCTTATGACTGGCAATTTTAGCAAACCGTTTGGGTTCAACCGGACCAGGCTTTTCAAATGAAACGAACAGTCCAATCAATAAAAATAATACCAGATGACAACCAACAGATCGGGAAAAATGTTTAAAAAATGACGCCCGAGACACCTTAACTTTTTTTTGGGGTGGAAGATAATCACTTGTTTTTTTTCGAATATGATAGGTATACATATCATCTGTCAATTCAACATACCCCTGATCGGGAATCTCTTTTTTGAAAATCCGCTTGCTTTTTCGATAGATGTTTGTATCCATTTTCATGGATTGTGTATGTATTGTTTCTCCAGGCGCGTATATCCCACCCTGAATAAAATCGTTAAAATAGAAATATGCTGTTGAACCCTTTTGCTCAGCCAGGCAAAACCGCCTGTCTGTATCCACATATTTTTGATTGCCATCCAGGTAGTGAATATCAATGATTTTTTGATCAAGTCGTTTAATGATCTCGATAACCGTTTTATGATTTTCTAAAGTAGATACATTCTCTTGAAACAGGATTTCTGCAAGGTCGAAATTGGCTTCTATGTCATCATCCAGGTCATCTTCATTTGTATCCACCACTTGAGAGCTGACGTGAGCCTCTGTTTTTTCAGGTTTTTGGGGTGTATTTTTTTTCGGAATAGATGACGTATCCAGTTCGATATCACAGATCATTCCCATCTGAAAAAGCGTATCTTGAAGCTGTAATGCTGCCTGTTGATTGATTCCCTTTTTGATCCTTACACGACGACCCGAAAAAATACGTGTACAGGTGTCGATAGGAACATTAAATCGAGAAATAAAATTGCGTTGAACAGCGTCAGCGTCAGCAGTGGATACAAGCTTGTTTTTAAAAACCACATGGTAAATTTTTTGATGATCACGTTGTTTCATAGCTCACCTCACATCATGATGAAAATCGACATCCATAGAAAACATTTTTTCAGTTTCAACCAATGGTTGAGACGATAATTGTTTTTGTGTTTTTAAAGGAACATCAAAGTCTTCAAGTATTTCTTTTCGATAATCCACGCGATAGTTCAGCATGCTTTTGATATCGCTGTTTTTTCTTTTCAAGAGGTAAACAGCTCCGGATTTGATAGATTGTCCCATAATATAGGCGTTATTAAAATCAATCCGCTTGAGCAATTTATTCTCTTTTCGGGATTCCAACGATTGTGCAAACCCGGTTGCTTGAATGATAGACACGAAAATGATAAGGATCAAAAGACCAATGATTGCATGAAGCATATTTTTCATAATGCCCCTCCTTCCTGATTTTTTAAAACAGCAAACTGAAAATGTGGAAACCCAGCCATTCCTGATATTTTTATAACCTGATGAATCGTTTTATAGGGCAGACGATGATCGCAAAAAATATTAATGGATAATTTTTCGTCCGCGTTTGTTTGTTCAAGATCATGACGTACCGCTATCAGTTTTTTATAAAGCGTAGAATGCTCAGGATATTGAGAATCAAATCCTTGAATGATGCCCTGGTGAATGTTTGCAATGTGCTCATCGCCAATTTTCAAACAATCTAAGGACAGTGACACTGTAATATTTTTTTCACAATCCATTTGCGATGCTGATTTTGGAAGCACCAACCCTTTATCAATATGAAGCTTTTCTGGATTATCAGAAAATGAAAACAATAAAAAAATCAAAATAATCGTAAACATATCCATCATTGATGTAATTTGCAATTTGGGAATGACAAATGATTTTTTTTGATATCTGCGTTGACCTAAAGCCATGATGCTCTCCTTATTCTTGAATGAACAGGACTGTCAAATTTTTTCAGACAAAACAACATTTGGAAACAATTGTTGATCTGCTGAATTCCGCGCCATATCCATTGTATGAATAATGGTTTCATAAGTGATATTTTCTTCAGGGATGACCAAAATAGTATCACTTTTAGGAAAACGATTTTTCATGTCTTTGAGATAAGGAAGTATTTCAGACAGGGGATAGCTTTCCCCTTGTTTTGACAGTGAAATCTCCCATTTTTCCAGTATGTCAGCAGCAATCTGATCTGACAGTGCATATAAAACAATGCCTTTTTCTGTTACTTCGATGACAGGAAGAATCGTTTCTGATACTTTTGTATTTTGCTCATCCGTTTGTGTCTGATTGTGGTGAACAGGCACCGATGTATGAATGGCATTAATATCGAAAAAACTTGCAGAACTAAGCAAAAATGGAATCAATACCAGAAACATGTTCATAATGGGCACCATATCAATATCCGTGTCTTCAGTTTGTTTTTGCCGGCGTTTCATTAATGTATTCATGAGATGTCCTTTTCTCGTTTCATAATGGTCAATACATTGTAAAGCCCCAGGGCTTTTTCTTCCAATTGATCAACAATATAATCACCGCGATTGTTCAACACATAATATCCAGCAATACAGGGGATAGCGACAATCAACCCAAATGCTGTTGTCATCATGGCCATGGATATCCCCTGAGCCAACACCTCCTGACGCATGGTGTCCGATGCTGCCCCCACACCTTTAAATGCTGTGATCAATCCAAAGATAGTTCCCAGTAATCCGAGCAATGTTGCAATATTGGCAAACATGGTCAAATAATTGATCCGTGCTCTGACTGAAGGAATCTCTCTCATGATACTTTCTTCCATTGCAAGCTCGATATCCTTGTCTTTTTTATCTGATTTTATCAATCCTGCCTTGAGAATGCGTCCCAATGGATGGTTTTCGATTCGAACACACTCTTCAATTGCCCCACGATAATTGACTTTTTCCAAATACCGAATGATATTCTGATAAGCCTGTTCAATATTTAAACGCAACCGCAAATAAAGAAAATTTGCACGTTCTAAAAATAAAGTCATCGCAATTACCGAGACAATTAAAATGACATACATAAAAAGTCCACCCTGATGAATGACATCAATCATATTATCCTCCTTGGTTTATTTTTTTCCTCTGAACACTTCATAAGAACGTTGCTTTCTATTAGAGCATCATGTGTGCCATTTGTTTTTAAACGTTTAAGAATTGACAAATATTATAAGAGAATACCTATAACCTATTGTCTTTATAGTAAATATCGTTTGCTTTGTTTGGATTTAAAACAGATTGTTTCAGTGGGGAGTGAAAACGAAAAGCGTTAAAGAATGTAAAATTTTACTATCTGTAAAAATAATAATGTAAATTCAATACTGATGCCCTGGGCATCAGCCAGGGCACTAATTAATTACCAGTAATAACATTCACAGGAGATC
>PEAL01000154.1 GCA_002753725.1 Deltaproteobacteria bacterium
AGCAATAATTTCAAATAGTTATGAGGTTTTTATAAAAACACTTTAAGTCCCGCAGGGACGACAGATAATAGCCTGGAGCTTTAGCTCCAGGTTCTTGCTGCGGACTTTCATTTTGGCACATTCCAATCAAGAAGCCTGGAGCTGAAGCTCCAGGCTATTATCTGTCGTCCCTTTCGGGACTTAAAGTGCTTTATTAGCAAACTATCTGTTTTCATTACTCCCCAAAATCCGATAACTTATGATCGCTTACTTAATATAGTGCGGAAATATTTTATTCATTATGGTAACGTTCATATCTCATTGCCTTAATTGATCCCAGCACAATATCAATTTTTTCTTGCAGTGCTTTCAATAACGCATGGCTTTGTTCTGATTCATGGTCAACAGCCGTTTCAATATCCGCAGCAAGATGTGCGACATCAAGCATTGATAAATTCGCTGCCGCACCTTTTAATGAATGGACTTCATCCATTGCTTTATCTTTTTGGGCCGCCCATAATAATTGCGAGATTGTTTCTGCAATGTTGGCATATCGATCTGTAAATGTATCCAACAGTTCAAGCAATATTTTCCTGTTACCCGATGTTCGATCAAGGGCTTCCCTGACAAATATTCCAGGAAGGACATCCGGTAAATCCAGCCGCTTTTTTTCAGGCACTGATACCGGGTAGGCGCTCTGGATCCCCAGCCATTGATTCATCACCCGCTTAATCGTGTCCGGTTGAAAAGGCTTTGAAATATAATCATTCATGCCTGCTTCAATACAAGGATCATTTCTTTCCAATCGTTTATGCGCTGTTATTGCAATGATAGGTATGTCCCTGTATGCATCTATTTGTCGAATATGTTTTGTCGCTTCAATTCCATCCATGCGGGGCATCTGGATATCCATAAAAATGGCATCATATACTTGATTTTGCGCAGCCTTGATGGCTTGATGGCCTGTTTCAACACTATCAAATTTTATATTAAACGTGCTGAGTAAATCCATCAAAAGCCTTTTATTAATAACATTGTCTTCAGCCAAAAGAATTTGCTTACATGGTTGACAGTGCATATGCGATTGAATGGCGTTTTGTATGATGTCTCGGGTCAACCCCTTGAGGGAAATGATCGGGTCTACAGATATAGATTTCCATTGTGTCTCAATCTCTGTGCCTGAATGAAAGCCAATGATCAAGGGAAGGGTATTTGTCGTTTTTTTGTGATGATCCTGAAATTTTTCAAGCCGTGATTGAAGATCGTTTATTGATAAATCAACAAACAATATATCATAAGATTCTTTTGCAGTCATTTGACATAAGGCCTCAGGATCAGATTTGAAGTCATTAGACAGTTGCAATTCATCTAAAAACATTTGGATGGTCATTCGATGGATTGGATTGGTACTGACAATCAAGGCTTTTTTTTCAGGTCTTGAGATAGAGACATTATGCGCTATGACATCATTATCTTTGTCTGACTCTGAAACAATCATTTCTTTTGTTTCAAAAGGGTCAGGGTGGGGATTGTCAGACGTGCTGTGTGTTATGATCTCATGTTTCGGTAAATGAACAATCAAGGCAGTGCCTTGTTCGATGGTGCTTGTAAACGTAATGGTTCCCCCATGAATTTTTGCAATCAATAAAGCACTGTACGTTCCAATCCCGGTTCCGCCAGATTTTCCGCTGGTGGCATAGCGTTCAAAAAAGTGATCCCGAATATTTTCAGGGATAACACCCATATTATGGATAATAATTTCATGCTCTTGTTTGTTGTCATTCAACGTTACAGTGACTGTATTTTTCTCAGGCGATGCTTCCAATGCATTTTTTATTAAATTAGCAAACATGTTCTGAAGCTGAACGTCTTCACCCATGACCATAAATTTTTCTTCCCAGCTCAGGGGCCTGTCATTCAACAAAAATACCAGGTTTAATTGTCCGGCAGACTTTAGGCTGGCAAGGCTTTCATTGAGCTGATTGAATATGGGGATCAAATTGCAGGCTTCTGGATCTAATTCATAGACACCTTCTTCCATTTTAAAAATATCCAGAGAGTGTTCAATCATATGAAGAATATTATGGGCACTTTTTTCAATAATAGAACTTCCTTTGATGCAAAGTTCCTTTGTTAGATGGTCATAATTTTTAAACAGCGATGCATAGCCGATAATACCATTGAGAGGGGTTTTTAAGTCATGACGCACAATACGTTCAACATCCTCGCGAAGTCTTTCTGCGCGTTTTCGTTCGGTAATGTCGCGTGCAATACTCCAAATACCGGTGATGCTTCCTTGTTGGTCCTTTAATGGCCAGGAACGAACAGACAGGGGAACTCGTCTGCCATCTTTACGAATGATTTCTTTTTCATACTCATCGCTGTATCCCTTTTTTAAGACTTGTTCGTGGGTAATCTTTTTTTCACTGTCAATCCATTTTGGTGGGGTGATATCTCGAACGCGAAGCTGTGTCAGTTCTTCCAAAGAATAGCCACTGATATCCAGAGCCGCCTGATTGGCATTTTCAATCTGAAAATTCTTTGTTAATAAAATAATAGCATCCTTGCTGGATTGATATAAACCCCTGTATTTTTTTTCACTGTGTTTAAGGGCAAACAGTGTTTCCTGCAATTCACGCGTGCGATCTTCAACCCGTTGCTCAAGTTCTTCGTTTAGTTTTTGGATTTCATCTTCTGCCAGCTTTCGACTCGTAATATCAATCAGGGTCCCTTCATAATACAATAAATTTTTGTCAGCATCGCATATCGCTCTTGCAGAAATAGAAATCCAAATTTTGGATTTATCACTCCGATAGACCTGGGTTTCAAAGCCAATAATTTGTTGATTGTTTAACAGCTCCTGAATAAGATTTTTTCTTTCGTGTTGATGAACAAAGGACTCTTTTCCCAACGCTTTGAATATGAAGTTTAAATTTTCAGGTCTATCCACCCCCCATATTTTCGCCAGAGATGGATTTGCGCTGATAAAATGACCATCAGGGGTGAGCTGAAAAATACCCTCAACGGCATTTTCAAATAACGAGCGGAATTTCTTTTCTGATACTTCCAGTTGTTCATAAAATTTTGCATTTTCAATGGAAATGGCTGCCTGAGAAATAAGTAACTGAAGTATTTCAAGACGATCTTTGGTGAATATGTCAGTGGCATAATTGTTTTCAAGATATAAAATACCAGTAATCGCATTGTGACGTTTGATGGGAATACAAAGCAGTGATCTGGGCCGATGATACATGACATACACATCATTCGTAAAAAGGCCTTCGTTGGTGGCATCACCCAAAAGAACATTCTCACCCGTTCGCGCAACATAGTTTACAATAGCCTGGCTGAGATCTTCACAATCGTCGATTTTTTTAGAGGTCAGACAAAATTGGAAAGCGGGACGCTCATTTTTTTTCTGAGTGCCTGACGCGATTGAAATGTGAGCATCAACAATCAGATGGTTATCTTTTTTAAAGATCAAAAACCCTTTTTGCGCTCCGGCGTTTTCAATGATAACGTTCATCAGCTTTTCAAGAAGGCGATCCAAAATAATTTCAGTGGAAATGGCTTGTGCGGCTTTCATAATGGTTGCAATATCAAAGACTGAGCTGCTTGTGGTTGTGGTGAGGTTGGAGGGGATATAGCCGGTATTTTCAGTCTCTATTGTCAGGAGTTGATGATACCGCGTGTCCATATGATCCACTTTTGCCATGGCTCCCCATTGCATGTAACAATGGCGGGCATGGAAAAGACTTTTTTTCGCCAGATCGGATTTACCCTTTAATAGATAATATTTTGCTGCCAGTTCATACCCCAAGGCTTCTTCGTGGATAAATTGATAGGTTTGGGCCATCTGAATGGCTCGCTCGTAAAAATCCGATGCCTGAACATCTTGACCCATCACGCGATGTTTTTCAGCTTCCACCATATAGTATTTATGCATATGGTTCATGGGGGCATGGGCGGCCCATCGTTTCATCTTTTTCTGATTGGCTCGAATGATTTTTAAATAACGTTTTTGATAGACCTGATTCACCGATGTAAAAACAGCCAATCTCGCCAGTGAATCGTAAAAAATAAATAATGGATAAAGATACAGCCCGATGACGCCTTCCAGATACCCTCTCGCATGATCGGCATGGTCAACCGCTTGTTGAAAATCATGGAAAAAGTATGCAAGGATTAATTTATTAAAATAAAAGGAAAAAATAGATTTTTGATCCTTTGATGCAAGCAAACGATCAAGCAGTTCAGCTTCAGCATCTGGATGATTTTCCAGTAAAAAAAAATGAGCGGAACGGCCCATGAGGTTAAGGACACATTTTCGGTTAACTTCATTATCCAGATGAAATTTTTGTTGATGAAGGGATGCGATCGTTTCACTGTATTTTTTCATATCTTTTTCTAAGCCCACTAAATCACGACCCAGGTGGAATGCCATATAACAAAAAACATGTGCGGACATTGCAGCGAATTCAATATCTCCGGATGTAATGCCATTCTTGTAACAGATCAGTGCATGGTCCAGAGTTGCAGAAACGGGTTCTTTCCAGTGGCGAATTAAGGAATTGATCACAAACTCTGTTCTGACATCATATACCGTGTTTTTTTGATACTCCAGTAATGATGTTGAAAGTTTTCCAAACAAATATCCATAATCAATTTGTTTGACAAGACTGCATAAAATACCGCCATATACAGCATATGCAAAAGGAGATATGGAAGAATTTCCAAATTTTAATGACAGCCAAACCATTTTTAAAGGAACCAACACCCGAAGTTCAGAAGAAATATAATATGAAGCAGTTGTCATTAACAGTAAAATTCGCATGGCAGCAAGTTTTTCGGGTTCTGTCATGGATTTATGGCTGATGAGATTTTCGATAGGCCGCTCTGCAATCATCCATCGAACACGGAAAAATTCAAATAGAACATGATATTTCTTTGCTTTTTTGGGGAATCGAATATTTAAAGATTTCAATACAAAAAGCGAAAGCGAGATGGCTTCCGCCAGATTATTTTGAGCCATGTTTGATAAAATCAGGAACTCATAAATTTTTACTTTATCCAGATGTGATGAAATTTTCTCCAATGCCTCTGAAGCCAAACGATTGAGCCTACGAAAATCAGATATATAATAACATGTTTCTATCATTTCAATATGCAAGGAAGCCGTTATGGCATAATCATCCTGCCAACTTCTGGAATCAAGGAGTGAATAGCCTGTATTTAAATGCTCAAAGGACTGTTGATAAGCCGATGAATTTCTGGCGCGTTTACCTGCCATCAGGTTTAACCGGATCAATTCCAGGCGATCATCCGTCGCCAGATGTTTATCCACCGAGATATTTAAATGATGCACAATATCAAAAATATGCTGTTCCCGATACTCTGGCAGCGGGTGTGACAGCATCAGTTGACCAATCTTCCAATGGGTCATCAGACGTTCTTGTTCAGATAGCAATGAATAGGCTGCCTGCTGAAATCGTTCATGAAGAAATTGATACTGCGTATCGGCTGAATCATGATGAGATTTCATGTGAGGCGGCGATTCTACAATAAGACCTTCTTCAATGGCTTCATTCAATAAAGAACGAATATCAATAGAGGTATCTGTTTGTAATTGTTTTAAAATTGATAGAGTAAAGGACGTGCCAATGCATGCGGAAAGTTTTAATGCCTTTCCAGCTTCGGATGACAGTTGTTTAATCCGGTGAATCATACGATCCACAACATTTTTCGTGATGCTTTTATGTTGGATGGATTGAATGTCCCATTCCCAACATTGTTTTGAGTGATTAAACACAATCAGATGGTCATTATATAAATTTTGAAGAAACTCTGTTAAAAAGAAAGGATTCCCCAGGGTTTTATCCATAAGTGTTTCTGAAAGGGCACCTGCATTTTCTTTGGAACAGTGAAGCGTATCTGAAATAAGCATACAAATATCATCTATTTTAACAGGTTCCAGGGGAATATGTTTAACTGAAATTCCCGCCTGTGCCATGTTATCGAAACAGGAAATGCCAGAATAAGATGGGTCTATTTCATTTTCACGATACGCACCGATAAAAAAAAGGGGAATCATCCTGGAATTCATGATGAATTGAATCAACTGAATGCTTGCATCATCTGCCCAGTGGAGGTTGTCAATAACAAGTATTAAGGCCGTGTGATGGTTGAAAATAACGGTTAAAAAATTTTGAATGGCAAGGTGAAAGCGGTTTTGGTTTTCACACGCCTGAATTTCAGAATTTCCGAGATCAGGTTGGTCTCCAATGAGATATTTCATATCTGGAATCATGGATATCAACAGATGTCCATTGGGAGCAATCGCTTGTTTCATTTTTCTCTGAAGCGCTGATAACACATCTTCGTTTTCCATTAATATCTGTTTAATCAGATCGTTTATCGCTTCAACAATCGGAGCGTATGGAGTGTTTTGTTGACATTGATCACAATGGCCAGCCATTAGCCTGATCTGTTTCTGATGGGGTGTATCGTTATGGCCAGCAAGAATGAATCGATGAAATTCTTGAATCAGAGCGGTTTTTCCAATCCCTGGATTTCCGGTGATCAATCTGATAACCGGTAAATGATGAAATTCTGTTGTATTTGAAGATATCCATTTTGAAAAATCAAGGCGTAAATGATTTAAAACCATCTCTCTGCCATAGAGTTTTTTGGAAATGTTAAATGTATCTGAGATGTCCGACCGACCGAGTTGAAAAGGGGCAATTTTTCCAGTACTCAAGATCTGGCGCAAACATTCTTTCAGATCTTTTTGAATTCCCATACCACTTTGATATCTTTCGTCAGGGCTTTTTGACATCAGTTTCATGATAATGTCTGACAATATTTTTGGACACTTATCTGGATTTATTTGATGTGGGGGTAAGGGATGTTTGGCAATGTGGCAATGAATCAATTCAGAGGCGTCCTTTGTTGGAAAAGGGAGATGACCGGCAATCAATTCATATAAACTGACACCCAGCGCATAATAATCAGACCGATAATCAATCCATCGTTTGATTCTTCCGCTTTGCTCGGGAGCCATATACGCCAATGTTCCTTCTATGGTATCTGATTGATGAGTTTTGGAAGACACACGGGATGCAATACCAAAATCAATAATGTTAACCTGTCCTGTTTGCGAATGATAGATAATATTTGATGGATTGATATCATTATGGATAATATTGTTACGATGTATAATCGATAATGCTTCAGTTACAGAGATAGCAATACCAAGGAAGGTATTTAAAGAGAAAGGGCTGATGGTGCTTAAATTTGCAAGGGAATCGCCTTCAAAATCTTCAAAAACAATAATGAATCGGTTTTCGAATTTAATAAGATCAATTGCTTTGACAATGTATTTAGAGGACAGGCTTTGGATGAGTTGATATTCTTGATAAAACCTTTCAATGTCAACTTTTTCAGGAAAGGTCTGTTTATGCATTTTAAGAATAACCGGGTGATTATCCCTTTCCTGTCGTGCCCGATAAATGAGTGTTGTCTGGCTTTCATATAAGCACATGAGTTGCGTATAATTGGAAATTTTTATCATACGATCGTTTTCCCTTTTTTTCAGGAACAATTTTTGGGAATGCGCCCCAGTTGATGTTAATTCGTTTACAATTTCAGAAAGTGGAATGTTGCTGTTTAACAAATTTGTTAAACAGGTTAGAAAAATATTCAAAATTCTACCTAAACGTTTGGAATGGCAGAGTTTTTATATTCATGACCTTCCCCTGATTTTGGAAATTTGCGAGGACATCCGCAAGATTTCCTTTGAAAATCAGCTAAATAAGATCAATAGTTCTGAAGTTAACATTCCAGGATTGGTTTTAATATATCCGGGCTTTTTTTGGCAAAGCTTTTCATGCGTTTGACAATTTCATTTTCAGGATCTGTCCATCTGGTGTGAAGCTGGTCGATCACCTTTTTTTTTTGGTCGTCGGTTAATTTCTCAAATTCTCTGCCTTGCATCACTTGTTTTAAATCTTTTTCTACAAATTGAATGATGTCTATTTTGTTCGCTTTCATATGTTCGGAGAAATAGAGTTCGAAGACCAACCCGTTAAGAATATTTTCAAAATCGAGACGTATCTCAGAATTATGAACAATTCCATAATAAAATATACGATAACTATCGTATTTATCAGGGAGCGCTAATGGTATACGGGAAGAAACAGGATTATCGAAATGCATTGTTCGAATTGCTTTCCCATAAATAAACCGATACACGTACCAGTTAATTAAATCTGAATTTAATAAAGTCCATAAAAAATATTTTGAAAAGTTTTTATTTGATATCGACAGTTGATTTATTGTGTCAAGAATTACGTAATCTTTATTTTCGACGATACAACATGTAATTTTTATGTGGCCAATGGGTTTATGAATATGGGCGACAATATTTTGACACAGAACGGAATTGGAATGGATAATTGAATTTCGGTTTGCATCCAATGTTTCATAGTCAACCAACCCCTTTATTCTTTTTACACCATATCGGTCAATTTCCATACCTCCTATGGCTTTATAGCTACCGTGATTGTCGGACAAATATTTTTGCAAACCTGAACCTCTTTTGTTCTCTACCAGACCTCCAAATTTTTCATACGAATTCATACTGACTCCTATCTTTAATTCCGCAGGGTAAATTCCGTTAAGATAAAGACCAAATAGCTCAATATATTTTTTCGGGATTAAATCTTGAGTTTTAAAGGCATTATCCACATACAGCACCGATCTGTAGCTATCACAGTCTGACGACTTTTTATAACTGAAAACAGTAGCTTCAAGTTTAACTTGTTCAAAAGCTTTGCCACAATCAACCAATATTCTGAGCCCCCCCATTAAGAATAGCCGTGTCTTGTTGTAATTAGAAGCATAAATCAAAGGTTTCGGCACGATATAGGTAAGAATACCTTTTTCGCAAAGAAGGGAATTGCCTTTCTCAATAAATAAAATAGCTGTTTCTCGACAAAATAGTTCATACCCTTTTAGTCTCTCAATAATCTCATCGTTTAACTTCGCTCCATATGGCGGGTTCCCAATCACCACATCAAATCCACCGGAAACCCCAAACATCCACTCCGAATCAAAAAATGGTGATGAGGCATTCTGGTCATAAGGATCCCAACCGGCAAGCTGTTTGGCTGTTTCATTGCCCCATCCATGTTTAAGTAGCAGCGTCCCTATTTGTTCTCGTATCTCTTTATCCTTGTCTCTCAGTCTTCTTTTGGTTGTTGGAGATTTTGCTGAAAACAGCCGGTGTCTTACATTTTTTAGTTCCTGTTCCAAATTCTTTATTTCTCGATTATCGAACAGGTTCATCTGTGATTTGGGTTTTTCAATTCCTATCAGAGTATTGGCTGCCACAAATTTGGTTTCCAGATTGGGCAGCGCTCTGATGCTAAAGTTGGGTTTGGTTTTATCCACTTTTTGATCAACCACCAGAGAAATAAAGAACCGGAGTTTGGAAATCTGCGCGGCAATGGGCTGGATATCCACGCCATAAATGCAGTTTTCAACTAAAAATAGTTTTCTGGCATAATCTGGATCATTGATGTTTTCATCAAAGGCGTCATTGATTTCGATTAATTTCTGTTCTCGTGATTTCTTATCCGCAATGGCAAAAGCCCCTTCTGTGTCTTTCATGGCCTTTTTTAATTGAAGCTCTTGCCAGCATGTGTTTTTCGGGTCAAGTTTTTGCAGAATATGCACCATTTTCTGCAATATTCCCATGGGAAAAGCACCTGAGCCGCAGGCAGGGTCAAGAATTTTACAAGTGTCCAGAGCATGAATGATCTGTTTTTGCAGGTCTATATTTTCTGCAAAGGGATTGACATCATCATAAGAAAGCAATTCATGAAATTTTTTATCCGCTTCCCGGATGTCGATCCCACAGTTTTTCACACTGTTTTTAAGATAAGCAATCAGGCTTTCATCCACCATGTAAGTGACAATTTCCCTGGGGGTGTAGAAAGAACCGGTCTGTTTGCGGGCGGTGGTTTTGGTTTCAGGGTTATAGCTGGCAAGCAGGTTTTCAAAAACTTTTCCCAATAGTTCAGGATCCAGTGCGACATCTTCTTCAATGGGGGTGTTTTCAGTAATGGTAAATTTATAAGATTTGAGAATGGAAATCAATCCTTTGACTTTGGCGCTCTTAAAAACGTTGGTATGTATTCCCACAACACCGCTTAAATCAACCTCCTGATCAAAGCCAAAAAACAGGTAATCCGGCACTATCAGTTTATGCTTTGACGGCAGGTTATCTGAAAAGCCATCAATATAGATCTTATCTGTCTTGTTAGATCGGAAGAGCAACAGGCCACCATTTAGAAAAGGCACACTGGCATTGATCAATTCGATAAATTTCTCAGGGCTTTTAAACTGCTCCTGATAGCGCATTAAATAGTTAGCATCCCTGTGCTGCCCATAATTGTCTTTTAGACGAAAGCCTCGATGGCGGTTATCGCCATCTTCGGTTGGTTCTATCGGACAGTTCAGGGAGGCAAAGAATAAATTTTGCAGGATCGCTTTATAATAAACACTTTCAATATTTGTATGTTTATATAAATCATCTCTAATTGTGCTTACATCGTTTAGAAGTTCATTTTTGAGATAGTCCATATTAAAAAGTTCTTCGGGGATCAATTTTTTTTCTTTGATAAACCAGACAAACAAAAAGCGTGTGAGCAGGCGGATAACATTTTTGGCGTTATGTTCATGTTTCAAGGCCTGTTCTTTTTCGTTTAGTTTATGTATTAAAGAAACAGGCGAATTCGGAAAGGCGACTTCTTTGACCGCCCAAAAAAACCAGTTGGAAATCTCCTGATAGAATGTTTTATTCAGAATACCGACACTGAAAACATCCTGCCACCAGGCATACAGTTTTGCAAAGGAATCCACTTTCTTTTTTCCGTGGTCGGGAATTTTTAAATCGTTTAAAATACGAAGATGACCTGCATGGGGATGAATTAAATGAATATCCCGCAACAGAGAAACTTTACCTGCTTTTTCGCCTTCCCGCCATTCCTGTTTGTATTTCAGGCGCTCGGCACAGGCAAAAGCAAGATATCCGCTGTATTGAAAAACAACAATCACCGGTGTGTAAAAATATTCACGATTGAATGCGCGGGTTATTTCCGCCAACTGAGAACGGGTCGGCAGGCGGTTATTTTCTCTTTCTCTCAGGGTAACGCCAAAAATAAGAATGCCGTCGTAATCTGACTTAATTTCGGAAACATCAATGCTTTTTTTTCCAGAAAAAGCAGCATCATCCACCATTCCCAAAAAATATACATCCTTGATCAGATCAAAGGTCGTATTGTCTTTCCAGGTATCCTTCAAAATCGTTTTGGCGGGAGTTGGCTCGTCGGTTAAATAGTTTAAGGGTATTTGAAGATCTTTAAACACTGCCTTTAAAGCGGGTAGAAATTTCAATGAGCTGAATTTACTTAAATCCATTTAAAAAAATCCTTTTATGCTGCACTTTCCCAAAAAGTAGGTCAATCGATTCGTTGCCCGCGCAGGGCTAAAGTCAGCTTTAGCCCTGCGCTAATATATGAAAAAGACGCTGAAGGGCGATCCCATTTCCGCAACCATTTC
>PEAL01000155.1 GCA_002753725.1 Deltaproteobacteria bacterium
CAGATCATCTCAAAAAAATTTAAAAGGTTGAATTTTTCAAAGGTCATTAAATTTTGATAAAAGTGTTAACTGGATAATGAAGGATGCCCATTAATGGCTAATTGACTGAGTTTGTCTTGAAATTTTGGTGTATTGAGCTTTTTGTAATTGGACATGTCTTCAACCGGGTACCCCATAGCTAAGGCTGTAATATAAACGTTTTGTTCATACTGATCTCGACCGAGCGTATATTTTTTCTTGAATTTTGGATCCCACAGTATATTCCAGGTGTTCGGAGTTTCTTTAAACAATTGTGTATTATAAACAAGTGCATAAGGACCTCGAGCAGTAGGAACACAGTATATATGACCATTTTCTCGGCAATAATCAGCCTGTTGTAAGTCTAATAATACATTGGAATAATTGGAAAGAGTCTTTGTATCCAATGGTAAGACCAGGTTGAGTTTAATCAATTGAAAACGTTTATCTTTAGGCGATGGATGCGATAAAATGATAACATCTGTTTCATCGTCTCGAAGTGCAGGAAAGAATGGATCATCGCTGGTCACATACTTGACATCCAGTTTCAGGTCCACGTTGAATTCTTCTTTGACGCGTTTGATAAAAGACTGCTGAATGCTTTGGGAAGCCAAATAAGGTTCCCAAACAAGCATTCTCAAGGTTTCTTTTTCAGAACAGAAAACGTTGCCACAGAAGATAAAAAAAAGAAAAACAAAGACAAAGACACATGACAACATACTCAACATTTGGTTTTTTAAAATTTTCATAATATACCCTTTTCAATTTAAAGACAGTCTACCTTTTGACCATACTGAATTATGTGCTTTGTGTCAAACACTTCAGGAGTCCAAATCTTTAGATTTGGGCGTCTTTTATCTTTCTTTTGTTCAATTTTTTTGTTTTTTTCTACCTGGGATAGAAATAAAAAAAAAATGTATTTTCTAATATCATTAAATTTTGATAAAAGTGTTAACTGGATAATGAAGGATGCCAAAAAGGTCTCTACATCAACGTATAGAAAATTTACGACTCACGAGTTCTTCCAATGGAGTTTTATAAATAATGAACAGTATATTTGATCAAAAAAGCGTTTTCATTACAGGAGGCGCGGGATTTATTGGTTCTCATATTGCCGAACATATTTTAAAAAATAAGTGTGATGTTCGAATTTTTGATAATCTGTCCACAGGAAAACGGTCAAACCTTGACCCTATCAAAAAACATGTTGAATTTATTCAAGGTGATATTCGAGATTTCAATCATCTGAAAAAGAGTATGCAAGGCAGTGATTTTGTTTTTCATGAAGCTGCCGAAGTGTCGGTTCCTCGAACGATTGATCATCCTATAGAATCGGCAATGATTAATGAGATTGGTACCGTGAATGTATTTGAAGCTGCAAGGCAATGTCATGTCCAGCGGGTGATTTTTGCCAGTTCATGTTCTATTTATGGAGATACTGCGCCATCCCTGCCCAAAGTTGAAACCATGATTCCTGCGCCCAAAAGTCCTTATGCGGCTCAAAAAATTATGGGTGAGTATTATGCAAAACTTTATCATGATCTGTATCAACTGGAGACTGTCTGTTTGAGATATTTCAATGTATACGGCCCGCGCCAGGATCCCTCATCTGCTTACTCCGGGGTTATTTCTATTTTTTTAACCCAAGCCATTCAGAATCAGCAGCCAATCATATATGGTGATGGTACACAATACCGCGATTTTGTGAATGTGGCAGACGTTGTTCAGGCCAATTTACTGGCAGCAAGTCAACCGGAGATCAGCGGAAAAGTATTCAATATTGGAACGGGAAAATCAGTTTCAATCAATGCGTTATGGGAGCATATCTGTCAACAGTCGGGGAAAAAAATATCACCATCGTATGCACCTTCCCGATCCGGTGATGTTCAAGCATCTGTGGCTGATATGCATCAAACGGTACAACATTTAGGCTATTCTCCATCTGTTTCTTTTGAAACCGGATTGAAACAAACATTGGCGTGGTATGAACAAAGCATGTTGCGCATTTAATCAGAGGAAAAAAAGGGGGCGTCCATTATTTATGGGTAAAAAAAATAAGAGACAAAAAGTAAAAAGCTGATCTACGCCCCTTTCTCGACTGCCGTTAGTTCGCTTTTTTATTAAATGCCTGAATGACCAGAGTGGTGATATCTACTTTTGGGTTTAGATATCCAATAGCATCAGGATCTTTTAGAATAATGGAATAGTTTTCTTTTTTTGCCACTTCTTTGAGAACAGCATCTGCCTTTTCAAGGATGGTTGATACGAGCTTGCTGTCTTCTTTGCTCAAGTCTTCTTTAGCATCAGCCACCATTCGTTGATATGTTTTGTACAGTTGTTGTAATTCTTCAACTTTTTCAGCCTTATTCCTGGCCCCCATCAAATCGCCTTTTTTTTCAATGCGTTCTTTCAGCTCTTTGATATCCTCAAGTTTTTTATCAATTTCTGCCTGTTTTTCCTGGCGAATTTTTTCAATATCCGCTTTTGCCGCCTGGCCCATTTTGGACTCATTGACCAACCGTTGAAGGTTGATATACCCGACTTTGTCCACTGCATATGTCGTTGTGCAGGCAATAAATGACATGCAACAAAGAATCAGTAAGTAGCATCTTGTTTTCATTTTATATTCCTTTATTATTTTTATGTATCGTTGTTGAGTTTTTGGGTCAAAATAGATAATCAATCATTAAAGATCAGGATTAATATTCATATCGCCTTTCCAGGGCACATTTAAGGGTGACTTGATCGACAAATTTCAAGTCCCCCCCCATTGGAACGCCTGATGCAATTCGGGTGACTTTAACAGGTATGCGAGACAGTTGCTCAACAATATAAACCGCTGTGGCCTCACCTTCAACATTTGTACTGGTTGCAATAATTACCTCCTGAACGTTTCCCTTTTGAACTCTATCCACGAGTTCCTGAAAACGAATATCATCCGGTCCGATGCCATTCATTGGAGACAGGGTTCCATGAAGAACATGATATACACCTTGAAAAGAACCTGATTTCTCAATAGATGCCATGTCATCGGTTTGCTCAACAACACAGACCAATTTTTGAATACGATCCGGATCATTGCAGATATGACATAAGGGTTGATCCGTAAGGCCAAAGCATCCTGGGCAAAAATGAATTTTTTCTTTAACGGCATGAATACTATCGGCCAATGCCCTGGCGTCTCTGTCAGATGCTTTTAAAATATGAAGCGCCAGGCGAGTGGCAGTTTTTTCTCCAATGCCGGGAAGTCTTGAAAGCTGACGGATCAGGGCAATGAGTGATGGCGGATAATGGCGCATTTTTACATCAATCCTGGAATATTCAGCCCACCGGTTAATTTTGTCATTTCGCTGGAAACCATTTCCTGTGATTTATTCAATGCATCGTTCACAGCAGCGACAACCATGTCTTGCAACATTTCAATGTCATCAGGATCAACGACTTCTTTTTCCAATTCAATGGAAATAACCTGCTGTTTGCCACTGGCAACAACTTTAACCATTCCTCCACCTGAGGAACCTTCTACTGTCTTTTCGGAAAGTTCATCCTGCATTTTTAACATTTTTGATTGAAGCTTCTGAGCTTGCTTCATCATACTGGCCATACCTTTCATAATATACTCCTTTTTATCGTTATTGAAAGTTGTAAGTTCTCTATTAAACTTAAGAATTCAAAAGTTTGACATCAATTATTTTACCATTAAACAATCGAACCGCTTCTTGAACCAACGGATGTTTACGAGCATCCAGTCTGAGCTTTTGTTCTTGTTCGGTTCGTTTTTTCTGTATTTCAAGGGCTGATTCAGCAGCTTTTCCTTGAAGCCATTCTATGGATACAGATTTTTGAAAATAACTATTGATAATACGATTGATTTCATCATGTTTTTCTTTTACCCGACTAAAAACAAAAGGCGGACCATTGATTTCAATGGTGATCGTATTATCTGAATAATTTTTTAGTGATGCATCTTTCAAAAGAGGTGCAGTTGATGGCACTTGATCGCGAATGCGTGTTATCAGTTTTGACCATGTTGTGTCAAGTGTCTCTGAATCATCATGAACAGGTCCTTGTGGGATCTTTTTTTCTGAAAGCGTTTTTTCTTCCCCTGATACGTCCTTTTCCAAAGATTTATCTGTTGGCCTATCAGGAGCGGGGCGAGAAGGTTCTGGAGCCATTTTCTGATGTGGCGTTTCTGTTTGAGGGGGCATCACTATCGGTTGGGGGGCTGGAATGCGCAGTTCTGATTTGGATTGAACCATTGAAACATTTGGATTTTTTCCAATCGTTTCCTGAAGTTGATCAATTTTTTCAATGAGGGTATCAATATCAAGAACCGGTTGGATGGATGCTATTTTAATCAGGGTTTTCTCAAGGGCAAGACGCGGCTGAGGCGCATAGCGAACAAAAATTTCATCTTGAAACAAGCCATCAAAAATCTGGTTAATATAATGAGGCGTAATGTTTTCAACCTGCTTTTTCATTTGATCAATCTCATGAAACGGAACATTGATCAGGCGGTCTATTTTTTTACCCAGTTTGACAATCAATAAATTTCTAAAATGTTCGATGAGATCCACAATCATCTTTTTTAAATCATGGCCGCGATCATAAATATCATGCAAGACATCCAGTGCATCAGGAATGTTGCCATCAATGATCGCAGTGGATAAAGAAAAAATGATTTTTCGGTCCAGGACACCCAGAATATCCAGCACATCATGTTCATTCTGATGATCCCCTTGATCACCAACGCATACCATTACCTGATCCAGCAAACTGAGAGCATCACGCATACTCCCCCCTGCCTCACGGGCCACCATTGACAGAAATTCAGATTTGATGGGGATATGTTCCTGATCACACAGTTTTTGAAGGTGATTCGTGATGGCATCTAGTTTGATACGTCTCAAATCAGCCCGTTGACATCGGGATAATATGGTTATGGGAATTTTGTGAGGCTCTGTTGTTGCGAACATAAACAAAACATGTTCAGGAGGTTCTTCAAGCGTTTTCAATAATGCATTAAAAGCCGCAGTACTCAGCATATGAACTTCATCAATAATGTAAATTTTATAGCGACTGTGTGCAGGACGATATTGAACCTTATCGCGCAGATCTCGAATATTTTCCACACCATTGTTTGAGGCGCCATCCACTTCCATAACATCAACTGCGTTTCCAGCGGTGATATCCTTACAGGATCGGCACTGATTGCAGGGGGTTGCAGTTGGCCCCTCATAGCAATTCATGGCTTTGGCTAAAACGCGCGCAACTGTAGTTTTACCGGTACCACGCGGGCCGGAAAATAAAATGGCATGGGCCAAACGACCCGATTGAACAGCATTTTGCAATGTTTGTGTAACATGAGATTGTTCAACAACTTCTTTAAAAGTTGACGGTCGGTATTTTCGTGCGAGAACTAGATAGGACATGTCTGTTGTTTTTAAGAAGGGTGGCGGAGAGAGAGGGGTTCGAACCCTCGGTACCGCTTTTGGCAGTACACACGATTTCCAGTCGTGCTCCTTCAGCCAGCTCGGACATCTCTCCGCAAATTAATAAGATTATCATGAAAAGGTTCGCTGTTCATCAATTGAAAAAAACCGCGTGACGGAGAGGGTGGGATTCGAACCCACGATCCAGCGATTAACCGGATACCGCTTTTCGAGAGCGGGGCCTTCAGCCACTCGGCAACCTCTCCAACTTTTTGAACAGTGATTACCGTTGTGATTTAAAAGAAAAATCTATTATCTGTTTTTTTTCTATCTGTCAATGTTAAAATTTTGATAAACGATAATGGTGTATGTTTCAGGATGCAAAAAAAAGAACACCCGTGACAAACTTCTTTCAAACACTCATTTTGTTCGTGTGTCTCTTGACATTCCAAACAGCATCAGTTAATTATTTACGGCAGTCACACAGGAATATTTTCTTGACATTACTAATAAGGTTAAGTATGATTTAAAACGAATGTTCAATATAAAATTATCGATTTTGGTGAAGCACTCAAAGGAAGAATAAAAATGAAAAAAAAGACTCTATATGATGCCATCATTGTTGGAACAGGTCCAGGTGGTGCAACGGTAGCGAGGGAGTTAGCCCGTCAAAACCGAAATGTTCTGATCCTGGAATGGGGGAACCGAACCCCGATCAATGGAACCATGCAACAGGCGCTTCAGAATACAGGCATACCGTTTAAAAATGTTCTGTTTACCTATAATATGCTGTCGATGGTTCGAAGCACAACAACCGGCGGAAGTTCAGTTTATTATTATGCCACTGCCTTTGATCCTCCATTGGATATGCTTCAATCCTATGGTATTGATATATCTCAGGAAACTGAAGAAGCGCGCCAGGAATTACCCATCGCACCGCTCCGGGATGATCTTATTGGTCCTATGGCCAAACGAATCATGAATAGCGCACAGGATTTGGGGCTTGGCTGGAAAAAATTGAACAAATTTGTTTATCAGGAGCGATGTCGGGCCAATTGTGATTTATGCAATTTGGGGTGTCCACATGATGCAAAATGGACAGCGCGCAATTTTATTGATGACGCTGAAAAACATACCGCCAGCGTGATAACCAATGCGCGTGTCAAAAAAGTGCTTTTTGATGGTCGCACGGCCATTGGAGTTGAATACACAAAAAATATGATGCCTTCCAAAGCATATGCAAAAAAAATAATCATTGCCGCAGGAGGCATTGGAACGCCGGTTATTTTAGCCAATTCAGGATTTCAAACCGTTGGAAAAGAATTTTTCTTTGACCCGTTGATTGTTGCCCTTGGTGAAGTGAATGATATTTCCGGTGGCCGGGAGTTTCCAATGGCAACAGGCTTTCATTTTGAAAATGATGGCTATATGATGACCGACATGACTGTACCTCTTCCCATTTATCTTGGTTTTGCAGCAGAAGTTTTTCGATGGGATCGGCTGACAGCGCATCCCCGAACATTGACGATCATGATTAAAGAAAAAGATCATTTAGGCGGGCGATTGACATCCAGGGGAGGGGTTCGTAAAAAACTGGATCCTATAGATAAAAAAAGTCTTTTGCATGGATATGAACGTGCTAAAATTATTTTAAAAAATGCAGGTGCCCGGCATATTTTTAAAAGCTGGTATACAGCCGCACATCCCGGAGGAACAGCAAAAATTAACGATGTTGTAGACACAGACCTGAAAACAGAATATGATGGCTTATATGTATGCGATTGTTCAGTCATACCTGAATCGTTCGGATTACCACCAACATTGACATTGATCGGTTTAGGCAAGCGATTGAGTAAACATTTAACTTCAAAAATATAAGAGGACGCCAATGCCAAAAATTGTCGATCATGATCAACACCGGGAACAAATGATTCTGGATTGTTTTGAGTTGTTCAGTAAAAAAGGGTTCAACAATGTAACCATGAGAGAAATCGCTTCTGAGCTGAATGTTTCTACCGGAGCATTGTATCATTATTTCCCAACCAAACAGTCTATTTTCGAGCAAATGATGACGTATATCGTAGACAAAGATATCCAACGATTACGTGAAGCTACCAACAGCACACAATCCCCTGAAGAACGAATGATGAAAGCTGGCGAAATTATGGAAACGAATAAAGAGTATTATCAAAACATACTGCTGCTTACTCTGGATTATTTCCGCCATCAGAAAGAGTCAGAAACTGAAATCATGTTCAATAAATTTGCTCAACATTATATCAGTACCATTGCCTGTCAGATTGATCTGCCCGAAAAACATGGTGCCATTATTTTTTGCTGGCTCATCGGTCTGACCTATGCAGATTTATTATGCCCTGAATTAATTTCAGGAAATGAACAATTTGAAATGGTTACAGATATAATGCGTGCCATGCGGATGAATCAATCGAAAAATAAAACCGAAGCGTAAATCGTAAATCGGAAATCGGAAAGGATTGTTTTATGATTGGATATGTTATGCAATCCGTTCGTAAATGGACGGGTTTGTCTGGCCCTGAGTCTCAGGAAGAATCAACCGAAGACTGTGGTTTGTTTGACTTTATTACAGACACCGGTGCATTTCGGAATCTTTGTACAACACTTTTACCGGAAATAGTCAACGTTATCCCGCAAACATTGAATGCACTCGGGCATTCCCTTGAAAAAGAATCTGCAAAAGATCAGACAAAAGACCTGTCAGATCTTTTGCAGCGATTGAATATTGATAAATGGTCGGAAACCTTCAGCACATGGCTCACCATTTCAAAGACTGTGCAATCTGAAAGCCCTCTTTTTTTATCTCAACATCTCAATCAGGCGGTAAGTACATTTTTAAAAAAAATTGATTTTGTAGATCTTAAAGATTTTCTGAAACAAACGGCACAAGATATCAATGCTCTGTCTGAAAATATCAATGCTGTGTTGTGGGACTATCCAGCAAAAATGGTTCTATTGTGTAGTTTAATTCCTCTGGCCGGGAATACTGCCTGCTTGATAGCAAGAAATACCTTGAAACATTTCAATGTCGTACCACCGGATGTATTGGCTGATATTACCATATCGCTGATAAAAGAATTGGATGTTCAGCAATTTTCTCAATTCCTTGATGAGGCCGCCGAACTTGTCCGAAAATTTCATACAGGAAGTGCATTGATTGGTGAGCCCGGATCAGATGCCCTGTCTCAACAGGTAAATCGTATATTCGATACGCTAACGTCAACCATTGACAAAAAAACGATGTTTAAGGCCAAGCAGGCCATCTGGAAAATGAAGACATCTTTTCATGATGCCAGAATGACTGCCATTTCAAAAGATCCAGAACAACTGGCCAACGCTATCCACCTGTGGTTTAACCGACAAAACAACCAGATAAACACAATCACTCAACTTGCTGAAGTGCTGGATCATTTACCCGATGATATCCTTTCTAAAACCATTGGAAATCACATTCAGGAAATGGATCTTACCGAAGGTGCTGAAACGATCAATATCATCGTTCAACTTATTCTTCGCCTGAATGAATTGGAACCCGATGCCTTGCATTCATCATTGTTTCAATGGCTCGGTGCATTGGATATGGATGCATTGGGAGACATGGCCGATCAAGTGGCCCCTCATGTAATGGAAAACCTGACCCCTATCATTCAAAGGGTTGCACAGCCGTTCATTCATGCTTTTTGTGATGCTATGGAAAAAGATGCCTCCTTCGGGTTGGCTTTAAAAAGATTTCAAAATGAAGTCATTGCATAATCATTGCTTAGGAATACTCGAAAAATAAGGAGTTCATTCTAATGGATCTTATCAAACAAGCTGCTTTTGATCTTCATAATGATTCTATAGAGGAATGGAATAAAACCGGTAAACCCATCGTTGGTTACACATGTAGTCAAGTGCCTGTTGAGCTGTTTTACGCAGGAGGGATATTGCCCATTCGTCTACGGGGTGTTGGTGTCCACGGGTTGGATATAGCCGATGCCTATTACGGCCCCTTTATTTGTTCGTTTCCTAAAGCGATCCTACAATCCATGGCTGAAGGGAAACTGGCCCATTTAAGTGGTGCTATCATCGCCGATGGCTGTGATTCTATGAGACGTTTGGATGAATGCTGGCGAAAAGCGGGGGATGATTATCCGCATATGAAATTGCCCTTTTTTCATTATATCAATGTACCGAGAAAATCGGTAGAGCATGCCAGGCAATGGTTTATCGATGAAATTGATCAGCTGAAACAAAAACTGGAATCTCATTTTAGTGTTACCATTTCTATGGAAAATATACAGAATGCCATCCGTGTGTACAATTGCAATCGAACCTTGATTCAAAAGATTGATATGCTCAGACAATCCAACCCTCCAAAAATTTTGGGATCAGATGCTTTTTGTATTAGCCTGGCAGCGCAATCCATGTCACCAGAATTCTTTCAACGTCAAGTTTCCGAATTTCTGAATAATTTTTCTTCAAAAAGTAACGATGCTTCTAATGCTAAAAGACTTCTCCTTTCAGGATCAGCCTATGATGATATTCATTTAATTCAAACCGTCGAGGCTGCGGGTGCCCATGTTGTCGGTGAAAACGTTTGTTTTGGGCCCTTGCATCAGAAAAATCATATATCTGAAAGCTGTCCCCCATATGAAGCATTGGCGGATCATTATATTTTGGAATGTCCCTGTCCACGAATGTTTGGTCGATTTGACTATCGCTTGAATTTAATCAAGAAAAAAATTCAAACCACTCAGGCCAATGGTGTTATTTTACAAAACATTCGGTTTTGTGACCTTCATGGATCGGAAAACGGGCTTTTAGAGCGAGAACTGGAAAAAGATGGCATCCCTTGTATCCGTCTGGAACGGGAATATGGATCGCAGACCGATACAGGGCGTTTGCGCATGCGTATCGATGCTTTTTTGGAACGAATTACTGTTTAAGGAGAACCATTACTATGCGGCCAGAAATACAAGAATACAACTTTGATTGGATGTTGCATCGAAGCATGCATATTGCCTGTAATTCTTTAAAAGGATCAAAAAAAGAATATCAGCGCATGCTTGAGTATATGCCTTATTTTAGAGGCTTGATGGATTTGCTGGCAAAGTATGACGAACCTGGAATCCTTTTTCTGGATTTGGTTAAAGATATTATTGATGACATGTACTTTGCTACTGAAAAGGAAAAAAAAATATGCATGACCACTTTTTGTTTTTCACCCATCATCCTGCATGCAATGGATATTGTACCGGTAGTGATGGAACCTCTGACCGTGTTACCCTCTATTTTATGGAAACGTGGAACCTATGATTTTATGAATTATTGTTTTGAGGTAGGCCTTTCAGAAACATCGTGTTCCTCACAACGTGGTGCCTTGGGCGCTTATCTTGCTGGCCTGTGTAATCCTGTTGATTTTGTTGTGTTTGACAGTGGCGGAGTGTGTGACACCAATGCCAATGCCTTTGCTTTTTCTGCATCACTCTTGAATAAACCCATGTATCAGTTAGATTATCCAGCATCGTTTCTTGATGAAAAAACCAAGAAATATCATCGAAAAGACTATCAGTCCTTAATTGCTTTTTTAGAAGAACAATCGGGTCACAAACTGGATCTTGATCGCCTGCGAAAAGGACTTGAAGAAACCCACAAGCAGGATTTAATTATTTCTCAATTAGAAGAACTTCAAATGCTCAAACCCAATCCTCTACCACCGATTTTCAATTTATTTATTTATGCGGGCCGTTTTTTAGCCACCAGCATACCAGGATATACCCGCTTGCTGGAATCGATGCTGAATATTGCCCAGAAAAATGCCGATGCGGAAAAAAGCGGTTTGTTATCTGGCAAGGAAAAATGCAGGGCTTTCTTTTGTTATATCGACCATTATGCTGCGGATGCCCGATTGTGGAATTTCCTGGATCAAAAAGGTATCACCCATTTGGGAAGTATATTGAGCCGATATTTTCCAGAGCATTCTCCCTATCTTCAGGGAGCGGCAAAAAAGACCGGTTATCAAATTCAGACCCAAACACTGGATGACATGATTGACACTCT
>PEAL01000156.1 GCA_002753725.1 Deltaproteobacteria bacterium
TGCCAGTCTCAATAAAGATAAAAAAATATGCCCTGCGTTTTTATCTGTTGGAGGATTTACCGTTCAGGCCAAACAATTATGTAAACAAAAACAAATCGGCATGGCTGAAACCATCCCTTATGTGTGATAGTCAAAAATTGAATTCCTGGCAAGCTCATATATATTGTGTTTCATTGATAGCAAGAACATTATTCAACACAATTTTGGTGCAGTTCTCACCTGTTCATTAATGCCCTATTGAGAGGAGATATTCTAAAAAAAAAGAATAACAATTTCTAATTTACATTATGAATCAAGAAAAAAATCCAATACCTTTTTTTGTTGATTGGTAATTCCCAATTTTTTGCGAATATTTTTACGATGCGTTTTTATTGTTTGAACAGACAGGTAAAGCGTTTCAGCAATTTCTTTTGAAGACATTCCACTAATTATAAATAAAACAATTTGTTTTTCAGTGGGTGTCAGTCCATATTTTTTTATTTTTTGGGTAAAAATAAACGCGTTTTCAGTTAAATCCTTTTCAATGGCGTCAATTATTTTCTTCCGCCTGTCTTGTGGCATTTTTTTCTTTTTGAGAATATTCAGGCGAGGAAGGATATCATTGAGCATTGACAACTGTTCTCCATTCACCTTGTCCTTTGTAAAATTTGATTGAATGGGCTCATCATTCTGCTTATTGACTGCTTGTTTTTTTTTTAATTGTTTAAGTTGTGTTGATTGATCTAAACGGAGATTAATCCTTGCAATGACCTCATGGGGAATAATGGGTTTTTGAATATAATCTTGTGCGCCAATAGAAAAAGCTTTTTGAATATGATTTTTTTGATCCAATGCTGAAATAAAAATGATGGGAATGCCATTACATTCTGCTTTTTTTTTAATTTGTAAGGTCAAATCATACCCATTCATTTGAGGCATCTCAATATCTAAAAGCATAATGTCATGTTTGCGGGAATCAACAATTTTTAATGCTTCAAGCGGATTATTTACACAGTCTGCTGAAATGTGATGTTGATCTAAAAGTAATTGTAAATATTCTAAATCTGCTTGATTGTCATCAACAATGAGTATATGAACGGATGACTTCTTTTGCATGGTGGCCTTTCTTTTTTGAAGAGCAAAGAAAAAGGTTCAATCACATTGCCAAAAATTTTTATCTGAACATTTGTATAGCAAATCAAAGGTTTTTATTCAATGATGATGCTAAAGATCGTTTTAAATGAACTTATTTTACAAGGAAGAACATATGAATATCTGTACAACCCATGATGCTCCTGAAAAAATACTGGTTGTTGATGACAACCCTAAAAATCTTCGCGTATTATATTCTCTTCTTTCTGCCAAAGGTTATGATGTCAGACCGGTACTTACTCCTGAACAGGCTTTGTTGAGTGTACAGGGGGAAACACCGCCGGATCTTATTTTGCTGGACATTATGATGCCTGAAATGAATGGGTTTCAGTTATGTGAGCAGTTGAAAGCTGATAAAAAAAGTGCCCCTGTTCCGATCATTTTTATCAGTGCAATGGATCATGTTGATGACAAGCTCAAAGGATTTTCAGTTGGCGGCGTTGATTACATAACCAAACCTTTTCAGGAAGAAGAAGTCCTGGCTCGCGTGAGTACTCAATTGACATTGCGCAATCAGCAGAAAAATTTAGAAAAAAAGAATGCTCAACTGAAAACTGAAATTTGTAAACGTAAACAAATAGAAAAACAACTGAGAAAAGCAAAACAAGACGCTGATATTGCCAATGAAGCCAAAACAACTTTTCTCTCAAATATCAGCCACGAACTTCGTACCCCTTTAAACAGTATCATAGGGTTTGCAACGCTATTGCTTGATACCTTATTGAATGAAAGACAACTTGAATTTAGTCAGATCATTGAACGCAGCGGCCAATCCCTTCTCGCTTTAATTAATGAAATACTTGAGCTTGGCAAAATTGAAGCTGGCCAACTAAAAATAGTTCAACAAAATTTTTGCTTGTTTGAATCCATTCATGAAGTGATTGAATTAATGAAAATTCCTGCTGATGAAAAAAAAATCGACCTGATACTCAAAATCGATGAAAACCTCCCCGCTTTTGTTTATGGTGACCCCAATCGACTGTCTCAGATTCTTATAAACCTCCTCAATAATGCCATCAAATTTACAGAAAAAGGCTCTGTAACACTCCATGTTTTTAATGTTCAACCTTATCAGGCAGTGCAAAATGATTTTATCTCCATTGTTTCACTGCCCACACCTATAAATCTCCATGAAAAACGTATTTGTTTTGAAATTAAAGACACAGGGATAGGCATTTCGCCAGAACATGTTGATACTATTTTTAAACCCTTTGAACAAACAGGTGATCATCACTTTCGGAAACAAGGTACAGGGCTTGGGTTGGCTATTTGCAAAAAATTAATTAAAATATTGAAGGGTCGTTTGTATCTGATGAGTCAATTGGATGAAGGAACAACTTTTCGTGCTGATTTTTATATGCCAATCATGCATAATGCAAATACCCATACATTTAAAATGGAACGAAAAATCATTGGAATCAAAGGTCAACACCCCGTAGTTCTTATTGCAGAAAATGACCAGAATAGTTATAAGCTACTGAAAGAATTGCTAATTCCTATTGGATTCATTGTCGAATTGGCTAATGATGGTCAGGAAGCACTTAAAAAAGCTGTTGCAAATGTGCCCGATGTATTGATTACAGATCTCCACTTGCCAGATCTTCATGGGATTAAGCTTATTCGAGAAATACGCAATTTAGATACATTGAAAAATTTGCCTGTTATTGTTTCTTCTGCCAGTGTTTTCAGTGATATTATGCAAAAAAGTATTTCTGCAGGCAGCCAGTTTTTTCTTCCCAAACCCGTAAATGCAGATGTTTTGTATCAACAATTACAGAATGTGTTAAATATTGAATGGCAATATGCAGATGACAGTGCTTCAAACTCATTTGAAAATCAATTATGCATACCAGCCCCCCCTATCCATAAAAATTTATATGAAGGTCCGGTTCGAACAGTATTAATTGTTGATGACACCCCTGCGAATTGTCAATTATTAACAATAATGCTTAAATCACAAAATTTAAATGTCATTGTGGCTGAAAATGGCAGTCAGGCCATTCAACAGGCAAAAAAGAATAACCCGGATATCATCTTTATGGATGTTGTTATGCCAACGATGGATGGCCTGGAAACCACAAAACACATTCGTTTCTTGCCCAATTTGACACAAGTTCCAATTATCGCACTATCTGCCAGGATAGGAAAAAATAATTTTCATGAATACAGTCCATCAGGGTTCACTGATTTTCTTGCAAAACCTGTATCTTTAAATCATTTGAATGCCTGTTTGAAAAAATACCTGAACATAAACTTACAAGCAAGTCGTTAATAATGAAAAAAATAATTCAATTATCAACTGAAAACAAAAAAGGGGTCATTTTAATCATTGATGACAACATTTCCAACATAAAGGTTGTTGTCAAGCACTTGAACGAACATAATTTTGAAACCATTATCGCCAGAAATGGTCATACAGGTATTGAACGTGCACGGTTTTCCCAACCAGATCTTATCCTTTTAGATGTACTGATGCCGGGAATGGATGGTTTTGAAACCTGTCGTGGGTTGAAATCAGATGAAGCCACTAGAGATATTCCAGTCTTATTCATGACAGTTCTCAGCGAGATTTCAGATAAAGTGAAAGCCTTTAAAGCAGGCGCTGTTGACTATGTAACCAAGCCAATTCAGGAAGAAGAAATTCTGGCACGGGTAAAAACTCATCTTAAATTGAGATATCTTCAAAATCGCCTGGAAATAAAAAATGAAACCTTGCAATATCAGGCTATGCTTATGGATCAAATAAAGGATTCAATTATTTCAACAGATTTGAATGGACACATTACATATGTCAATCAGTCTGCCGAACGATTATTAATGAGACATCGAAATGAACTGATTGGCAACACCATTCATATTTTGGGAGAAAATCTTGATCTCGGCGCCAGTCAAAATGAAATTGTTGAAAAAACATTACGTCATGGAAACTGGCAAGGAAGAGTTGTAAATGCTGATAAAAATGGTATCGAACATATTTTTGAGACAAGAACATGGTTGACATACGATAAAGAGGGAAAAAAGTCAGGTATTATTGGCGTCTCAACAGATATCACTGAGCAGGCACGTATGCAGGCAGACTTGAAACAAGCCAAAGAAGCTGCTGAAACAGCCAGCAATGCCAAGACAACTTTTCTTGCAAACATGAGTCATGAACTCAAATCTCCGCTCAATGCCATTATCGGTTTTTCACATTTGATGGCAAGAGATAAAAATCTTTCAGTGCAATATCGCAGAGATCTGGATGCTATTTATCGCAGTGGAAAACACCTTCTTTTACTCATTAACGATTTACTGAACATCTCAAGGATTGAAAGTGACAGGGTGGAGCTTAAAAACAATAATTGTAATATTTATTCAATTATAAATGATGTGAAAGGAATGTTTCGCTTAAAAGCTTTTGAAAAAGGTTTGCAATTTATATTTGATATTCCTTCGGATTTACCTGAATTTATTCATGTAGATGAAAGTAAATTGCGTCAAGTGCTGATAAATTTGATCAGTAATGCAATCAAGTTTACTGATAAGGGAAGTATCTGTTGTCGATTATCGCTTGTAACACAAAATAAAGAAATTCAGAAAAATGACCATCAATGTATCTTTCGTTTTGAAATAGAAGACACCGGTGAAGGAATATTATCCGATGAAATAGATGATCTTTTTGAACCTTTTGTTCAACTCAGCACAGGACAAAAATCTCATCAAGGAACAGGATTAGGACTTTCAATCAGCCGAAAATATATCCAACTAATGGGCGGTGATATCGGCGTTAACAGTGAGCCTGGCCAGGGGTCATTGTTCTGGTTTACCATCTGCACCAGAATAGCTGATGCTGAAAATATGCATACTGAAAAATCCCAAAAAATGGTTGTCAGTCTTGGATCAGATCAACCTGACGATCACGTCAAAGCCTTATCACCTGAAAAATATTCCGATCAAAGACTTATTGCTGAAAGGCTTGCCTCTTTGCCAGAATATATGATTGATGATTTGAAACAGGCCACGTCAAATTTTGATGTTCATCGGATATATAAAATTATCGAAAAAATTCGGAAATTGGATGGCGGAATTGCTGATGTACTGGATAATTATATTTACAATTTTGAATACACCCAACTTATGGATATTTTATAAATTTATGTATAACATTGTATTTAACTATTTTTTTTATATTCTTTTACTTATGTTTATTCTCCCCCCTTTGCATGTATTTGCTTTTAAAAGAGAGTTCACAGAAAAACCCCTGAGATTTGAGCATTTATCCATAGAAGATGGTTTATCCTATCCCAACATTTATGGCATTTTTCAGGATCATAGAAAATTTTTATGGTTTGCCACCAAATATGGATTAAACAAATATGATGGAATGGACTGTACTGTTTATACCCACGACCCTTATAATGCAAACAGTTTAAGCGTTAATTATACATGGAACCTTTTTGAAGACAGCGTCGGAAATTTATGGGTGGTTACCTATGGCGGCGGGATTGATCTCTTTGATCCAAAAACAGAATCATTCAGCCATTATCAGCATGATCCTGGTAATTCAAACAGCCTGGGTAATGATTTTGTTTGGTGTATATTTGAGGATAGCAAAAAAAAATTATGGATCGGTACAGATGACGGGCTGGATTATTTTGATCCAGACACCAATGCATTTATACATTATCGTCATGATCCTGATCATCCAAATAGTTTGAGCAATAGTATCGTGACAATGATAACCGAGGACGAACAGGGCTATTTATGGCTCGGAACCTATGGTGGTGGCTTGAACAGATTTGATCGTCGTACGAAAAGTTTTATCCATTATCGACATATTCCAAAACAATCGAATAGTTTAAGTGATGATAAGATTAATTTTGTTTACATTGATCGTCAGAAAACCCTCTGGGTTGGTACAGGAAGAGGTTTAAACAAACTTTTTCTTTCTTCATATATGGAACAGATACCGGAAAATCGTTTTATTCATTACTTTCATGATCCCAACGATATGAATAGTTTGACGAACAATAGAGTTAGACACCTGTATGAAGAAAAAAATGGAACAGTGTGGTTTGCAACAAGTGGTGGCTTGAGCAGATATAACAAGCAGGACAATAATTTTGTCAGATACCAATTGGAAAACGATAATCCCAATAGCTTGAGTCATAATTCACTCTATTTTGTAACCGGTGATTATACCGGTACGCTGTGGATTGGAACGGCAAACGGTGTGGACAAATTAGATCCTGGCAATCAACAATTTGATATCTATTTAAGTGGGGCTCATATCCATTCAATCTATGAAACAGCCAAAGGCATTTTTACAATTGGAACCAATGCCGGATTAAAATATGTTAATATTTATGACAACAATCATCAAAGTTCTGAATACAAGTATCCTTTAAATTTTAGTGAAGCAATGGTGACTAAAATTGTGCCGGACAATAATGGGCAGTTATGGATGGCGACAATGGGCGAAGGCTTGTACCGATGTAATTCGACTATAGAAGCATGTAATCATTATCAATATGATCCTGACGACACCAACAGTCTGAACAACAACACTCTTTTGGATATTGCTGTCAGCGCCAATGGTATTCTTTGGATTGCTTTATCAGATTCTGGAGTGGACAGATTTGATCCCAAAAATGGTATCTTCAAACATTACACGCATGAAATCGATAATCAAAACAGCCTGAGTTCTAATTGGACAAGAACAATTTGCATTGATTCACGTCAACAGGTGTGGATAGGGACAGAAAGCGGGGTCAGTCGGTTTAATCCAAAAAATAAAAAATTTGTCAATTATTATCAAAAAAAAAATAAACCCGGCAGTTTAAGTGATAATATTGTGAATATGATCATTGAAGATCGCAAGAAAAATATATGGATAGCCACCAATGGTGGACTGAATCAATTCAATCCCTCATCTGATAATTTTACGATATATCGGACAAAAAATGGCCTGCCTGGTAACAGCATTTCTGCAATATTGGAGGATAACTCAGGTTTTTTGTGGGTGAGTACCAATAATGGTCTTTCAAAATTTGATCCGACTCGGAAAACTTTCAGAAATTATGATCAACTGGATGGGCTTCAGGGCAAACAGTTTATTTATCATTCAGCATGGAAAAGTCGTGATGGCAAACTGTATTTTGGCGGTACAAATGGTTTAAATGCTTTTGATCCGGAAAAGCTTATGGATAATCCAGTTATTCCACCAGTATACTTAACTGACTTTCGTTTGTTTAACCAATCTGTTCCTATTGGCGGTGATTCTCCTTTACAACACCATATTAGTTTTACCAAACAGATTACGCTTTCCCATGAACAAACAGTATTCAGCTTCGATTTTGTTGCGTTGAATTACAGAGCATCAAAAAAAAATCAATATGCATATTTTCTGGAAGGTTTTGATAAAGATTGGATCTACACCAACAGCAGTCACCGCACAGCAAAGTATACCAACTTGAATCCAGGATCATATATTTTTCGAGTAAAGGCGTCTAACAATGATGGTATTTGGAATGATAATGGCGTGTCTTTAAATATTACCATTCTGCCAGCATGGTGGATGACTTGGTGGTTTAAAGGTTTATTGTTTTTTTGTTTCAGTGGAGTCGGATTTGGAATTTACTATTGGCGCTTACGAGCGATTCAGTATCAAAATATAAAACTGGAAAAAAGGATTAAAGAAAGAACCCATGCTTTGAAAGAAAGTCAAGGGCGATACCAGGAACTCTTTGATACCATCAACAGCGGTGTGTGTGTTTTTGAAGTAGTGGATCATGGCAACGATTTTATCATTCGGGAATTTAATCGGGCAGGAGAAAAAATTGAAGGGGTGAAACGCTCTGATGTATTGGGTAAAAAAGTGACGATCGCGTTTCCTGGTGTGATTGACTCTGAGATTGTTTCCATGCTCAAAGATGTCTGGCATAATGGAGGGATCAAATATTTTTCACCGGTGCTTTATAAAAACGAAACGGGTGAAAGCTGGCGCGAAAATTATATATATAAATTGCCATCAAATGAAGTTGTGTCTGTATACAATGATGTTACTGAGCGTGTGAACAGTGAAATTGAATTACGACAGGCCAAAAAAAGGGCCGAAGCTTCCGATAAAGCGAAAAGTCAATTTCTTACCCACATGAGCCATGAACTTCGAACCCCTCTAAATGGCATTTTAGGCTATACACAATTTCTAAGAAAAGGCAATGGCCTGTCAACAGAACAGATAGAAGGACTTAACGTTATTCATAAATGTGGTGAACATTTGTTTACACTTATTAATGATATCCTGGATTTAGCAAAGGTTGAAGCGGGTAAGCTCGAACTCTACCCCTCTCCGATTGTTCTATCTACTTTTTTGGCCAACGTTGCTGAAATCATGAAAATTGCTGCTCATCAAAAGGGTATTCAATTTCTATTTGAACCATCCAAAAATTTACCTGATGTCATCACGCTTGATGCAAAACGTTTGCGACAGGTCTTGCTTAATCTTCTGGGCAATGCCATCAAATTCACTGACAAAGGTTATGTATTATTTAAAATTGAAAGTAAAAAATCATATAACAATCAGATAATGCTTCAATTTGAAATTCAAGACACAGGTGTTGGCATAAATCCGGAACAGCTTTCTACGATTTTTAAACCTTTTGAACAGGTGGGGGATGTCGGCAAATATATTCAGGGGACAGGCCTGGGGCTTTCAATTTCTCATCAATTGGTCGGTCTTATGCAAGGAGATATTCAGGTGAACAGTGACGTTGGTAAGGGATCGACATTTCTGTTTGAGATTTCAGTTTTTGAAGCCAATCAAGCAGCATCTGAAAGCCAAAAGAAAAAAACGTTCAAAGAGATAAACAAAGATATGACCGAAGCGTGGAATGAGGCTCGTGAAAAAGCAGGGATGTTCAGCACGACAGAAGAAACAATTTCTGACACAAATGCTATCATCACACCACCGCTTAATGAACTTAAAATATTATACGATCTTGCAAGGTTTGGAAGCATGGAATTGATACAACAACGCGCTAAATATTTAGAAAATCTGGATGAAAAATATATTCCTTTTGCACGGAAACTGCACTCTTTATCTGCTGAATTTGAGGATGAATTGGTGGTATCAATGGTGAAACAATGCATGGAGTAAAACGTATCAATCGAATTATCAAAATAATTAAAAATCGGGCAAATGTTTTTCGATTTTTGAATGCCTTCATAGATATAGATTTTTTTCACCATCGGCGATCTTGATATCGCTGAGCAAATACCAGCAGATGTATAGACGGATGCAAAGGCGTTAAATTAAACCAATCTACTTCCTATCAATACAATTAGCATCCTGCATATACTTATTCATTATACAAAAAGCATCCGCCGGCGTACATTTACCATCAGCATTAACATCACACTGCACTTCCGAGCAGGGTATATTACATGTTGTATTTGTACACTGCCCATCCCAACTCATAAACTTCTCAAATGCACACAAAGCATCCATTGGCGTGACCATCTCATCTCCATTGATATCCCCATTGTAGCCTGCTGTAAACACTCCATTATCAATAGGCCAGTCGAGAATATCTCCGGATATATTTCTGATTTTAATATCATATTGCTCAGATTGCATATTTACCTGGAAGTTCAAGTAAATAAAATAATCACCAGCTTTGCCTGGCAAATATCCCTGACCAATTGTCGATGCCTGGATTTGTATCATTCCACTTATAGATGAATCCAGTGATAATATACCATTGCTTTCAAATGGTATGGCTGCGTTAGCATTTGTTGTTTCATAATCAATGTAGTATAATGCCTGATCTGAATAAATAATATCAAATCCAAAGGATGTTACTTGCGCATATTGTGTTGAATCTCCTTGCGGAATTCTTATAAGAACCGGCACCTGAACCTTGGCACCAACATAATTATGCACAGGCCCATCATCAATTTTTAATACCCCAACATCTGGCTCTGTACATGAACCTGATGTACTATCGTTAACCAATACTGTAAAAGTCTTTGTTTTAAAGTCTCCTGAGGCATCTGTTCCAACAAGCGTAACTAAGGTCTCATCTTGATTGCAAACGGCATTGGGGGTTAATTTCATTACACAATTATTTGATGTACAATTGATTGTGATATTATCATTCGACAATAAATCTTTGTTTGCTGAATCTGCTTCTATAGATAATGTTGAAATATCAATATTATCTATTCTAAATTCAATATTATCATACAGTCTTTCATTTACTATGGTCATCTTCTGATCCGCAATTGCTGAATACTCTATTCTTGCATGATAAATACTCTCCATTGTTCCCACAGTAAATAAGTTGTCTTCAAAGGCCCAGCAATCATTTAAGTCTATGGTGATATAGCTGGTTAACTGACGCCATACATTGTCTTTGTATTGAAGGAGTAAACCACCTTCGCCTACTGCAAATAAATCATGCTGAGCCGTTCCCTTGATATTGACAATTCCTGATGTTGAGATACCTGTTCTCATCTTTGTCCAATTGTTTCCATCATAATGCATGATTAGCCCTGATGCGCCAGAAATATAGATATCATTATCAGAAAATCCCCATACACTATATAAGAAGTCATAAAGGCCACGGTCTTCTGTTTTCCAGGATGTGCCATCGTATTTGATAATTGTGCCATAATCTCCTACTGCATATATATTATTTGGGTCACTTCCCCACACGCTTTGAAGATTTTTTGAGGTCGTACAAGTCATAGAAATCCAATCTGAGCCATTAAAATGCATGATCGTTGAATTATCACCAACGGTGTAAATATCATTGGCAGCAAAACCATAAATACTGTTTAAATTCTCCATAGTCTTTCTTGGCATGGTATTCCATGACTTTCCATCATAACGACAGATTGTCCCATTTTCGCCTGTAGTATATATATTGTTTTGGGATGTTCCCCAGACATCAGATAAATTATTATCAGTAAAAGTTGTTTTCTTATGCCAGCTAACACCAGTGTAGTGCATGGCAGTGCCACTTTCACCAACTACCACGATATTATTCAATGAATCACCCCAAATTGAACTGTAGTAAACTTTGGTTATCGCTGATGATGAACTTACAGTGGTTGCAGGATTCATATCTGTAAATGACATGCCATCATATGATATCATCGTCTTTTCTGCACCAACTGTAACTGTGCTTCCTCCTGATGTCCATACACTGTAGAGATTTTTTGTCATAATATTATTCAGTAGGTTCCAGTTTGTTCCACCATATTTGTAAACAATTCCTGCAACACCAACAGCATAAATGTTAGATGCTGATGAT
>PEAL01000157.1 GCA_002753725.1 Deltaproteobacteria bacterium
CAACCGCAACAAGAACCTGGAGCTGAAGCTCCAGGCTATTATCTGTCGTCCCTAACGGGACTTAAAGTGTTGTTTTTAAACAAAATCCTTTTTAGCCTGACGGCTATGGGCTTCGATATTAATTCGCCCTTTCAGATACAAATAAATCTAAAATGTCTGACTTTTTGGGAATGCGCCCTAAGGAACCACAATTTCGGAAAAGTCTATAGGTGTATACCTGCTTCATCCCATTTTATAAGTAAGCGATCATAAGTTTTCGGGTAGATAGTCGTTCGAACACATGTGTAAAAAAAGCTTCTACCCCGAAAACTTATGATCGCTTACTTAGATCTTTGAGAATAAATAAAAATTAATATTGACTTGACTGTCAACCTGGCATATACCCGCACTTCTTTGAATAAATGGTTACCTCTATTTATTGCTTAGGAACAATTGAGAAATAAGTTTTCCATTTAGGAATGCTCGAAAAATAAGTTCCCCATTTTAATTTCGGAGACACGATCCTTAATTCGATGAATAGTGGAGTCCTAAAGCTTTAGCTTTGGGAGTTCCTTAGATTTTCAATGCGTTGTTTTTCTATAACTCCCAAATCTTTAGATTTGGGAGTCAAAGAGGAGCGTATCCAAACAGATAGGGGAAGCATTGTTCTTTCTTCTTTTTGAACCAGGATTAGTTAGGGGGCTCTTCGTACAATCGTTTTTGGAGGATTTGAGGATAACATGACGATTTTCTTCTTGTCTTTTGCGTTGATCATCGGTGGCGGAATACTGTCCCTGTTTCTCTACCGCAGTTTTACCCTGATGAAAACAGTCACCATTCTATTGATGACCTGTGGCTGCCTATCGGGATTAGTGGATGCACTTTTTAAAGTGTTTCATTCTGAAACTACTGTCTTTTCAGTCTGTTACCTTCATCTTTTTACACTTGCCTTTAAAATTGATGCCCTTTCTGCTTTTTTTATCATTCCAATTTTGGGCGTTTCACTTTTTGCTGTCCTCTATAGTTTTGATTATTTACATGATTCAAATAAAGGTTTCCAAAGTGCATCCAGTTACCTTTTTTTAAGTATCCTGATCATAGCAATGGTTTCAGTGGTCATGGCACATAATATGATAACATTTATGTTAGCCTGGGAAACCATGTCCCTTTCATCGTTTTTTCTGGTGATCTACGACTATCAGGAAGAAACAACACGAAAGGCCGGATTTTTATATTTTGCATTTACCCATATTGGGGCGTTGTTTATTCTGGCAGCTTTTGGCGTGAGTTATGCCTTTACCGGAAGTTTTCAACTTGAAGCCACTGCAAACCTCCCCTTTACTATCAAAGCCATTATTTTTGGGCTTGCTTTGATTGGATTTGGTTCAAAAGCCGGTATTTTTCCTTTTCATATCTGGTTGCCCTATGCGCATCCAGCGGCACCCAGTCATATCTCAGCCCTTTTGTCCGGGGTGATGATCAAAACAGGTATTTATGGAATTATTCGGATGTATTCCTTTTTAGGGATCGATACACCTGTGTTTGGCACTGTTATTTTACTTCTTGGTGTTATATCAGGTATATTGGGTGTTGTTTATGCCCTTGGGCAACATGACCTGAAAAAATTGCTCGCCTATTGTAGTGTTGAAAATATTGGTATCATCCTTATCGGTATGGGTATTGGCATGATTGGCGCATCACATTCAAATACCCAGATGGCAGTGATTGGCTTTACGGGTGGATTACTCCATGTCTTAAACCATGCTATTTTTAAGTCACTTCTTTTTATGGGCGCAGGCGTGGTTTTACACCAAACAGGCACGCGCTCCATTGAACAGCTTGGCGGGCTGATGAAAAAATTACCCGTCACAGGAACCTGTTTTCTAATAGGCTCCCTGGCAATATCTGGCATTCCACCATTTAATGGATTTATCAGTGAATTCCTAATCTATTATAGTGGGTTTTCTGGTATTCGTCTGGATGAAATCCCTTTTATTTTGTCAACTATGGCCGTTTTGTCTCTGGCTGTTATCGGTGGACTTGCTCTGGCATGTTTTACAAAAGTGGTGGGCATTGTTTTTCTCGGTGAACCAAGAAAAAAGCATGATATTCGACTGATTGAAACCGGTGCATGCTTTAAAGTGTCGATGATCTGTCTGGCCAGTTTTTGCGCCATCATTGGTGTTTTTCCTGAAATATTTATCAGAATAACCTTTCACGCGGTTGAAGCCATTGGCATTCCTGTGCAGCAGGTTCATTTAGCGACCTGTTCAGCCATGGCCCGAAACATTACCTGGATAGTGATCCTTTTTGCCGGACTGTTGGGCGGTGTGTTTCTTTTTCGTTTCATTGTGTATCAGGGAAAGGATATCCGAGTATCTTCCACCTGGGGCTGCGGTTTTGCCAAAGAATCACCCAGAATCCAATATACAGGTTCCTCTTTTGCCGCATCCATTTTAAAAATTTTTACCCCTGTTGCACCATTAAAAAGCAATGATGCCGTGACCAACGATCTTTTCCCTGAAAAATGGCAGTATCATTCAAAACAAATCGATATTGGAGAAACAGTGATCATGTCCTCAATCGTTCAACCGATTTTGCTTCTTTTTAATAAACAAAGATGGATTCAGCATGGAGATATTCATTTGTATATTGGGTATATTCTTTTGACAATTATTATCCTCTTGTTTTTTGTTTAAAATCAACGAGATAAGGATGAAAAATGGAATCGTTTTTAGTGTTTCTTAGTGCTGTTTTTGCTGCTCCTTTTTTTTCAGGGGTTATACTCAAGGTTAAGGCTTTTTTTGGCGGCAAAAAAGGCCCCTCTGTTTTTATACCTTATTATACACTGATAAAATTATTTCAAAAAGCTTCAGTATACAGCAAGAGCACGACTTATATATTCAAACTCAGTCCGATGATTTCACTGACCATCGGTTTATTGACTCTCTTGTTTTTTCCGTTTGCAGGTCGTGCATCTGTTCTATCTTTTAATGGTGATATCATTGCTATTGTTTATTTTATGGCCCTGGGACGTTTTTTCACCATCCTCGCTGCGCTGGATACAGCATCCCCGTTTGAAGGCATGGGTGCTGCTCGTGAAGCTTATTTTTCCATTATTGCTGAAGCAACCCTTTTTATGATTCTGTTACTGTTTTATTTGATGAACAGAGAGTTAAACCTTTCATCCTATCTCATGCAGGAAAAGAGTATTTTTTTATGGAAAACTGCCGGGTCATCCCTTTTGTTTATTATTGTATCTCTGTTCATGTTGCTATTAGCAGAAAACTCACGCGTACCGGTGGATGATCCTTCCACGCATCTTGAATTGACCATGATTCATGAAGTCATGATTCTGGATCACAGCGGGCCTGACCTTGCACTGATTGAACTTGGCGCGAGTTTAAAATTATTATTTTATGCAAGCTTCATTGCACGACTTATTTTTCCATTTGACTGTGGATATACGCTTTTCAACGTTTTCTTTTTTTTCATGGCGGTTGGAGTGGTATATGTCGCAATCGGGATTACAGAATCCATGACAGCACGATTTAAAATGACCAGCGTACCAATCTTTATCATGATGTCATTTGCATTGGCATTTTTTGCTACTGTTTTCAATTGGGAGTTAATCAAATGATGCACACCGCAGATATGATTCTGGCACTTGTCCTTGTGTCGGTGCTGTTTTGCCTATGTTCAAGTCGCATGCTGATCCTTGTGAAATGGATTGTCTTCCAGGGGATTGCCATTTCTCTTGTCCAGGTATTTTTTCATCAGCAGGCAGGCGTTGAAAATATCGTTTTTGCGATGATCATGCTTTCCATCCGAGGTATTCTCATCCCCTTGTTTATCTATATTGCTGTAAAAAAAATCGCCATCAAACGAGAGATTGAACCCATTGTCGGTTATCATGCCTCCCTGTTTGCAGGACTTTTAATGATGGTTTTTGCTGCTTTTATTGGCAAAAAATTCAATCTTCATTCCATTGGAAGCAACCCCTTTTTGATCCCCACGGCCATCACCACGCTGATGGCTGGAATGTTTCTGGTCATGACCCGACGTAAGGCAATCACTATGGTTATCGGATATATCATGATGGAAAATGGCATTTACCTTGTGGGGATGAGTCTGACAAAACATACACATTATATTGTTGAATTTGGTATTCTCCTGGATGTTCTTGTTGGTGTCATGCTCATGGGAATTATTTTGAACAATATAAACAAAACCTTTGATGATATTGATACAACCCTTTTGCGGTCTTTGAAGGATTAATGCTATGGTAGAAGCCCTTTTTGTCGTTCCATTCTTGAGCGGTATTTTATCTTTATATTTCAACGAAAATCATCGGAAAATATTACTGATGGTTATCAGTATCATCCATTTGTTTCTTTCGCTCATGCTTTGGTTCACCCATCCGCAACCCTGGTTTGAATCGTATTTTAAGCTCAGTCCTGAAGGACTTTTAGTGCTTCTGATCACATCCTTTTTGTTTCTGTTGATTACCGTGTATACAGTGAATTATTTCAAAGCGTCTGATATGCAAGGCAAACGGTTGTTTATCTGCTTTATGCTCCTTTTTTTATCCACCATGAGCATGGCCGCTTTAGCAGATCACCTGATGGTGTTGTGGATTGCCATTGAAGCGACCACACTTGCCAGCGCACCGCTGATTATTGTTCAGCGAAGTAAAAAATCTTTGGAAGCTACACTGAAATATATTATGATCTGTTCAGTGGGAATCGCCCTGGCACTTTTAGGATCATTGTTTATTATTATTTCCATGGAAACTGGTGGCGTTGATGTCAATATTTCATTTTCCGAACTAACCCGATTGGATGCCCAATTGGACCCCAAATGGCTGAAAGCGGGATTTATATTTATTTTGGTCGGATATGGTACAAAAATGGGCCTTGCACCCATGCATACCTGGCTTCCAGATGCTCACAGCGAATCTCCAAGCCCTGTGTCTGCCCTGTTATCGGGTGTTCTTTTAAACTGTGCCTATCTGGGAATTTTTAAAACCAACCGAATCCTCTATGCCGCAGGTCTGGAAACATTTTCCAGTACTATTCTCATCGTGTTTGGTCTTATTTCAATCATTGTTGCAAGCATATTTATTTTACGTCAATCTGATTATAAACGATTGCTTGCCTATTCAAGTATCGAAAATATGGGGATTATTGCTTTTGGCACAGGTATTGGCGGATTGGCGGCTTTTGGCGCTATTCTTCATTTGATCCATCATTCCCTGATCAAATCTGCTTTATTTTTATCCTCAGGCAACATCTTTCTGGCTTATCACAGTAAACAGATTAAACAAACTGGCAACATGATTCAGTTGTTGCCCAAAACATTTGTATCATTCTTTGGAGGTTTTGCAGGAATATCCGGATTTCCGCCCTTTGGAATGTTTATCAGTGAATTTTGTATTATCATGGGAGCGTTTCAAAAAGGGTATTATATCAGCGTTGGCATTTTTATGGTCGTACTGGCGATCTTGATTGTCGGTCTTGCCAGACACGTTATTCACATCGGCTTTTCTCCAACAAATCAAGACATCTCATTCAAAGAACGATACGCACTGGTCATACCACAATATATTATGCTGTTGATATCAGCCATCTTATGCTTCTGGATTCCAGACACCTTACATCGTACGATCCTTGCTGCAATTTCAACCATTGGCGGAGGGTTTTAATGAAACACGCTTTTCTCAAAATTAAAAATGGTGAAAGGGTTCATCGAGAAAGTATCCCGCATCTGCCCTTTGATGTGTTTTGCGATCAACTGATATCCTTTGTTTTTCATAAAGGACACATTGTTCAGTTTTTCGCTTACATGGATCCTCATTGTAAGTGGCTGGTCGTATTAAGGAATTCGGAGCTCTATGTTGCTGGATGTGATGTCCCTGAGAAATACCTGTCTTTTACATTGCAATATGAGAAATTTCATATGTTTGAGCGAGAGATGGCCGAACAGTATGCAATCAAACCAATGGGCCATCCCTGGTTGAAATCAGTTCGGTATCATCACAATTATCCGGGAAAACCCGATTGTTTTGGAAATGATTATTTTGATGATATTCCAGGTTGTTATCCTTTTTATTCCATTCAAGGAGAAGACATACACGAAGTTGGTGTTGGGCCGGTTCACGCAGGTATCATTGAACCCGGCCATTTTCGTTTTAATTGCATTGGTGAAAAGGTATTGCATTTAGAAATTCAACTGGGTTACCAGCACCGAGGTGTGGAACAATTGATGGTAAAAGCCCCCTTAAAGCGATTACCGATTATTATTGAAGGGATTGCCGGCGATACCGCTATTGCAAACAGTATTTGTTTTTCTCAGGCTGTTGAGGCACTTTCCAGTATCAGTATTGATCAAGATGCTCAGATCGCTCGAACGATTGTTCTGGAGCTGGAAAGACTATCCAATCATATTGGAGATCTGGGCGCATTAAGTCATGATGTCGCTTTTCTGATGCCAGCAGCATACTATGGAAGAATTCGCGGTGATTTTCTGAACATGCTGCTTCTTTTATCCGGCAATCGATTTGGTAAGGGATGGGTTCGGCCCGGAGGCGTGAATGACTCAATCACCGATGATCAGCGTCAACAATTAATAAAAAGCATTAACCTGCTGAGACCACAAATCGAGCATGTCGGGGATCTCTTGTTCAATAATTCGGGTGTTCTGGCGCGTTTTGAATCTACCGGTTGTGTGTCTGCTGAAACATCTGAAAAAATTGGACTGGTTGGGGTTGCAGGGCGGGCTTCTGGTAGTCCTTATGATGTAAGACATGCTTTTCCAAGCGGATTTTATACGAATCTGAACAATGAACCCAAAATCGAAACCACCGGCGATGTCCTGGCACGCGCAAAAGTTCGGTATCGTGAAATCAAGCGATCCTTGCATATCATCGAAACATTGCTGCAACATCCAAATCATTCTGACATGCGCCGGAAAGCAATACCATTTCATCCATCCGCCTTTGTTGTAACCCTGAATGAAGCCTGGCGCGGAGAACTATCCCATTGCATAATTACCGATAAAAATGGAAATATATTGCGCTATAAAGTAAAAGATCCTTCCTTTCATAATTGGACAGGACTTGCTTTAGCGCTCAGGGGACAGGAAATCTCGGATTTTCCGCTGTGTAATAAAAGTTTCAACCTTTCATATTGCGGTTTTGACCTTTAACAACGCGAGTCAGAAAGACAGACCATGATAAAATGTCTCAGAAACAGATGGGAACAAGGCTATCGAACCTCAAGTTATCCCAAAGAAAAAATTAGTCTTCCAGAACGTTACCGGGGAAAACCGGTTATCAAAAAGGATTGTGATCCAAAAATCATTGAAGACTGTGCCATGAATTGCCCTCAGGAAGCCATCCATCCAGATCAGTGCACCATTGACCTGGGACGATGTGTCTTTTGTGGTACATGTGAAAGAATAGGAAAAGGACAGTTTGTTGAATTCACCAATGATTTTGAATTTGCATTCACACAGAAAAAAGATTGTATCACCGATGGACATATTCCTGATCTTCATCAGGATGCAAACATGCCCATAAAAAAACTTTTAGGGAAATCCTTGCAGCTCAGGCAAGTTTCAGCCGGAGGCTGCAATGCCTGTGAGGCAGATACCAATGTTCTGAATACACCTTTTTTTGATTTATCCAGGCTTGGAATTCAATTTGTAGCATCACCGCGTCATGCCGATGGACTGCTTGTCACTGGTCCGGTAACACGAAATATGAAAATGGCGTTATTGCAAACCTATGATGCTATTCCTTCGCCAAAAATAGTTATTGCATTGGGAAGTTGTGCCTTGTCTGGTGGTCCATTCAGAGACAGCCCTGAGATTAGTGAATCTCTGGATAGTCTTCTTCAAGTTGATCTTTTTATTCCTGGTTGTCCCCCACACCCATTGACAATATTGTATGCGCTGTTGGCTTATTTTAAATAAGGAATCACGTTTCTATGAATAAACATTCATGTTCTCATCCGCTTTTCCACTTTCAATAAAAATTGTTTCAACCGAAATTCCTGTTGTTTTGTCCCGATTAACCTTTTCATAGTCTTCCCTGCTTTTATCATCAATGAACTCAACAAAAAAAACCAACGCAATGACATTCGTTTTTAGCTTAACAGCATATTTTGCCGCCTGTTTGATCGCCTCTTTATAAGTACTTTCATCTGAAAAAGTTTTCAATTCAATGCCATAGATTTCATTGGCATAGTTGATCATAATATCAATTTTTCCATTACCTGTGGGAAATTCAGGCCAGACTTTTGCTTTTCTGGGTGTTAAAAATTGATGCAAAAACATATACAAATTAAAGTGGTAGACAGCTTCAAAAATTCTCAAATCTTTTCGTCTGGGGGCATTCTCCAATAACCAGCTTTTATTCTTTTTCAAATATGTTTCGTACAAGTGCATGAGATTTTTGATATGTATACGATGATCATTAATGACATGATCAATTCTTGAAAATGGTTCGATTAATTGGCCAGGATATTTGAAAAGCTCACGAGAAAAATAGTTAAACAGCCTTTTTTGTACAAAAGGACTGGCAAATTTGACATATATGGGTTGATCTTTCTCATGTTCCAGGTCAATGACACCATTCATATACAAATAGTTGAGAATGGTATCATCAAAAGAAAATTCAACTTTGATATCAGTCTTAAAAAGCTCCAGAACAACTTCCTGATATGGCGAAGATTTGGCCTTACTGATAATATTCAAAATAGTGTTATTGGGCAGGGCAGTGCTTGCAATCATCAAAACATGATCAAAATGCGATCTTGAAATAGCCTTGTCTGTTTCTGTATTATAATGCTCTGTCAATTGTTCACCAAACCAGCAAGTCAGGCCTGGCTGCCCCTGAAATTCATAATAAATACGATCAATGACATCCTGATCTATTTGTTGATTGCTTTCCTTTTCATACCATTTAAACATGCCATTCACTTCATCATAGGTCAGATTAGGAATATGTATGCTTCGCTGAACATTGAAAGGCGATCCCTTAATATTTTCAATACCCAGCGCACTTCTTACACCAATTAAAGCCAGTCCATGAAGCAAACCGTTTTTTTCAGAAGATATTTCATTGGATTCAGCCTGTCTGGAAATATACATATCTCTAAATTCATTAACAAATTTATTGATAAAATTTTCTTCGAGCGCATCAAATTCATCAATGATTAAAATAACTGGCTTTTTAAAAAATTTTTTTGTAAAAATATGGGTAAATTGCTGCCATTGTATCGTATTAACAGAATCAAATTTAAATAATTTTTTGAGCAATACTGTTGAATATGAGCGCCAATCAGATAATGAGATAAAATCACGTTGAAAATGTGTTTGTAATTTATTTACAAATACAGATAATACACCATCATCTGACGACAAATCTTTCGCACGCTGCAAGCTGATAATAGCAACATCAAAATCCCCTCTTTCTTGTATATGCCTGACAACCTGTTGCATCACCCAGGTTTTTCCGGATTGTCTGGGAGCCCATATGGTTATATAGTGTCCGCCTTCCTCATCTCCCATGAGTTGATCAGCAGCCTGTTTGATTAATTCTTTTCTTGGTGCATAATAGTGTTTTTTTATATGAATCGGGCCATATGATGAAAATGTTCGCATTATTTATTCTCTTTTTTTCTGGGTTGGCAATTTGGGTTATGAACCACTGATGTTTATTGCTCTGATTGCGCATGTCAAAACATGATTGCTCCTTATTCATTTTTGTTTATTTCTTTGATTTTCAATATCTCAAACCTGAGATTAAAAGTCAATTCATGAGAAGGGTGTATGTACAAGTTGGGAAGATTTTTATTTAAATAAACTGAATTCTTGATGGACAAGATATGTTTGAAATTTTTAGTGTGTATTGATTGGCGTTAAGGGAAGCAATCATTAATACAAAAAACCAAACAACCACAAGGGAATTTTATTTTGGATACCAGTTTCAAGGTTATCTAAAGCCAGATAGGATTTTTCAACACCTTTTATTTGTTTAAATCCTTTATTTTTACCACCCACTTCAAATGTATATTGATCATCAATAATAAAATCGCCTTTTTTTGACGCTGTAATTCTGTAATCCACCGAGAGCATGTTGATAAAAAATGTTTCTCTGATATTACCGACATTTTCTCGCCCTTGTGACAGTAGCGCATAAACCTGGTTGGGATTATTGAGATAAATTTTTTCAGGTTTTTCCATCACTCTCAATCCTTTACCCTGCCGATACAATACATTGATCAATCGGGCCTGTTCCAGGTAAAATAGATAATTTTTAAGTGTTCGTTCATCCGCAACCTCAATGAGTGTTTTTATATGCTTGAGGTCAGGGGTAAAAGGTACTGATGCAGCGATAATTGATAGTAATTTTTTTATTTTTTTAATACTGCTGCCATTCAGTGATGGATAAATGGACAATAAATCACTTTCCAACGTTGTGTGAATCATTTGTTCTAATGTAATGTAGTAGTGCTCAGGATTTTGATATTCTCTGAAATATGGGAAAAAACCTTTTTCTAAATAATGATGAAACAGTTCTAAAATTTTGTGCTGATTGCTTTCACACAAATGAATGTATGTTTCAGCCAAGGATTCATGATTGGTCAGCAAATTGTCAAGGGTAACTGGAGATGTATCAGTATTCATCATTAAATCAACGTATTCTCTGAAAGACAGACCTTCTAATGTATACACAATGGCACGTCTTGCAAGATCATGACTACCTTTCCAGATTTCTAAAGCTGAACTTCCGGAAGCGATTATTTTCAGTTTGGGAAACCGATCATATATGCTTTTTAACTCTAATGACCAGTTGCTGTATTTATGAATTTCATCAAATGCAATTAACTGTCCCCCAAAGTTATAAAAATTTTCCGCTATTTCATAAAGTGGTTGTTTACCCACAGCAAAATGATCTACCGGAACATACAACATACGCTTTGATAAAATATCATTGTTTGCCCATGTTAAAAGGTGCTGAATTATCATCGTTGTTTTTCCAGTACCTCGTGGACCAACAATGATAGAAAAACGACTGGAAAAAGGATGACGTTTTACTAAATATCGTTGATACTGCTGATGATAAGTTTTTAAAAAAAATCGACTGAGATGAAATAGATTATCCATGATTTGTCCTCCATCAAAATAGTAATGCATTCCACTTTATTAGTCAAGTTGATAGTAATGCATTACTATTTTTTAAACCGAGCATAAAAAAAAACAGTCATTCTTTCAAAAGATCTCCGCTTGGGTGCAACACAAAAAAGTTACACTTTTTTCTTAGCCCTGAAAGGGCGGCTATATACCAGCCCAGGGCAACGCCCTGGGTAATGGCATAGAGGTGTTTTAGCCCTGAAAGGGCGGC
>PEAL01000018.1 GCA_002753725.1 Deltaproteobacteria bacterium
TCGATAAATAGTGGAGTCCTAAAGCTTTAGCTTTGGGAGTTCCTTAGATTTTCAATGCGTTTTTTTCTGTAACTCCCAAAGCTAAAGCTTTGGGACTCCAATTTAAAATGGGGAACTTATTTTTCGAGCATTCCTTATAAACCTATGGAAAATAGGGTCAGACCAAATAAATCTCTTTAACTGCTTAATTACTTATGGAGTTAGGGCGCTGGATCAGCAAATATCCATCTGATTCCCTTCAGGCAGTGATCATGTTTGACGAGGCAGATATTTATTTGCCCGCAATCCGGAAACCACCAACAAAAGGGCCTATGGAAGATCTGTTAAAACGTGCTCGTTCTGGTGGATTAGGGATCATTCTTGCAACACAGAGCCCAGGCGATTTGGACTATAAGTGCAAGGAAAATATTCTTAGCTGGTTTTTGGGTCGTATTAAAGAACCCACAGCCCTTGCAAAACTCAAACCTATGTTTTCAAACTCTTCAATGGATATAGGAAAACAATTAAGTGCTTTAACTACAGGCCAGTTTTATATTGTTAAAAAGGGGACGCCACAAAAAATAAAGGGTTATTTAAATACAATACCACTCATTCAATTATCGGAAAGTGAAATATTAACGATTGCAAAAAATTAAATCTTTACGAATTTCAAATAGAGACGTTTCATGCAACGTCTCTATATTTCGTCGGAGAAAATCACCCTATAATTTTAGGAAGACAAATCACAAAAGTTGATCCTTTTTCTTTTTCAGAAACAACTTGAATGGCACCGTGGTGTTGATCAACGATTTTTTGGGTCATCATTAATCCGAAACCTGTTCCCCGGGTTCCTTTGGTGCTAAAAAAATTCGAAAATAATTTTTTTTGTGTGTCACTATCCATCCCACATCCGTTGTCAATGATATGATACTCAACCCCCCAATCGTCTGATGCTTTTGATTGAATGATCACCCGCTTTTCAATTCCTGTAAATGGCATTTCTACAAACGAATCCAAAGCATTATGAATTAAATCAAGTAAACATCGAGTGATCGCCTCTGAATCCATTTCTATGGGGTCAAGGTTTTGCGATTTTTCAATGTGTAAATGAATATCCATTGACGCTGCAAGGTTTCCTAAACATTTAATCGCTTCATCAAAAGCAATATGAGGCGAACAACGCTTTGGGGTAATCGCAGAGGCTTTACTAAACGTTAACAAATCAATGGCTAGTTTTTGAATTTTATCCACATTGCTTTTCAGCATTTGCCAGCCTTGATGCAGATATTCAGTATTGTTTAATTCAATCCCCTGCTCCAAAACATATGAACCACCTTTTAGACTGGCTGAAATATTTTTGATGACATGAGCCATACCTGCGACAGTTTCACCCACTGCTGCCATTCGCTCCGAAGTAATTAACTGTTTACTTTTTTCTTCAACCAGATGTTCCAAATTTTCCGTATATTCCTTGATCGTTGTTTTCATCTCAATGCGCTGGAAAGCACGCTTTAATGCAATTTTCAGAACCTCATCACCAAGGGGTTTCATAACAAAATCAGTGGCTTCATATTTAAGGCTTTTTATAGCAAGATCAATATCCCCATGACCGGTAATCATGATGACTTCGGTATTTGGATGAATCTCTTTGATTTTTTGCAATAACTCAATACCATCCATTCCTGGCATTTTAATATCTGTTATTACAATGGATGGTAAAATTGTATTAAACAGCTTTAAAGCACTCTCTCCATTATCCGAATCAATGACTTGATATCCCAAATCCATGAGGGAGATTCGCATAACATCTCTAATATCTTTTTCATCATCAATAATCATTATGATATTGTTATGATTCATTCGTTTTTTCCTGTATGGGTAACGATAAGGTAAAACACGTCCCCCCTGTTTGTCTGGAATTTACTTGAATGTCGCCACCAAAATCTTTCATAATTCCATAACTAATCGATAGTCCCAGACCTGTTCCTTTTCCCACTTCTTTGGTTGTGAAAAAGGGTTCAAATATTTTGTTTTTTATGGATTCGGGAATACCTGGACCTGTGTCGCTTACCTTAATAATAATGTTTGATGATTGACAGGTGGCGTTAATCGTAATTTTTTTTTCAATTTTTGCCTGCGTTTGTTTATCAAAAATGTCTATTGCATCACGCGCATTTAATATTAAATTAATTAAAACCTGCTCCAAACGCCCCACATCTGCCATGACAGGTGGAAGATTGTCTTCAATGTTCCAAACCAATTCTATTCCTCTGACTTTGAGCTGTTGAGAAAAAATTTCAACGGTTTTTTCCATGACACAATTGACATTAATCGGTTCTAATAATAATTTGGATTTACGCGCGAACTGTCTCATATTATTTATAATCTTAGTCGATCGATCAACATTGGCATCTATCTTTCGACTTAATTCCTCAAAGATAGATTGCTGAATCGTTTCATTTTTCTTTATTTTACGAATAAAAAAATTACTCGCTGTTTTCATAACTGTTAGTGGCTGATTCAACTCGTGGGCAATACCTGTTGCCATCTCTCCCAGGGTAGCCATTTTACTGGCATGTGTTAACTGACGTTCGGCTTCCAGCATATCTGTAATATCACTGGTTGTGATCACTAAAACTTTTTTACCTGGATAATCAGAAGGTGAAATGCGAATATTGACATATAACGGTGTACCATCTTGACGAAAATGTTCAATTTTTGTCAGACAGTCTGATGTTTTTATGACGGATTCATAATGAAGGCGATCATTGGGTGAAAACAGGTTAAGAAAAGACATTTTTTGAAGTGTATTTTTTTCATACGCATACTCAGTCAGGGCACTTTCATTACAGTCCAGTATTTGCAATGTGTCAAAATCTATAATAAACACTGGATTGGGGATATTATTAAAAATGGCATAATATTTTTTTTCTGACTTTTCCAGTTCTGCTTCTAATCGTTTGCTGCGCGTAATATCCAGATTCATTTCAACAGCAGCGATGACCTCACCTTTTTTATTAAAAATCGGTGCTGTTTTTACGACCCAATATTGCATGTTTCCATCTTTGTCCTGTCCTTTTTCCTCACTATAATGACTGGCGCCATCATTAAATGTTTTTTCTACCGGGCAATTGTCACACTTTTCATTTCGGCCTTTGTATGAATGAAAACAATAATCCCCGATTTTGGGATCGAAACGACTTGCAAACTCTTGATTATAATCTAATAAATGAAACTGTCTGTCTTGAATCGTTATGAAACACGGTAGCTGATTAAAAAAATGTCTGTAATCATTATTCTTTCGGTCAAATTTTCGTAAATTGTTTAATTGATCGGCTTGCATGATGATTAATCTCCTATTCAGCTATCGTGTTGCAAAAATTTCTAAACTTTTCCGTAGATGATTCTATGGCAAAGTCTATAAATCTTGCGATGCTCGACTATTCAGGAATATGTTTAATAATTATTGGAATGTTGATGATGAACCGTGTGCCATGATTGGGCTCGGAGGTAACCTGAATGGTTCCACCATGTTGTTGAATAATTTTGTTTGAAATAAACATTCCCAATCCTGTCCCTCTGTGTCCTTTTGATGAAAAGAATAACGTAAATATTTTTTCTTTGGTTTCTTGATCCATACCAATTCCATTATCTTGAATATCAAAAACAATGGTATCCTTTTCAATCAAAACGTTAAATCTAATGTGATGATCAGGTTTGTTTTTATCGGCAAGACAGGCATCTATTGCATTTTCAAAAATATTCACCAGTGCGGAATGAACCACTCCTCGATCAATAGTGAACGTTCCAATGGATTCATGAAATTTACAGGATAAGCTTATGCCATGTTTGGACGCCTCTGTTCTCATCATCGTGGCTAATTCATTGGCAAACTCAATTACATCAACGGATTCCCACTTAAGCTCTCGCTCTTTGGCATAAAACAAAATATCTTGGACCATTTTCTGAATTCGGCCCACGAGTAATTGGACAATGGTCCATCCTTCTTTAACCCTGTCAAATGTTTGGCGTTCAATCCCTGAGCTAATTAAATACATACCTCCATCCAGGCCTGTTAACAGACCTTTGATACTGTGAGATACAGATCCAATCAAAAGCCCCAGTGAAGACAAGTGATCTTGCAATTCTCTTATTTGAGTAATATCTGTCGCCATTTCCATGACTTCAATAATATCACCATCCGTGTTTCGAATGGGAGCAGTTCGGATCAGTACATGATATTGTTTGTTATCATTTGCAGTGACCACGGTTTCAGTATGATAACTCTTGCCATCTTTAAACGTGTTGGCAACCGGGCATTCTGTACATTGTGCCTGTCGATGCTTAAAAACGCGATAACAATGATCCCCCTCCTGATAGCCAAAATCTTTAATAAACCGTTTATTTGCATTGGTAATTTGAAAAGATCGATTTAATACAGCAATATAACAGGGAACATCATCAAATAGTTTTTGATACTTCTTTTGACTATGTTTGAGTTCTTGAGCCAGACGTTCTCTCTCAATGACATTCACTGAAATTTCAAGTGCTAATGTTATGGTATTACTGCTGTTTCGAACAGGCAATGTATACACCATAATCGGCATTGAATGGCCATTCTTATCATGGATAAGATATTTTCCTTGAACACTCTGACCCTTTAGAAATGTTTGTGCAATGGGGCTTTCAGATGATTTTTCTATATTTTTATAGATATCCCCGCTATTTTTACCAATGGTATTCCCAAGCTTTTCTTTATACGGTTGATTGACAGCAAGGATTTTAAGATTCGGGCTATGTATTGAAACAAACCATGGAAAATCATTTAAAAAAGTAATGCCCTGATTATCCTGATTTGCAATATGTTTGATCGTGCTGGTCATTCCATGAACGAGTTGATCAACGACTTGAATCCGTTCGATTTCAATCAAGCGCGCAGCTTGATCTTCAACCAATTTTTCAAGATTTTGAGTATATTGTTGAATTTGCCGCCGCATGGCAATTTTTTCTTCAACTTTTTTTAAAGAGATGTCCAGAATATCATCATTAATTGGCTTGGTGATAAAATCCGTCGCATTCAGTTTAAGGCTTTGAATCGCCAGCTCCATATCACCATGACCGGTAATCATGATGACTTCGGTGTCAGAAGCACGACGTTTAATGGCTTTTAACAGATCAATCCCGCTCATCCCTGGCATTTTGATATCTGTCAGCACAATTGCGGGATTAAATTGATCTATTATTTCAAGCGCTTTTTCTCCGCTTTCAGCCGTTAACACATGATATCCCAAATCAGATAAGGATATATTCAGGACATCACGAATATCCTGTTCATCGTCAACAATGAGAATGGAATGTTTCATCATATTACCCGGGTTTATTCTCCAATGGTTTGTTTAACAATTTTAAGCAGTTCTTCTTTGTCAAACGGTTTTTTAATTGTTGCCACTGCTTTTTTAATTGAGTATTGAGATCCTGAAAGTCCACTGATGACAATAACCGGAATATCTTTTAATTCAGATTCTTTAGCCATCTTTCGATAAAACCGGGGGCCCCATTCTTCTGGCATTTCCAAATCCAGTGTAATCAGATCGGGTTTCTCTGATTTTAATACCGTCATGCCTTCAAGACCATCATTTGCCACAAGGGTTTCGTATCCATTATCATGAAATAATGTGGTTAAATATTTAATAATAATGGGATCATCATCGATAATTAATACTTTTTTTGCCATAATTCCCTCTCGAGGATTTTGTTGTTCATGTTTCATTCAGAACGGATCGGATGGTTTGAAGAATTACTTCAGGTTCTGGTGGTTTTTCAAGATACCGATCCGGTTCTGGGATATTAGTTTCAAGTTGTGAATTAAGCATTGCCAGATAGTGCAAAAAGGTGCCTTTTTTAACAGCCGATAGCATTATAATAGGCGTTAAACACAAGTCAGCATCCGTTCTAATGGACTGATACATTCGGATACCGCCTTCACCTGGCATCATAATATCAAGAAAGATCAGATCTGGACAAATCTCTTTGATCTGTTTCATACCTTCTGATCCATTTCTGGCAACAAATGGGATATACCCATTTGTTTTGGATAACACCGATAAAAAAATTCTCATATCGGGTTCATCGTCGACAATCAATATTTTACGATGCTGGCTCATCAGCGGTACCTATCTTATCCGGACGATTTACACTGGCTACCGGACATGAGGAGCGTAACACAACCTGTTCAACGGTGCTTCCAATTTCAGCATTTTCAGGGTCAATCTCTCTTGTATGATGTGCCATTACAATCAAGTCACCATTTTTCTTTCTTGAAAACTTTAAAATCTCAACATATGGGATACCTTCCAGCACATCGATGGCATAATTATCATAATCTTTCATTTGAGAAACATAGCGTTTTTCGATTTTATTTTTAGCCTGAGAGATCTGTTCCTCAATTTCTTCCTGACCCAACGTTTTTCCAGAATACGCTGAACTCATATCAAGCGCATGAAATATATGCAGTTTAGCACCAATTTCACTGGCAAGATTAAAAGCAAATTTAAATGCATAATCAGCAGCCTTTGAAAAATCTGTACAGAATACGATATTAGAAAAATACCATAAACAGGTTGTGCAGGGCCGGCTGACAATTAACACAGGACATCGAGCGCTTTTTGCAACGCGTTGCATGGTACTTCCGACAATATTTCTATGTCTTGAAGCACCGATCTCTTCCTCACGTGTATGGGCTCCCATGACAATTAAATCAGCATCTTCTTTTCGTGCAACACGCAGTATTTCAGTGTGCGGAACGCCTGCTTTTGTTTTCAAATCAGAATCCGGATAGTCTCCAAGTTGACGTGTGTATGTATTTTTCATCTCCTCAATAACCCAGGATTCATACTCACTATCATTGGGTGCTTCCTGACCCGTGCGTATATCTACAACTGATTGGCTAAATCCTCGATTAGGAATACCAAAAACGTGAAATAACAAAAGATACGATTGATACTTTTTCGCCAGATCAAACGCCACATGAGCAGCGTGATCACACGATGGGGACGCTGTTGTTGCAAACAATATTTTTTTAAACATAATAACCTCCTTATTGAATAAAAACAAATAGCTTTCGTTTTCATTTCCTCAAAAGGCATTGTTCAGGACTGGTATGAAAGCCTAATTCCCATGCAATGCCATCAATAAAATCAAATAATTGATATACGGTTTCAAATGAAAACACATCCATTCGATCTCCAAAAACAATATGTTTTAACCGTCCAAGGTGCAACGGGGTGTCAAGTAAGGTGTTGAGTCCCATATATTTAATTTCTACAGATTCATTATTTTTAACACCATGAAACGCATTATAGATTTCTAAACGAGGATCTCCTGGAAATCCAATCATTTCAACAGTTTTCTGAAACTCCAGAACATCGATTTCAGTATTAGAAAAAGAACTCTTCTGGTATTCTTTATATTGAGAAATACATTCGGAAATCGCAGGATTCAAAGAAATATATTCAGGATAATGATGAAACAGTTCAAAATAACTCCGTAGACAATATGTTTCATCCAGTATGATTTCTTTGTTAAGCAAAGAAATTGGATTTCCCTGAAATGAACGACCATTCATTTGAATGGTTCCATCATCTGTCAAAACAATGCGTTTCATGATGATCCTTTATTTATTTTCGGTGACAGTCGCCACACATGAGTGGCCCTTTCTTTTGTTCTTGATGACACCGTTTGCACTTTAGGTGAAAAGCCTTCATTAATCCAGGCTTTTTACCTGTTTCTTTTAAGTCATGACACTCGTAACACCGTTGATCTTCTGATGATTGATCCGGTATGAATTCGCCTTTATCTTCATCATACACATGATGACATGTCGCACAGTCCTCAATTTCTGCTTTTTCATTATGCACATCGTGTTGAAAAATTGCATTTGGACGTGTGGTATCTGCGAAAGGACGATTATCAATGACAAGCATGTCTTCCTGAGAAAGTACTCCGGTTGACAGATAAAGTACCAGCGTAATGGCTATGACGATTGAGTATATTTTGGGTATCATAATACTTCTCCATTCGTTATGCGGTTGGTTTTTCCATATGATTATAAATAATCTCTCCAATAAACTTGACTTCCATATTTAATTTATAATGATGAACAATATCTTCCAGACCGCTATGGCAGTTATGACAGGGTGAAATAACCACATCTGCTCCGGTTGCCGCCATTTGTTCTGCTTTTATTCGATTACTGAGTACACGTTTATTTTTAAATGGAGGGCCAGTATTGATAACGCCACCCCCTGCATTACAACAATAGTTATGTTCTCGATTGGGTGTCATTTCTACAAAATTAGAACATAATGTATTCACCACTTTTCTGGATAGTTCACCAAGACCACGTCCTCTAATCACATTACAAGGGTCATGAAGTGTTACTTTTTTATCGTATTGGTCTTTAATTTTTATTTTTCCGCTGGACAATAATTCATGATAAAATTCAATGGCATGAATCACAGGAATTGGCGGCAGTTTATATCCCAGCCATCGATTACCCATGTCATGTACAGACCGAAATGCGTGTCCGCATTCGCCCATTATAATTCGATTCACCTTTAATCTTGCTGCGGTATCAAAATGCATTCTTTTAACGCGGCCCATGATTTCATTGTCGCCGGTATACATTGCCATGTCACTGTTATCCCAACCAGGTGTTGCGGGCATAGTCCAGTCAATTCCCGCTGCTTTCATAATCACAGACATATAATAAATAAGATGCGCTTGAAATTTAGGCTCCGGGCCAATTACCGAATACATGATATCAGCACCTTCTTTTTCTAAAGGTATTCTGAGATTCGGAATTTCAGCTTGTGCTTCTTCCTCTTGCCATTGAAGCGTATCAATCCATTCATCATCCTTGACCCACATCTGATTCATTGTCACAGAATGACTGTGAGCGGTATCCTGAATATACAATGGTGTAACACCACATAAATGACAGATACGACGAACCAGCAATAATAAATAAGCGACATCGATACCAAAGGGACAATACATGGCACATCGTTTACATAAATTACACTCTGTTGAAGCAATGATCGATGCTTCTCGAATAAATTCAGGGCTGACCTTGCCTTTTTTTTGGATCATCTCTGAGAGGGTTCGTTTCACCTTGCCTGCTGGCGAATAGATTGGATCTTTATCTTTAGATAAATATACGTGACAGGCTTCAGAACACATGCCACAATGGACACATGTTTCTACATATGATTTCAGGCGTGCACCTGCTTCTTTGTTTAAAACTTGATTGATTGCTTTTTCGATACGTTCCTGTGTCAGGTTAATCACTCCCTGATCCAATCCTTTATCGACAATCTTATTGACTTGTTCGGACATGCATAATCCTCCTTAAAAATTCGTTTGTCAAATCGTTTACCAATCTTTGGCGTGTCTAATCTCACCAAATTCAGATCCCATATATGCCCTGGTTAATGGTGAAATGATCATATGGCTTAAGCGAGTAAATGGAATCGCCATTAACATGATTTCACCGGAAAGAATATGAAGATTCAGAAAAAAACCATATGCGAACCATTGATGATACGCCATCAATCCTGTGAAAAAAGGAAGTGCGACAATTGCCAAAAGAATATAGTCCGACTGGGAAGTTAAATAGTTGACTTCTTTTTGAGTCAGTCGTCTGATGAAATAAAACAAGCAACACGCCAATACGATCAAGGTCAAGTAATCTATCAGTGAATCAGATAGCGATGGCCAGACAAGCCCCCAGGATTCATCTAATAACGTGATATGAGCCATTAAAAATAATGGTGCAATAAACAGACAAATATGAAAAACATATATTACACTTGATAATACAGGATGTTTTTTCATACTTACGGGTTTAAAGGGGGTCATCCAGCTCAAGATAGAACGCATACCATATTTGAAGCTGAACACGGACATGATGAACGGTTCTTTTTGAATCGTCAACACAAGAATACTTAATAATTTATAAAGAGTGCCAAAAGTAAAGACAAAAAATGTCAGCCACAACATTGGCCCTGTTAATAATTGATACAATTCATTCATTCTTCACTCCTCCTGCTTATTTCAAAATAGTTTTGACAGGAATGACCTGTCTGTCAATTTTTCCATTACTGGAAGAACAGCAAAGTATTTTTGTGCTGTCAGGACTAAACACAGGTCCCCAAATAGCGTCATAGGATTGGCTCCACACTTGATCATTCACAGCAATTGAATATTTTCCATTGGTTTCAACTTTAGCGGCGACATATTGTCCATTGGCGCTGAATACAGGTGTCCACGCTCGATTAAATGAATTATTCCATGACGTTCCATTGACAATAACAGTCCAGCGACCATTGTTTTTTCCCAAAGCCGCTATCCGTGATCCGGTTTCATTAAACACCAGATCGGTGACCATTTCATTAAAACACGTTTTCCATGGAACGCTATCAACAGCAACGGTCCATTTGCCAAAAGATGGTGCAACGATGGCAGCCATATGTTTGCCATCAGGAAGCACTTTTGGACTCCAGAGTTGAACAAATCGTCCCCCCCAGGCAATTTTTCCATCCTGAGCCAGTGTCCATTTACCATTTATTCTTACAGGTGCGATCACCGATTGATTGTCTGGATGAAATATTGGCTCCCATACACAACTAAATATCGTGTCCCAGGGCTTACCATTGACAGCAATTGTGTAATCATATAAATTGAGACGAACTTCGGCTGCGACAGCTTTTCCATCATTGGAGATGCTCATATTCCAAACATTCACAAAGTTTCGATCCCATACAACACCATTCTGAGCGACCGAGTAAGATCCTTTTTGAAATTCAAATATTTCAGCCTGACTGGTTTCAACGGTTTGTACAGTTGCAGAACAGTTTGTTCCATCCTTTGAAAGCGTTGGGCAAGTCATATTGCCAAATGTATTTTCCCATGGAACATCATTCACAACCATTCCATATTTCATTTCTTGTTGAAAAGCCGCAGCAATGGTTTTTCCATCGTTGCTGAACAGAGGTTTCCATAAATAGCCAAACGTATTGCTCCAACTTTCCCCATCAACTGCCATCGTCCACTCTCCCATTTCTGAAACAATAGCAGTCAATCGCCCATCGGGTGAATAATGAAGATTCCACATTTTATCAAAGGGTTCCTCGCGCCATGGTGTGCCATTGACACAAACATTGAACTCGCCTTCATCAATATTAACAATCACTGCTGAGGACTCACCGTTCGGACTCACGTGGATTTCTTCGATCCATTGATAATCTTTTTTTAACGCTTCAATATCGGCTATTCGTTTTGAACCAATATCCCAATCCCAATCCGCGAATGCAGACATATTTCCTCCTTACGCTATAAATTATTAAGATAAAGATTTTTATCTCGTTAGAATGTTGACACATAAACGCATCCCAACAAAATAGTATTTCAAATCTATATCTCGTCATTATTATTCTTGCATCCGGGCATCAAAAAGTCCGGATGGTTTAATTCATGATCTATAAATCCCTGAATAATTGTTTTAATGTCGCCAGAGATAAAAGGTATCGTTTTTATTCCCATAGTGTTCAATATGATTCTTAACCGTTTAGAAATTGCTCCACACACCAACGTATTTATTTTCAGTACCATTGTTGTTCGAACGATTTGGTATAGATTATCATTCAAAAAAGCATATTCCATGCATTTGGCAATACTGTCATTTTTTAAATCTAAAATGATTAAATACTTTGATGAATCAAATACTGGCGCAATTCTTCCATTTAAAATGGAAAAGGCTACTCTCATGATGCCTTACCTCCTGCATAGTACTCATTAGTGCATTCCATATGCCAGAGGGTTAAACAATATTTATAATTTTTATTAGCAATAATAAAGGATAGTTAAAAAATAACACGTAAGAGAAAAAAGAATAGTGGTTGCAATTATGCTACTATAAAAGAAGCGTATCGTTGCGTTATGCGCTACTGTATTGATTGGGTGGATGGAAAATCAGAAGAAAGGAGTTTGTGTCCTTTCGATAACTCTGCATAGTCGGGTAGAAAAAAGCACAAAGGCATGGTGTAAAAAAACTCATTCGCCTGGCAAAGTTCGTCCGCCTGGAGTTGAAACTCCAGGCTATTCCTGTGTCGTCCCTTATGGGACTTAAAGTGTCTCATTAAACAGAACGGTTTAATTTAATATTCGAAGAGGGCGCATTCCCAAAAAGTCGGACATGATGAACTATGATAATTATCATTACACCACAATTTCGTTAAAGGAGGCATAACGATATACTATACTATGGAACGAATTTTAAGAAAATTAGTCGATTTTTTTATGGAAAGTGGCAAATTTCTGTTTTGGTCCGACCCTATCAAACGCCATCTCGATCTCATACACATGTACACCATAATCAATAAATACATCAGTAAAGCTTACTTCATCCTCATTCACGGCAACATTTCTTTTTTGATTGATTTTTGTCAAACCTCGCTTTGCAATTTGGGCTTTATCTTGAAAATCTAAAATATGGTCATCTGGTGTAATCAATGGAAAAATATTATTGGTGGATTCAGTTTCAAACAAGGCGGTTATTTTCTTGATAGTGCCTTGATTTTTGATGGTCAATGTTACATTGCCTAAAGGTTTTTCGTTGGGGTTGGTGGCAATGAGGTATATTTTATCTTGATACACTTTCAGCATTGCTTCCAAATACTGATCTGCCATCCAGAAATCATGAAAGGTGTCTTTTTCATAAACCCCATATAGATGGTTCAGTTCTTGGGCTAATTCTGAAACTTGATCCCATTGATGTCGAAAATAGATATTGGATAAATCTGTACTACTCCCAGTATAAAAGTAAATACCCGCTGCGCCATTCACGATTTGATTGTACACTTGATATCGCTGAAGATGAAAAGGAATAAATTGATTGTAATGCCATCGCGGAATAATATGATCCCAGTAAGCCCACCAATATACGCCAAAACCAAAACCCAAAACAGGTTTGGGTTGTAGTCCTTGATTTACTTTGGCTGTCATATGATGTAACATCCGAATATATTCACCACATCGAATTAACCGTGCCTCAACATCTAAATTGGAAAACGTATTAGGACCAGTGCTGTAAGCAAAAGGGCTGTTAAATGTAAATGAAAGCACATCAATGGTTTTTAAATATGGCAGTTGCAGGGCTTCACTCCAATCCCTGGGAATAACATTCATCATAAATGGAATGTTTCGGCCACTTTCAGTTAAAATAATTTGTCGCATTTGATTCATTGCATTCATCAACTCAGGCATGTACCCATTACCTGCATCATCCCACACAGGCGCACCATTGATACCAACTCTATAATTAGACTCATCAGGGCCATCAATCATCAATACCTCTGGTTTTTCATTGAGTTTCATAGCAATACTTTCAGCATTGGACTTACTGATATCAAGTCCCACATATCGATCATATGCGTGTTGAAATCCCCTGACATACCCCTCTTCAGAATTCCAGTATCGAATATAGGGCGTTTGGACAAGCATGGCTTTTGTGTATAAATTTTGTGCAGCGATTTCATCCTTATTTGTCCAATCGTAACTTACAAGATTAAAGCCTGTCTTTTTGATGATTTCATAGGGTAAATAGATTTTGTTTCCCTGGTCATCTAAGCCTGTGAAAGGTCGAGAGTTCATAGCAATGATAAATACATTGGATTGTTCCTTATTTTGAATGAATGGGATCTTTCCTCTTTTTTTAAACTGTGGAATATTTTTGTTTTCCATTACTTTTGTGAGTGAAATATGTTTCACATAAAGCCTACCTGCTGAGGTGTTTTGTGTTTGAATCGTCAGATAACGAGCTTTTAAAGGTGCTTTTAAGTAAACAGTCTGGGTCCGCCAACTTGTATTGCTGAATGATTCCACCTTGTGATAACAGCCATCATCATCGCGCCAGTCCGTAAAACCCATTTCATAGCTTTGAATATTCGGTGTGATATATTTGTTTAAGGTTAAACGTGCCCCCATATCTGTATAAAAGGTTGCAGACAGGCCCATTGAATTATTATCCTCGATGCCCCCTTCGGTATCTAAATTTAGTTCTCTGTCCTGGATACGAAACGTGACTGATAATTCATAAAAGCAATCCGTTGGCACAGCTTTGTTTGGATTTGGTGTTAAATATATGGTCTGCTGCCACCCAAAACTGTTGGGAGCCAAGCTATTAGCTTCGGAAAGTTCTTTATTTCGTTCGGATCGAAGAACTTTTCCGCCTTCCTCAAAAGGATTATCAATCCAGGATAAAATATGACCTTTGTCAGGATTTTCAGCATATTTATCCCATCCATCGGGCATGTTGTTTTGATTGTCATCCCATGAAAAATTTGGATTAAACAAAAGATTGCCAGTATCTGCCTGCGTGTCATCCGGTAATACACCCAATCGTATTTCTGTTGTTGCTGAATCAACTGAGGTAAGCATGTTCAATTTCAAAACATGATACCGTCCAGCATCCTGCTGCATGGTTTGCCAATAAAAATGCCGCGTTTCCGGATCAAAAGTTGCTGTTTCCGGTTGAATTAAAGCAGGTTGGAAGGTAATTGGAGACAGTTGATAATCTTGCGTTTGAATCGTAAAATCAAAGGCTTGCCCGGCAGTCACTGTTATGAATCGATACGGATATGTAATGATCGGTTTATCATTTACCTGAATGTTAAACCGGTATATGTTTTCCACATTTGTGACTTCCCGATCTTTGTAAAAAGGAATCAATGCAAAAGTGTATGTTTGTCCACCTCGGGTATGGTTAGGTCTCCAATTGATGCCAAATCGGGTTTGACTGGATGCCGTATATTTGTAAACATACGGCTGATCAAAACCTGTGTATAAGGCGGGCTCAGAGAGTACTTTTAATTGAATGTTATCATATTTGGGATCATAAGAGGTTTTAATTTCTTTGATACGAATCCTCTCGCCTTCATTCACTGACAAGCCTTTATCTGGATGTAAATTGCCTGGAGTTACGATTATCTCTTCTGTGTTAACTATGCTTGGTGCGTATTGGTATGATTTTCTTACCTGAATTGTTGCCTGGACGGGTTGGCCAGACAAGCCATTTTGATCTGTTGCATGGAATATCACCTGATAAGTTTGATTCCCGCGACCTGCCTGGGGTATCCAATAGAAACGCTGTTGATTGCATTGAGGCGCATTATAAATCTCCGGAACATCATTGTAAGCACCTGTTAATGTAATCGCTGATAAATCCGCACGAATAGTGACTGGAATATTATTTTGACTCGAAACTGTTACAACAATCCCCACTGCTGATTCCTCGTTCACAGTAATTTCAGACGCACTGAGGTAGATGACAGGTATTTCTTGATTCTCTGATGTAACGAGTTTTAAAAGAACATACAGGGCTTCTTCAATACCAATGTGATCATCTTGATTTACATCAACCCCCATCATTGATACCGGCTTGTATTGATTGTTTATGATTTGAAGAATGAGAATTAAATCCTTTAAATTACAAACACCATTAAAGTCAATATCCCCAAATCCAATGAATGGATCATACGCTGTAACATCGGATTGACCATCCCCATCAGAGTCTGGATTAAAAGGATGAGGCCCACCGCCAACAAAGGTTTCATAAATGCCATCGCCATCTGTATCCTGATGAACAGGATCAGCAAACAATGGCGATGAAGACACGAATTCCAGCATACAATTACTGCTGATATCTCGGGATTGACTGAATGATAAGGGGCCATCAATGCCCTTAATCTGTTTTCTTTCGCCAACTACATTAAACAGTGTGCGACCGGCTTGAAGGACGCCACCATCGGTCATTATGTTGCCTTCCATATAAGCAATATTGTCATCAGGCGTTTGAATACTGTTGCCATAAGGGATTGATTTATAATCCATGTGAAGGTAACCGCTAATGATATTATGTCGAATTGCGGTATTGATGAAAGGTTTGGTGTTGTAAAATCGGATGGCATGTTTTTGTCCAGTATGAATCCAGGAATCCGACAATTCATAAGGGGTTTGTGAATACCACGTACAGGAAGCTATATTTGAGTCAATCTGGCTTAGTGAGCAGATTGTAATGGGCAATGAATCCGGTAAATCCAATGGCTGGATAAAGAACCGAATGTGATCGATGCTATAATTAGTGGGAAAAGTTGTTGAAAGAGTAATTTCATCGGTCAAATGATCATCTGTTCCTGGTTTAGATACAATCATTTGGCTGGCGCTTATGGATTTGGGACACCATAATTCAACAAACAGGAATGAAAAAAATATGACAAAAAAAAGGGTAAAGGTTTTAAAAAAAAAAATTTGCTGGCAGCTTGACTGCCTTATCTTTGCTTGAATATCAAGTAAGAATAACACGGCACACCTCTCTTTTTTAAATAGTTGATATTTAATTATATATTATTACCATAAGAGATATTTCGTTCTGATTTTATCGGCAGTATAGATCTTTTGCATTAATAAAATGGGGGTATGGCGCATATTTAATGAACGTCATTCATTTTTTATAGACACAACTCAATAAATGAGCATTAATATCACTTTTCATGGTGTTTATTTATTGGCCACTTGGTTGTTGAAAAAGTTCTAAAAGCAATATATGTTAGAGATAAGAATAAAGTACCTCCAAAAACTCATAATTTGATACGTTTGGCTCAGTCCACAACGCTTAATTTTCCAGAAGAAAAAATGTTACAGTTGGATAGAATCAATGATTTCAATATGGAAGCCAGATATCCTGATGATAAACTGAGCTTTTATAAAACATGTAATGAAGAATTTACAAAAGAAAATTTAGAAATTATTAAGGAGATGTACAATTGGCTCAACTCCCAAATACAGTTACCAACATAATAAAAAAGTATCTTCTTGAAATCGAAAAGAATAATATTCGTTTAGACTCAGCTTACTTATTTGGTTCATATGCTAAAGGTAATTATAATGATTGGAGCGATATTGATATTGCATTAATTTCAAATTCATTTTCTGGTAACAGGTTTTTAGATAAGGAAAAAATAAGAAAAATTAAAACAAAAGTTGATTTTAACATTTCTCCATTTCCAATTAAAGATTCTGATTTTTCGGAAGATAATATGTTTATCAGTGAAATATTGAAAGATGCAATTAAAATTGCTTAAATTTAGAGTCGTCTACTCCTATCTCAGGGACGCATAGGTCTATAAGTTTTGGTATTCGTTGGGATGATCCATATTAATATTAATCATTGCGCCTTTTGAAGCTTGATTACAAAACTTCTTTCCAATAAATTCTGTCAAATCCAAGGCAAACGATAGCAAAAGTTTTCAATTTTAAATTCCTGTATTTTGCATTCAATTTCTTTGAATATGCTCTTGCCTGTTTTTTAGCTTCTTTCATTGCTTCTTTTATACAAGGCAAATCCCGTAATTGCTTTTTAGATAAAGATTTTGCTTTGTTTCCTGTGAGTTTAGCTGTTTTCAGTGAGACATATTTGAACTCGAATAAAATATCAAAAATTTTGAAATGTCTTTTGTCCGGTCGGATTATCATAGTCAAATCCATGTAAGACCGGCGGATTTCCTTTTCCGAATCCATGATATAAAGAATGTCGTTATAGGTAAGAGCCAAAAACATGGTTTTTATTGTAAGTTCATTTGCCCAAGCATAATCACGATTACTGAAGACTTTAAGCGCATTGTTTTCGACAAATTCGCATAATGGTGCAATGTCACCCTGAGTATGTAGTATTTTAGCAGCATCGATACCGATGTCTCTGTTTTGAGGCTCAGGAAACAACATAAATTTTATCCGGTCCATATACAGGTTTTTCATAACCAGATTAGGAATTTGCAAAGAGATGAAACCACTGTCTGTTTCTCCGAAAACCGTCAATGAGCCTACATAATACAAGTATGATAGAATAAATTGTTTATCTTTGGAATCGTCACTCAGTAAATTCTTTATACCAAAACGTTGCTGAATCCTGCTCAACTCTGTCTTGAAACCGTTTTCACTTAAATCAAAAACAATTTCCTTACCATTACTCAGGTTTGAGATATATTCTATCTTTTGATAATCAACGGCCATATTATCATCAAGCATATCCCTGGGTGGCTCGCATGAAAACAGTAGTTTTTTTAAAAAATATAGAACGAGAGTAGGATTATAAACGTTTTCCTCAGCGTATGGTGAGAACTTGTGACCATCGAAATATTTTTCAATAAGCAACATCATATTATCCAAAGAGTCGTCAGTGATATTGCAAAGCCTGTAAACCTGTTCCAGAACACTTCTGACGTCATCCGCATAAAAACCACACAAACCATTGAACTGTTTATCATTGTAAATATTGTCGGCAATGTTGTAACCACTGGTAATGTCGCTCATCACAACCGGCGTGACTCCTGTTATAAAAGTTTTATCAAAACCGTAACTGTCCGTTCCTGCTTTGAAAGCCTTGAACAAGGTTTTCAATGGGCCGTCTTTGGTTACAGTCGACAAATAAAGACTTTTATTCAAAGACTCTTTTTCTGTCATCAGCATCAGTTCGTTGGCAAAATTGTCGTATTCGTCTATCAGAAGGTAGATCGGATGATCGCATTGTCTTATCGTAGACACTAATGAATTGATCGAAGATAACGCGTCATTGGGATTTATTGAAATTTCATAAGGAAGGTATTGATGATATTGCTTTATGAATCCTTCTATACATGAATTGACATGGTTATGAAGTGATTGCCTTATTTTATCGATATCTCCACATGATTCGACACATGAGAAATCGAATTTCAGAATATAAAAGCTGTTGCGTAATTTGGTCGGATTTTTCCCGATTTTCAAATGCCCGAACAATTGGTCGAACATATCCTTTGATTTGACGTCATAGTAATTTTCAAGCATCGAAAGAAAAAGACTTTTTCCAAACCTTCGCGGTCTGAGAAAAAGTATTGAAGTCCCTATATCCTCAAGTTGATATATCGTGTCGGTTCTGTCACAATAATAATAACCCTCTGTTATGATCTTTCTGAAATCGGAAATCCCATAACATAAGGTAATTTCATATCAACCCCACTTTTTTTAACGATGATTTTTTGTTATGTGTTTAACATAGCATTAATATACAAATTTTTCCATATTATAAAAATCTACCCGAAAGCTTATGATCGCTTACTTATGCTATGTATGCTCTAATTTTTTTATTGACTAATTTTTATTAAACTGATCTTATTTATTTTTATTTTATTGAAGAATTTGGATTTCGAATGAAAATCTCATACAATGATGGCGTATCCAAGGAATAAAGTACTTTGCCCCCAGCCATTGGATATGCCCACAATGATCGAGTGTAACCCGAAGTAGAAGTGGTCAAATGAATAAAGTAAGCATTTTACCTAAACCATCCAAATGGATCCCTCCATTATTACTGATACTGGTTTTTATCATCTTTATAGTCGCCCTTTTTATCAATAATATTTTGTATGTTATTTATTCTGGTTATGCCGGTGTAAAGTGGACATTTTATACCGGCACAAAGGTGGACTATGTCTACCCAGAAGGTTTTCACCTGGTCTTGCCATTTGATAAAATGTATATTTATGATGTCAGAATTCAGGAGATTTCAAAAGAATTGGATGTATTATCCAAAACTGGATTGCAAGTTCATTTGTACTTTTCAATACGTTTTCGGCCAAAATATGAGTTTTTAGGGCTGCTACATAAGAATATCGGCCCTGATTATCCAGACAAGGTTATTCTTCCTGAAATCGAGTCTGTGTTAAGAGAAACTATCGGAACACTCGGTTCTGATGAAATATACACATCCGGCCAGAAAGTGATTGCCGATGCCATTGAAAAAGCCATCGAACAACTTCATCAACGCTATATCCTGGTAGATGATGTGTTGATTCGAAAAATAATTTTACCGGATATTGTAGCCAATGCCATTAAATATAAAATTGAACAGAAACATTTTGTTGAAGCCCATGAATTTATTGTAGAAAAAGAAATTAAAGAGGCACAACGAAAATATATTGAGGCTCAGGGAATTCGTAATAAGTATCAGGTTATCCTTCAGGCTTTAAAAGATGATAAGATTTTACATTGGGAAGGTATTCAGGCGACAAAAGATATTTCAAAATCGGAAAATGCAAAGGTTATAATTATTGGAGATAAAGAAGGTCTGCCCATTATTTTCAATTCTTCTAAATAATACCATGATTACTATATACCGGATAATGCTATTGATTCTCATTTTGTTTCATTTTTCATGTGACATTGACCAGATCACACAAGATGACAGGGAAACCTATCTATCAACATCAACTGATGATCTTCACATTGCCATCGTGTCGTCATCCAATATGAAAAATGACTTCCTTGATGGTGTCAATATTGCCATAGACAGGCTTAATACCTATAGAATTTTAGGAAAAAAATTAAGTCCTGTTTACTATGACGATGAGGGAGATGTTCTTAAAGGCCTTTCTATTGCCGAAAAGTTGGGCAAAAACAATAAGATATTGGCAGTTATCGGTCATAATCAATCTGATGTTGCCATTGCGACATCAATCACATATGAAAATAAAGGTATTCTCTTTATCAGTCCGGGGGCGACAAAGCCAGATCTGTTACAAAATCAGTACAAATATGTATTCAGTAATACACCAACCAGCGAACAAATGCTGTGTCGTATCCTTGAATATGCCAAAAAAATGAAGTTAAATAATATCGCGATAATTTTTGATATCAATACTGAAATGTCTCAACTGGCCAATTTTTTTATAGCTCAATCAGAAAAATATACTATTCAGATTGCTGTCACTAAATCCTATATTTCGTGGTCAACCAACTTCAAAGATATTATCAGCGAGATCAAACAAATTAAGACTGTTGATGCCTTGTTTATTTGTGGGAAAATACCTGGAGCGGCAGAATTTATCAAACAAGCAAGAAAAATGGGGCTGAATCAGACCATTCTGACGACAAATTATTTGAATTCATATAAGCTTTTTCAAATTCTTGAAGATGAAGCATCTAACATCGTTGTTCCCACCTATTTTGATCCTATTCAATCCCTTGACGCTAACAGAACGTTTGTTAATCTGTTTAAAGAAAAAACTGGAAATACACCTGATGAACTGGCTGCATCAGGATATGATGCTGTCAATCTTTTGGCCCACGCTATTGAACAAAGCGGATCATTTGTTCCTGGAGAGGTTGCCATATCGATGCATTTGATAGAGAAATGGCATGGGGCATGCGGCACATTTTCAATGAATAAAAATGGTGGGGTTTCAGATAAAGTAATTTTTCTTAAAATGTCTGGTAATGGCATATTCTCATATATCGAAAGACAATTATTTGGCGAAGTCAATATCTATGAAACCATTAAGGATTTTACATTGAGAATTCCCATTCCCGGAAAAATTCACTCGATTGACCCTGGATTAATCAATGATATGGTTTCAATCGACATTGTAGAACAGCTCTTTTTAGGTTTGACAGATTTTGATCCTGATACGTACAAACCGGTTCCAGAACTGGCAACCCACTGGACTGTCAACGCTGACTATACACACTATACCTTTTTTTTAAGAAACGATGTTGTTTGGACTGACAAAACGAAAGTGACCGCCCATGATATCCAATGGGCCATACGCGCTCATTTACAGGCTGAGAATGAATCTCCTTATGTCTCTTCCCTGTTCATCATAAAAAATGCCCAATTATACAACGAAGGCAAATTGACAAAGACTTCACAGCTTGGTGTTAATGTCATCAATGATTACCAGATATCTTTTCAACTGAAAAAACCTGCACCTTATTTCCCATCAATGGCTGGACTATGGATTTTCAGACCATTACCCAAAAAGATCGTTGATGAATATCCTCATACCTGGACCCGGCCAGAAAAAATTATATCCAATGGATCATATAAACTGGCTGCTTGGGAAGAGGGGCTGATGATGGTTCTGCGAAAAAATGACCTGTATTTTGATGCATCAACTGTTTCTATTCCTGAAATTCGTTATCTGGTTGTTCCTGATGAACATCTCGGCATTGAAATGTATCATTCGGATGAAGTCGATCTCCTTGGTGGCAATTATCTTCAGTTGCCAACGGACCGGATATATGACCTGTCCATGAATCCAAAATATCAAAACCAATATTTTAAAAAGGCTATTCATTGTTCGTATGCTTATGCTTTTAATACCATTAATTATCCAGTGGATAATGTCTGGGTAAGAAAAGCCATCAATGCAGCCATTGATAGAAATCGGATCATTCAATATATCTTAAATGGAAAACAAAAAATTGCCAATAATTTTACGCCTCAACTTGAAGATTGTTTTCAAGAGAAAAACGCATTCAATCCAAAAGCAGCTAAACAATGGCTGACAAAAGCAGGTTATCCCAATGGTGAGGGGTTTCCAGAGATTATTATCGCTGTGAATCGTTCTGAAAGACATGAGAGCATTGCCAGAGGTATAAAAGATTGCTTGCAATATTATTTAAATGTTCGCGCAAAAATACTTCCCCTTGAATGGGAAAATTTTGTTAAATCTTTAACGTCTGATAATAATTGGCATTTGATTCGATATGGATGGTGTGCAGACTATCTGGATCCGAACAACTTTTTGAACGAACAATTTCATCCGGAAAGAAAAGACAATGTCCTTCGCTGGAATAACAACGAATTTGTTCATTTGATGAACACTGTTGACCAAACAATAAATTTTTCTAATCGAATGCATTATTATTGTCTGGCTGAAGAAGTGTTATGTCAGAAAGTCTGTGCAATTGTTCCTGTTTATTTTGAAAGCTCACATTATCTGGTTAATCCCAGAATAAAGAACTGGTATCATATGCCGCTGGGAGGGCAGCATATTCGCAAATGGTCATTGCAACCATAAGTATGGCTTCAAGGATAAATACAATAAATATTCGATTACAGAAAGTCCCCTATGAAAAAATGGTTTAGCGTTATATTTCTTATTATGTTCATATTGTCAGCTATCTGGATTCTTATGTTTCACAATGATTTCTTGAAAAAGGATCTGGTTATTGCAGCAGTCGCTATGAGCGGCGAATATGAGGTCATCGGTAAAGACATGTTATCAGGTATCCAATTATGTCTGGATCATGTGAACAGTGATGGTGGAATTAATGGTCGAAAAGTAACTCTCGATGTTTATGATGACAAGGGGGATAGAAATACTGCTGTTAAAGTAGCTATGGAAATTGCAAAAAGAAATAAAGCCTTATTGGTATTAGGGCATTATTTCAGCACGACATCTCTTGCAGCAGGAAAACTTTATCTTAAAGAAAGAATCCCGTCGATTACTGGTTCTGCAACATCTGAAAATATCACAAATAAAAATGAGTGGTATTTTAGTGTTATCCCCAATAATAATTTTCAGGGCCAATTTATTGCCAGTTATATTTATGCGTCGTTGGGACATAAATCGTGCAGCGTTATTTATGATGCAGATGAATATGGGAAATCCCTTTTCAGCAGTTTTGAATCAAAAGCAAATATATTAGGACTGGATATTAAGAATGTATGGCATTTTGATACGAAATCTTCAACTTTGAACGACCAATTGAATAAAATTATTAGTGAATTAAGAACAATACCCAATCCAGGAATTTTTTTTCTGGCAACACATGCCAGAGAAGGCGGCAGGCTTGTTTCCTCGATAAAATATCCCGGTTCAAAATATCAAATTTTCGGTCCGGATTCTTTTTCTACCAATTCGTTTATCAAAGAAATATCGAAATACCCTCAGGAAAAAACAAGACCTGGCTATTACTCGGATAATATTTATACCATATCGCCCTTCCTTGCTGATTTTGCTAATGATCGTAATCCATACTTCTTTGCTGATTATCTAAAAAAATATTCAAGTAAGCCGACATGGGTTTCTGCTTGTTATTATGATGCCACATTGATGGCCTTGAAATCGATGTTGAATATCGATGGGTCAGAAAACATCAGGGATGCACGTAAGATTATTCGTAATAATTTGAAAAGCCATTATAACCTCGAATCTTCAGTTAAAGGCATCTGTGGGCCATTATTTTTTGACAATGATAGAAATGTCAAGTTTCCGCTGAAGGTAATTTATATCAAAAACCACGCCCCTGTGCCATATTATTTACAATATTACACTCAACTGCATCCTATGAATGATGAAAAGGCTTTTGAAAAGATATTGAACAATCAGCTAAAAACATCCGGAAATATTGTTATGGATGTAACACGAATTGTATTTTCCGGTATTCATGTGAATGAAGTCAAGAACATAAATATTTTGAATGGTACATACGAGATGGATTTTTTTATCTGGTTTAGATTTAAGGGGGAATTTGATGATAATAATATTGTTTTCTTGAATGCCTTGAATCCAGTTCATTTAAATAAAATCTTCACAGAATACAAAGTTAACGACATTGTAACGCGTGTGTATCATCTGAAAGAACAGTTCAAGTCAGATTTTGATTTTTCAGAGTGTCCTTTTGAAAAACATGAGCTTTCTATTCAGTTCAGACATCTGAATCAAACCTTAAAAAAGGTAACATACATTCCTGACAATGTGAACGAATCATTTGTCAATGAGCAATTGAATATACATAAACAAGAGACTGTTCAAATGCCTTCTGAATGGAAAGTGTGTGACACAGATTTTTATAATGGTATTATTTCTTATGAATCATCTTTTGGAATTCCCATAGACTACCACTTAAAACGTCCTGTTGTCTATTCAACCGGCAATGCTGTTGTAAATATTAAAAGATCTGACAACAAGTATGCCCTTAAATTATTGGCACCTGCCATTATGCTTTTTCTATTTCTGGTGGTCATCTGTATTTCTCCATTAAAATTTACTTCGGTGTTTCTTTATTCGTTAATTTCGATCATGGTTGTTTCAGGTTATTTTTTAATCAAGTCGTGTTCCTTTTTTGAATTTCAGAATGTAATGTTTGTTCAATACATATACCTTTCATTATTTACAGGAACATGTTTGGGCTTGCTTTGTTGTTTGTTGATACTTTTTTATGCTCCATCGAATAAAAGAAAAAACAAGATGTTAATTGTTTCTCGACTATTTATTTTCATTATTATGTTTGCTGTGGTTAATTATGCTTATTTCACTTTATTTTATACCACTGATATTAAAATGAAAATGATTCATGTTTATAAAAATTTGCAATAAAGTACGACTGAACCCCAATGAGAGTTATTGATAAATAAAAGAAAAATATAATGGTTAAATTCTTGTTTTACGTTGATAATCAGTTTGATTTTCGACCCATCATCGCTCTAATAATGTCTGTTGTCGCTGGTATTTCAGAATCCATTCTGATCCTGATTATCAATAATGCCGCACAAGAAGTCATTCATAACAATACCCTCCAGGCTGTGTCAATGCTTCCCTATTTTTTTATCTCATTGATCGTATTATGCTTTTTAAAAAAGCTGTCTCTTCAATTATGTTTAAAACTTGTAGAGGAAAATTTAGAGATTTATCGTAATAGGATTGCCAACCAACTGCGTCATTCTTCTTTATTGGAAATGGAACAAATGGATCAGGGAGAGATCTATACGAAACTTTCAATCGATACCAAAAAAATATCTCGTTCTTCATTATCATTTATTCAGATTGTTCAATCATTCACAACCATGTTTCTGATTATTATTTATATGCTTCGTCTGTCATTCTTGGGAGGATGTTTATATATTTTTTTTGTCGCAATTGGATGTCTGTATTATCAACTTCACTATCATTTTCTTGTCAGTACAATCGATGAGATGACCGGCAAAGAAACAGAATTATTTGATGAAGTTGGTCATATTTTCGATGGTTTCAAAGAGCTGAAATTAAATACTGACAAAAATGAAGATTTTTTTCATCATTATCTTGCTCCGCTGAGCAAACGTGTCAACCGCTTACGCAAAAGAATTGGAAAGCAATTTGTTGACATTCAAAGTGTCCGTTTTGTGTTGTTTTATATTGGACTGGCTGCCATTATTTTAGCTTTTCCAGAGGACTATTCCGTTTCAATCCGATTTAAAATTATTGTCATGTCTGTCTTTATGAATGAACCTCTGAGCGTTTTTTTTCTGGCCCTTCCAGAAATTGTTGCATCAATGGTTTCTATTGATCGCCTGAACAATTTGGAAAAAAAGATTTCTTCAAGAGGACAACCTTCTGAATATATATCAACATCAAAACAGCCCGACCCGGTAGCCATGAACCATCTTCAACTGAAATCAGTTCAATTTACCTATAAAATCAATAATGATGAACCTGGTTTCAGGATAGGTCCTGTCTCTTTGGATATTCATTCAGGAGAGACAATATTTCTTGTGGGGGGGAATGGCAGCGGAAAATCAACTCTTTTAAAAGTTTTAACAGGTCTTTATCCAGTGACTGCCGGTGAAATTTATCTGAATGGTACAACAGTCGATATTGCAAAATATCAGTATTTATTCTCTACTGTTTTTTCAGATTGCCATTTATTTGATGGTATGTATGGCCTGAAAAATATCGATGAAAAAAAAATTGATGAATTGCTTCATTTGATGGGCATCGAGAAACAGGTCAAATGGCAAGATCATAAATTCCAGTATTCCGGGCTTTCCACCGGCCAAAAAAAAAGACTGGCGCTTGTTTATTTGATGCTTGAAGATGCACCTATCTATATACTGGATGAATGGGCGGCAGAGCAGGAGCCTTTTTTTAAAAAAAATTTTTATACCCGTTTACTACCCCTATTTAAGAAAAGCGGTAAAACCATAATTGTCGCCACACATGATACGCGATATTTTGATATTGCCGATCAGTTGATAACCATGCAAGATGGAAAAATTGTAACAAAGAAACGACCCTGATGAAAGAAATTATTAATCATTATTCAAAAGACATTCGAAATTACTTACTGGGGACAGCCGCATGTTATGGTATTAATTTATTGACGATTATTTTGCTGGTAAATGTTCTGGTTTACATTCTTCCTCAACCACCTGAGTTTAGATACAAAATTATGTTTCTGTCGTCACTGATCATGCTCTATTTCACATATTGTTATGCTCGAAAAAAAAGCGTTGATATTACTGAAAATATTCTTAGCGAAGTTCGAGAAAAAATTATAGAAAATATTCGAAATTGTGATTTGCAGTCATTTGAAAAAATTGATAAATCAGGTGGTTATAATGCGATTACGCTGGAGACACAAATTTTTTCAGAAAGTATCGAAAAAATGTTTCATCTTATCGAGGAAATTTTTTTTACGATAAGCACTCTCGTCTTAATATTGATTGTATCGCCACTATCTTGCTGGCTGGTCATTGAAATAATCTGCTGTTCAATTTCTATTTATAGTTATTATATGCTTAAGGCAAAAAAATTGATTCATGAAGCCAGAAACAAGGAGCGAGAATTATTTGCTGCAACCCGTGATGTTGTTGATGGATTTAAAGACTTAAAACTGAATGATCAAAAAAATGATGATTTCTATCATCAATGCCTGAAAGTCAAATCTGCTGATAACAGGAAGTTAAGAATTGAGGCAGAAAATCTTTTAATAAAAAGTAATGTATATTCAATTATATTTGAGTATTGTATTTTTCTGCCCATTGTATTTATTTTACCTTATATGGGGAAGATCACGCCAGATATTATGATGGTTACAATGACGTTAATATTGTTTATCTCTTTTGGCAGTATAAAAAGTGTTATTCCATTTATTGTTAAATTAGGCGTTTCCATAGAACGATTAATCATGTTGGAAGAAACATTGAAACAATTAAAAAAGGAAACATCGGATAGCATCCCAACTCAAAAAATACATACATTTAAAGAGATAAAATACCATAATATTTGCTTTGGCTATTCCGATATAAGTGATCATTCAACTTTTTTCCTGAAAAACATTTCCTTTTCAATTTATCCAGAAGAAATATTATTCATCAGTGGTGGAAATGGGAGTGGAAAATCAACACTGTTAAAAGTGATCACCGGACTTTACGCTTCATCATCTGGAAATGTATTTATCAATGGTAACGAAATAGATATTACACAATATAAATATCTATTTTCAGCAATTTTTACAGATTTCCATCTATTTAATCGTTTATATGGGGTACAACAGGACATCGATCAGAAGAAACTGAAAACTCTGATAGAAATGATGAATCTGGATCAACGATTGTCTTATGAAGATAATCGTTTTACGGGACTTGAATTATCAAGTGGACAAAAAAAAAGACTGGCATTGGTTATCTCATTGATGGAAGATAAGCCCATATATATTTTTGATGAATGGGCGGCTGATCAGATGCCACATTTCATGGATTATTTTTATTATTACTTGTTACCTGATTTACGTAAAAAGGGAAAAAGTATTATTGCTGTCACTCATGATGATGATTACTACCATACAGCAGATCGCTTAATAAAACTGGATTATGGGCAATTGAAAACCAGTGAGGAAACATAAAAAAAATAGTTTTAACTCATTTTTATATTCATTCGATGAATACTGAAGTCCCAAAGCTTTAGCATTGGATTGGGAGTCACAGAAAAACAACGCATTGAAAAGCTAAGGAACTCCCAAAGCTAAAGCTTTGGGACTCCAATCTAAAATGGGGAACTTATTTTTCGAGCATAAGTAAGCGATCATATCTTTGATGTCATATTTATTAAGATTTTGCGGTGATTTTGCAATCCGAATCCTCCGCGTCTGAACGATCTGTATTTATATTTTTTAAGGGAAGCATGGCAGTTCCTATCCCCCCCCAAAAACCAAGCTGATTAAGCAAGATTACAGGAAACATTCCGAAATGAAAAAAGAAAACGCCAGCGATAATGGCTGGTATGGGAATGATACTGACAATAAGATTTTTTTTCATCTCATAATTCATATCATTGGCAAGATCAAAAAGATCACAGAGGCAAGATAAAGTGCCATCCATGAAAACGACCTGAGCTAAATCAGTAGCAATACAGGTAGCCCCTCGTAAAGAAATAGAAACAGTCGCTTTCTTCATGGCAACAGCGTCATTGACGCCATCACCGATAAAGCAGACAGAGCGGCCTTCCTGCTGAAGTTTCTCAACAATTTTTGCTTTATCTTCAGGCAACGTTTCATAATAATAATCATCCATACCTAACTCGGCGGCAAATTTTCTGGTAGGATGCTTGTGATCACCTGACACAATCGCCATATGTTTAATACCACGCTGTCTCAATCCACTGATAATCGTTTTTATTTCAGGACGCAGAGTCGGTTGCAGTTCAATAGCCCCCTCTATTTTATCATTGATGGCAACCATCACCAGAGAGCCACCCTGGGCGTGAATATCATCCATTGCTTTTTTTATAATTTCCTGGATAACAATCCCTTCAGTCGTCATAAACCGAGAACTGCCCACTTTGATAACCTTGTTTTTGATAACCACCCTGATACCATAACCAATTTGATAGCTCGCATCATCTATATCAGGCAAAGACACATTGGAACTTATGGCTTGTTGGACAATCGCTTTGGCAATCGGATGCGCTAACTTACATTCAGCCGCTCCTGCATACGCTAAAATGTCATCTGGGCTATAGTCGCCAAAGATAATTATTTTTCCTACTTCTGGCTGATCCTGAGTCAAAGTGCCGGTCTTGTCAAACAGAACGGTATCTATTCCTCTCATTGATTCAAAAACACGTCCATCTTTGATGAGGATGCCTTTATAAGAAGCTAAGGTGAGATGGTTGAGCGTGCAAAGTCGGGTACTGAGTTTAATACGATATCCAAAATTGGAATAGAGGATAGCGATGCCACCAATCCTACCCACTAACATTAAGGCTAAACCTGTCAGCCCCACTTGAGGCAATGCGGATTTATCTGCCCATTGCTCACCCTTTAACTGGGTCATTGTTTTAAATCCAGTGGTGTTATCCAATATTTGCCCAATGTTAGCAACTGTAGTGTCTTTTCCAGTTTTTTCAACCCGAATATGGATTTGAGCGGTTAAAACTGTTGTAGAGGCGAACACCTTGTCATTCACGCTCTTTTCTGCTGGCTGAGATTCTCCTGTCAATGCATGCTGATCAACGGTTGACTCGCCCTTTATGATAACACCATCAACAGGAATAACTTCACCTGTGTTTACCACCACAATATCATTAAGCTGCACCTCCTCTAATGGAACACTGACTTCAACGCTGTTTCTTAAAACCCATACATCACGAGGCAGTTGTCCAAAGATATTAGCGAGCTTATCCTTGGATTTCTTCATGGTTCTATCATTGATATTGGCAGAAATACAAAAGACCATTTCCAGAAAGCTGGCGATAAAATACTGATTAATAGAGATCGATACAACAACAGTTATAATATCAAGGAGTTGACCGCTGATCCTTTTTTCATTAACGAGAGATTCTTCGGCTTCTTTTAAGTGAGGTAATGAGTTGTAAAAATAAAGACCGATATTTAACATGACTATCTGCGGAGACGAATAAACAAATTGCCTTAAGAGCGATACACCCATTGAAGCACAATTGGTGACGAACTGATGTCTGATTTGTATATCAGAATTGTTTTTAACAGCGGGTACTGTGGTTTTATTATCTTCCAAATCCAGCTCGGCAGATTGAGCTTTTGAGTCGGCAGGTTGAGCTTTTGAGTCGGCAGATTGAGCTTTTGAGTCGGAATTTTTTTTAAGGATGGCATTAAATTTTTCAACCAACCTCATCCCGCTATATGCGGCAAGAAGAATTGCAGCTTCTCTCATCATAGAATATAATATCTCCTGTTGTACTGAAATGAACCCTACTGAGCTTCGCTATACGCTAAGGAATACGTGAAAAATAAGTTCCCCATTTTAGATTGGAGTCCCAAAGGACGCATTCCCAAAGCTAAAGCTTTGGGACTCCAATTTAAAATGGGGAGCTTATTTTTCAATTGTTCCTAAAAGATTAACACGGTTCAGTTTAAATGCTGATCATCTATTTTAGCGGAAATCGATTCATGGACTTTATATAAATAAGCTACGATTTCAGAAATAATATTCTCTGTCAAATTTGCGTGATGCACTATTATTCGGATAAATGCGACATTATTGAAACTGGAACAAGTGATTTTCATAAAACCATCTTCAACAATTCTTTCGTACATGGCTATGTTGAATCGATTTATTTTTTCCAGTTGTTCCCTTGTGTAAGCCTTAATGCTTTCTTTGACCTCCATTTCTTTAGGGATAAACCACATACAAAGATTGAAATATTGCGGTTCGACCACATATAAAATATTTTTATTTAATTGTTTTTTGAATGCTTTACGGTTGTGATGGTATTTTTGAATCAGACCTTGAAAGTAATCAAAGCCGTGGTATTTGAACATCAGCCATAACTTGAAAGCATAGGCCTCCCTGGAACATTGCAAGCTTTTTAAGCTCAGACTGTATTTTTCATCTTGATAACTATTATACAGATAACTAGCCTGATCTGACCATTCTTTTTCCCATAAAAAGGATTTATTTTTGACGAGCAATGCTGAGCATAATAAGGGGGCTGACAGAAATTTATGAAAGTCCAATGTGATTGAATCTGAAAAACAACTGATTTTCTGGTAAAATGATCTGTCATGACTAAAGTAAACACTACCGCCCCAGGCTGCATCGAAGTGGACCCAGGGGGTAACATAAAATTTTTTGAATATTTCGATGATATCTTCAACAGGATCGAAGGTTCCAAAGTTTGTTGTTCCAAGAACGCAACAATAATAAACAAGATTCAGATTATCGTCTTTTACTTTTTGGGTCATTTTTTTCAAATGATCCAAATTAACAACTCCTTTTGCTGTCGTTTTGACTTTAAGAATATTTCGGATACCACAGATTTTTACAGACTTCTCGATAGAATAATGGGCATGTTCGGGAATGATTACAGCTGACTTTCCAAGATCGATATTTTCTTTCCTGACAGCCAAAACGACAGACGCCAGATTGGATAACGATCCTCCGGGGTAAAAAACCCCATCTCCTTCAGGATAACCGACTAATGACAACAATGTTTTTATTATTTCTGCTTCACAATGAGTGAAAACAGGCGAACACTCTTCAGTAAGAACATTAGAATTAATATAGTTAGATAAAAAGTCGGCAACAATACCTATCGGATCCGGATATGTAAACAGATATTTCAAATTTGCCGGACTATAGATATTAGGCGTTATAGAGAATGCTGTATTAATAAATGCGCCGATTTCTTTCAACTTTTTTTTTTCATTCAGATGACAAATTCCATCTATCATATTCAAACATTTATCAATATGTTCTTTCATCTTCTGAAACCTCTTCTGCCCTGCTTCTGTCAGTATCTCATAGTTCGATAGTAAGTAACAAACTTAAGTTCAAAAAAGCTATGATCTGCTATTTAAATATTTGAATGATAAATCTATCGGCCTAGAGGCGAAGGTTTAAACCTTCAGAGAGAGCAAGGAATATCGTAATGATATTCGCATGTTTCGAAAATAGAGGCTGTCAGGATTTCATTCGAAATTCAAAGTTTTCAATGATGTGATATAATTTTTAACTGTATTGGATTTATAACAATTCGTCAATAAAAAAATTAGCGCAAGCATACAAGAGTGAAAACAAGTGTTTTATGGGCGCATTCCCAAAAAGTCGGACATTTTAGATTTATTTGTATCTGAAAGGGCGAATTAATATAGCCCAGGACGAAGCCGGCTAAAGCCCATAGCCGTCAGGCTAAAAGAATTTTATTAAAAAACAACACTTTAAGTCCCGTTAGGGACGACAGATAATAGCCTGGAGCTTCAGCTCCAGGTTCTTGTTGCGGTTGTCATTTATAGCACTTCCCGATCAAGAAGCCTGGAG
>PEAL01000158.1 GCA_002753725.1 Deltaproteobacteria bacterium
ATGTGCCAAAATGAAAGTCCGCAGCAAGAACCTGGAGCTAAAGCTCCAGGCTATTATCTGTCGTCCCTGCGGGACTTAAAGTGTTTTTATAAAAACCTCATAACTATTTGAAATTATTGCTCCCCAAAAGCCGATATAATCAGTTTTTATGAAATGGGGAACTTATTTTTCGAGCATTCCTGCGCATTATTTTAAACGACCAATGTAATCATTCCCGAATATTTTCTGCCCATACTTTAACATAGAAAACATCCCCAACATCATCCATAATTTTTAGCAGATTGCTCACTGAATCCTGATTAATTTCTTTTCGCCTGATTGCCAGTTTGATTTGACTGAAATCGCCTGCTTCAATTGAGTTTTCCGGCGTATAGGCTGTAAAGGGTTCAAACCCTTTTTGCATGGTATCTGAATATATAATGATGGACAATGGCACAGGAGTGTTGTTTTCATTAGTATTGAGCAGTGGCATCATTGTAAATGACAGTGGATTTGGTGATTGATTGACAATGCGTATTTCATATAGTGGGTTAGTTAAATAGTAGCTTAATGCATTGTCTGGTGATGGAAGTATTATTTTCATTGGGCCTTGATATTCTGATCCTCCGGTACAGTATACCCAGTAAGCTTTTCCTGATGTAATGTTTGTTTCTGATGGATATTCAATTTTTTCCCAATTATTTTGATTTAAAGTATATATTATCAATTTTTCGTGACTTTTAGAGCCTTCAAAAAATTGAAAAAAAGTTGGCGGAGCCTGTGGATCGACATGAAATCCAGTAAAGTTAAAGGAATCTGGTTGCCATATTCTGTTTTGAAAAAAAGGCGTCCCTGTGAGATTCCAGGTATAATTCGTTTCAGAAAAAACAAGATAAGCATGGTTGGCCTGGAGTCTATGCAGATTATTTAAAATGGATTCTGGATGTTCTGATGGCACCCAGCGATACCAGCCATTTTGTTTAAATTCTATTTCATCTGGACTTTGAATATATTGAACCGGTGATATTTTCGTATAATAGGCCAGCACTTGTTTGATACTTGTTTCGGCAAACAGTAAGTCTGGATCGGGTTGATCGGGCTCAACTTCAAGAAAGATGGCATTCCAGCCAGCGTGGATATCAATGGTTTGTATTCTGGTGAGTCCGGCGAATGCAGTGCCGGACATCCAAATAACTATCATGAGTAAGTAGGTAATTTTTTTCATTGTGTCTATCCTTTATGATATTATTATTTAAATCAATTGCGCTGTAGGCGATGCCCACAACTCAACTTAATTACTGGAGAAAATAAGTTTCTCATTTAGGAATACTTGAAAAATAAGTTTCCCATTTCATAAAAAGTTAATTCTATTTATTTTGAACCAGGATTACGCTGAAGAAGATGAATAAGAATGAACTACTTTGTCCCCTATCCCCCGGATATCGCATAGGTCTGAAAGAACAACTTGATATCAGTCACAGTACTGATAAAGGTTTGCAGCCCCGCATCCTTATCATAATGAAAGGTTGCCGCAGGAATTATCAGTAACCATCTCGAATTCCAGACACTTCGGCCCACAAGTCGGCTGTCAAAACTGACTTCATTTTCATCAAAATAACCACTGTCATGATATGCCCTGAAACTGGAATATCGTCTGACCTGCATCATTGAGCCATCAAGACTGTCCAGCGACGGAATCCAATCTGGATTGTTCAGATTGGAATTTCCAACAGGCATAGGAACCGGGAGTTTCTGATCAACAATGGTCCATTCCCGGGTATCCAGATCCAGGCTGTCCGGTACCATCATGTAATCAATACCTACAGGTATCAAATAAGCGCGCGGCGTTTCAGAAAGTGATGCATTATCATAACCTTCAAACCAGAGTCCCACAGAACGAACTTTTGTGGCAAAATTGGTCGGATCATAGGCATGATCCCCACCACCCAATGGCCATCCAAAAAAATTTTTCCCTGAAAGTACAGTTGTTTCAAATGGAATCACCAGACCGGGTTGTGCGCCAGCATCTTCGGAAATAAATGGCCGGCAGTACTTACGAAATTCAGCCATTGCCCATAAGTTGGTTTTGACATATTTTTTCAGGAGGTTGTGCCATTCATCATCATTTTGAATTCGGGCATATGTAGCGGTATTGGCACGATCATCATCCTCACCTGTTGTGTAAGAAATGTCTTCGTCAGTCCTGATTCGGAACAGTTCTTTTCTCAAAGAAAAGCGTCCGGTTTCTGTTTGTGGATTGTTAAAGCCCATCTGGCCTTTCATTGCATCATAGTTGACGTTGATTCGACTGATGATATCACCCAATCCACCACGGCCAATGACATATACACCATTTTTTAATTGACCCAATGTTCGCTCTTTGACAATTTCTGTCAGATAATATTTGGCTGATGCGGCATCCCGGTCACTCAGATTGGTTTCATAATCATAAGCTTTGGCTGATAGATAAGTATATCTTGCAGCCAGATCAAAAGCCGATTTATATTTGGATAAGGCATCGTTCATGTTTAACCGAAATGCCATATCCATATATCGTTTGCCCTGGGTTTTTGCAGCAATTTTGGCGTTATATGCCTTACGTTCTTCTAAAAGTCTTAGACCTTTCGCCAGCAAGGCCTTGAACTTTTCTGTTTCCTGACGCATATGTTCTTTTCGTTTAAATATTTCCAGTCTCATTGGCGCTTCATTACCCATACTGGCTTCAATTTCATGAATGCCCTGTTGTATATCATATTTATAACCTGCTTTTTGAATTTTTGTGTCAGTATCCATTTCAGCAAGTTCTTTGTTAGATTCGGAAAGTTCAGCCATAGAATCAATAGCTGTTGCCCCCCAATCCATAGCAGTTTTGACACCAAATGAAACGTTAAGAGCAGCTAATCTGGCTGTGCTGCTGGGATCGCTTGACATTCCAATAATTGTTGGCAGGCCTGCAACAACAGCACTGGCTACACCAAATGCTGTATCTCCTACAAGCCTCATTCCCGCAGCAGCGCCATGTAAAGCCATTATTTTATCATTATAAGATTTTGTTTTTGCATATGATTCGTCTCCAATCATTAACTCTTCGGAGTTTAAATCAGACCTTGCCTGAAGATCTTCAGTTGCCAGTTCAATTTCCTGAAGCAGTCCACAGTAATCAGCCATTGCCAGTTGAAGGTCAGCCTCAGCCTTTACCATTTCAATGGCTGCAATCTGGATTTGTCCGGGAGAACGTCTCAACCCCCATTTTTCAGGGGCTTGAAAAGTGTAGTCTCCGGCGCCCATGGGAAATCCGATATCCAGTATGTTAAAGTCTGTACTGGATACATTTTCAGATAACAAGACTGCATCTGACGAAAGATCTGTTTTAAAAAAATTGCTGAAATTAACTTTGGTATCACTATAATCAATGTCATTTTCATCAAATGTATAATCTGTTACTGCCATTGATTTAAAATAGGCATGAATACAGCCACTATTGTCAGACGCCTCATTGCATTCAACTGGTGGCGGGATGGTTTCATCGCTGACTTCATTGACATCCACATACATGTATAAAAAGTAGTCAGGGCCTTGATATCCAGCAGGATATACTTTCCCGGAACCGATGGTTCCTTCATAGGGTGTTCCAAATAATTCGATCAGTCGATTACGATAATCTCTGTCCTGTTCTTCCACCTGATTGGTAAATTCCTGGGTATCGTTTGCCACCTGACGAATACGATTTTTCAAGTCATTGGCATGATCAAAAATGACCTGAGCATTTTCCAAAGCCTTGATTGCGCGTTCATAAACTTGTTCAAAATGACCGGCAGCATTACTGGAACCCGGCTGAAGGCGAGATGGATCAATATCAAAAGGTACGACATCAGATGCCAATCCCAGTGGATTAAGCCCGGTATCTGCGTGATTCATTTCCTGTTGAATATCTCTGGCTTGTGCAGTAATGTCCATCAAATCAGGAACTGTGGTCCGGTCAACTTTTTTTATCCCTTTATGTTCAGTATCATTTGCCGGAAGAATAAAATTTGCTGCTGTCCAATCCAGATATGCACCTAAATAGGCGCGACGTCCCCAACCTGTTAGCCCCCAGTTTCGATCATTTTCTGTATCTTTGTATCCTTGCCATTGCCCATCGGGATCTTCAACATATCGGGAGCGATAGGTAAGATTTAACACTTCCTTACCAACTTTGGCTTTGGCAGCAGCCGATTCCGCAAATTTACGTTCATCAAAGTAGTCAACATCAATAACCACACCTTCGATACTGAACTTTTCGCTCCTGGATTCCCAATTAAAATAATCATGCGTCAAAAGGTCATAATATCCTTTTAATGCGGTGAGATAATGTCCCCAGGCATCACCATGTCCCTGTGGATACATTGTCCGACCATCAGCCTCATCAATAAAACCATCGTCGTTGACATCGCCAATATTGTAAGACAACGCATAAGCCGCCTCACCTTCAGCTTTGGTGAAATTCCATAACAACCGATTATATACAGGACGCGCACCTTCTTCCTCACGACCTCTCAGCAAGCATAGTTCTTCTTCCAGCAAGTCAGGCACCTGATTCATAAAACTGAAAATTGTCGGGGCCAGCGAGCCATATTCGACACTTTCGGAACCAAAACCTATGGTTGGATCCAGGGCATCGGTATAGGCTTCATTGCCCAGAAGATTATAAAATCCATTGATTCTGCTGGCTGCCAGAAGCAAGGCCGTAACAATGCCTGATGATGTTGCTGGTTGATCCAGTTCGATAGACAATGAGGTCGCACGATTAAGTACAGTTTGATAGAGTTCAATCAAACCCACATTTTCAATGACATCCTTTTGCGGATTGAAAGCCACATTACCTTCAAATCGTTGTCCAGCCTGTTCAATCATACTCACATATGTTGCAGGGTTGTCACTGTTTGAAAAACTTTGAACCCGTGCTTCAAATGGATTAATACCATTGACCACTCGTTTCACCCAGCCTTCGGCCAATTGTGCCTGCCAGGTATCTTTGGGGTTTTCACCGGTTTTGGGTGGACGTGAATTGGCTGCGCCCGCCCAGTCAGAAAAAAGTTCAGTGCTGTTTTTATGTCGATATCGACAGAAAAACAGATTATCCACCAATAAAGCAGCGCCAGCACCACTCATACAGATTTCGTTCATTCCCAGGCCTGGCGTGTCACCGCCACTGTTATCAGGAAACAACTGCCATTTGCCCATTGTGCCTGGCGGTGATGGTGGTGCTTCCTCTGAGCCATCTTCTTCACGATAATACCATTCAAACACGATATCTTCAGGATTAGCGCCAAAATCTGCTGTATGACGAAGGGTTATTTTTTCATCAAATACATTGCCTGATTCAATAGTTTTAATGGCTCCGCGATATAATTGTTTTTTTACCTTGATAATATGAAGGGCAACTGGAAGGGCACCCAATTCATTACGATTATTTTCCGCCAATGTTACATAACCTTCCTGAAAAGACTTAAACGTTGCGTTATCCGGATCAAGAAGCGCACCATTGGGCATCAGAGCAAGGCCGGGCCCCAAAACTTTTTGCTGACAAACCTTGTCGGAACAGTTCTCCAATCCGATGGTATACCCCGTTTCAGTTATTAAATTATTTCGACTTTTTGTAAAAAGGCTTTTCACCGCTTGAGAAAAGGTTGTGTCTATATTTTCAAGGCTGGTGATATCATCTTTTTCCTGAGTGCTCATAATATTCGGCTGCAATACATAAACCGATGGTGGCGCGGCTGTCAGGGTATCATCACCCAATGTTTTATCATTGACATAACCTTTAAAGCATAATTGTTTCACGATAGGATCGTAATACAAGCGATTTTTGATACCTGCATGCAAGTCCTTAAAATAATAGAAACCATTGACCACATCGACCCTTCCATTTGCAGGCTGAAATTCTTCCTGAAGTATACTCAAATCAACACAAACTTTTTCAAGAACAGGTGCTAATCTGGCCAGATAATCGGTTTTCATAAGATCTGAACTCATTTGTTTGTTCAGGCTGTCATAGACAATTTCACCGGCTGCCCATCCGAGAACTCCGGGGAGCCCTTCATGCGTGGGAGTGTCTGCCCGGTATTCACCACCGGTAAATGTGAGTGTTTCACCCGCTTTAATAATTGGAACTTTATCTGGCCACCGGACGTTGTATCTTACCTGAACAGCCCTGGGTTTACCAATGAGATCATCTTCTTCCAGTTTATCACTTTCAGAAACAGTTTCTCCATCAGGTAACCAGGGAATAGGCTGTCCTGGACTTTCCACACTGCCATTGCCATCGTCATCTCTGTTATACCAGAATGAAGGATCTCGCGGATACCAGAAATATGCCTGAATTTCACTATCATCGTCAGTATCTCCTGAAATTGCCCATGACTGACCTTTATGATCTTCCCAATAACATTTTTGAAGAGGGTCTGCATTTTTTCCTGCAATTTCTGATGGTGGTGCGATGCCGATCAACAGATTGAGCGGGTAAGGTGCAACCACTGGATCACCGGCTTTCATGCCATAATCAAAGGTATATTCATTATCAGTATCAATGGTTTTTATCTGATATATATCCATGCCAAATTTTGATGTTTGTGTGTCGTAAAATTGGACAAGAACAAAAGGTTTTGAGGTATATTTTTCATCCTGTGTTTCAATATTCAAGTCATTTCGCAAGGCAAATGCAGCTTGAGGTCGGGTGGCAGCATCAGCAAATCTGTATGATGGTGCAATGAGCGCATGTTCTTCGTTGGGATTGTATCCTGGCAGACTGGGGTCATTTTGATAATAAACCATAAGGTTTTCATAACGTTTGGGATCATAGCTGTCCTGATATACTTTGTCTGAATTTTTACCCTCAGATCCTTCTCTGCTGGCAATAACAATCTGTTGAGTGACTTCTGGCCACTGGCACTTATATTCAACAGGTTTCCACGACCATGAGATATTATCTTTCATCGTATACCAGATAATCACCAGACTATATTCTTTCAGGTTCATATATTCTGTATTCACCGGAAAAATTGGACCTATCATGGTTTCCCTTATATACAGGGAAGCATTATAGCGGGCGTTTGGCCAGAAAATATACCCATTATGCGGGACATTGTAATTATGGTATGCTGATTCAATTTCAGTACCGATAGGAGCCGTTTGAATAATTTTGTTCTCATTCCATAGTTGTGTTTTGACCACACGCACATGAGCAAACTCAGTGTTGGTGTTACCCACAGCAGCACCATCAATGGATCGGGTAAACAACAAGGTGGACAAGCCTTTTTTGCCTGATGAAAATTTGAGTTCAGGAGAAACGGTTGCATCACAATCAGTATAAATCATTCTGTGAAAATAGAACTGATCCTGACTGTCAGGGTCGAGAGGAACAGGCGGTGTATTTGCAACATGAGGATAAATATAGTCGCTGTCAATGGGCCATCGGGTTGTTATTTCAACGATTAATGAACCGGAACAATCACTGCTTTCCTGAAGGGGCCATTCAAGTTTAATGGTGCGGTTTCCAACAAGCGGAAACAGTCTGCCTTCTGATGAACTCCAATAATATAAGTCCTCCGGATTTTCTGCTGTTGTAGAAGTTGGTTCCAAAGGCCCGGAATCGACATCAATATGAGATCTGACAGCATATGGCAAGGTATTTAACTGGTTAAAACCGAGTGATTTTCCAATGTAAACAGTTTCTTTATAAACAGGCGCTTCATATTCCCATACAATATTGACGCTACTGTCTAAATCATGGATCGTATAAGTACTGCCGGTAAACAATTGGGACATATCGCCATTATAATCTTTGTAGCCTGAAACAGTCAGACAACCATCATCAGCATTGAATTTCAAGTCAGTGCCCTCATCATACCACCATTTCCCACTACCTGTATGATCGAACTGGCCGGTATTATCAATAACACTGACAGATATATTGTTTGCCATTGCCTGAGGAAGGGTGCTTATTTTGACAGCATATTGCTGTACCCAGTTAAAATGAACTTTTTTAGGTGAAGACATCAAGACTGAAAAATTTCCTGAAGATGATAAGGTATAATTATTGGAATACCATGAACCGCCAGCCGCGTACGACAGTTTGTATGTTCTTGCAAAAAACTGAATATTGGGTTGCAAGGTATCTTTAACCACTGGTTCAATAGTAACAGAGGCAGGCTGATTCTCAGATATCCAGTGCTTTCCAACCTGCGGATCGGGGTTACCAAAATTATCAAATGATCCTGCGCCTGATGCATCCGGAGGTTCAATGACCAATGCATATTCAACACTTTTGGAATCGCCAACAATTTGTTCCCTTTTCACTGCATACTTTTCAATATAGCTTTGATCCGTCGTATCCTGAATGCGATCACCATTAATGGTATAATAGATATAAATAATTTCAGGCGGGGTTTCATCCAGTGTAAAATAGGGTCCGCTGTCATCCTGGCCGGTTATACCAAATACTTCAACCTCACCACTTTTACTGCCGGCAGTTACTTCAATTTCAGTGGCTGATTTTATGGTAAAATCAACAGATGACCCGCCAATGGTTACGCGATTGATTTTATGGCTGCCATTGATAAAATAATCACCTTTAATAACAATTTTTTCTCCACTGCGCGCAGAGTCTGGATTTAACGATGAAATTTCCGGGGGATGATAACGTTTGGCAACACCACCAAGGAATGATGTCTTTGCGCCATTTTGCATTGGTGCACAATATACAGTCAGATATTGTAAAAGTGTATCCGTATGAGGGCAATTAAATTTGTAATAATACAAATATTTATTATCGTGATCTCTTAAAGCGCCATCTATAGATGCAAAATCCAGTTTTTCAGCCAGAACAAAATGATCAGTATAATTATCAAGACTTGAGGTTGTCCAATCTGGGACCATACGATTACCAGAAAATTCAGATATGCTGGCGTATTGATAATTAAAAGAAAATTGTCCATGACCAGAGCCTGAGGTGACAACAAGCCAGATATCTTCATACAATCCATCAGGAAGGTCAATTTGAAAATTAGCATAGTTTGACCATTGTGACTTGCTGCTGTCGTAAACAGGTACTGTAATTTGCCTGGCATTATTTCCATCGTAATCTGCCAGTTGAATCGTTCTTCCAGAAACATTAAAAGTATTGTCATTGGGAAGTCCACTGGCATTGTCAGTATCCCCTTTGGATTTTGCAAAATCTGTGGTGGCATAACAGTTACCAGCGTTATCAATGGCTGACTGGCTCACGTCTCCCTGCTGTACAACGACATCTGCATTCATTGGCATGTGCTTGTAAAGTTGAATGTACTCAAAGTCAGCAGCCTGAACGCATAAAGGCAGGTTAATGAGCAGTATCAATATACATTGAAACATAAGCCTGATATTTATGTTCACTGACAGTTGTCTCAATGAATGTCTTAAATGTGTTTTTTTCATTTGTTGATCCCTTCCATTATGGTGAAAAGTATTTTTAAAGTTTCGCAGTTAATGATTTATTTTTGGTTTACAAGTGATCATTGAAAAATGATACATTTCGGCAAATTCAAGAACAGCGTAGGGCTAAAGCCGGCTAAAGCCCAACGCTGAATGGAAAAAGGACGCTAAAGCGCCCTCAAAACCTAAAGAAACTTATTCCTCATTCAATGTATGAATTCCCGAAACCCGCTTCAACGAAAATTTCCCCTGCGAATGAATGGGTAATTTATGGAGGCCATGTAGTATTTCATCATAAGTACCTTGAAATTTAAATACCCCGGCATCCGGGTCCGCTTCATCGTCTTTTACCGATGCAATGGACAGGGTAATTTCCCGATCAATTTTTCGGCCTGATCGATGGTCTGGATGATACTTGTGAACAAAAGGATTATTGGGATTATCTTTTCCAAGAGATAGTCTTGCACTCAACTCCGAACCGCCTCGGACAGTACCATCCAACTCAATGGCATTGCTTGTTGGTGGATCAAAATCAAATGCCAGACTGGTGAATCGAACACCGACCAGTTTACCATCTCGTCGAACGACGCCCTCATATTTAGTCAGTAATGTGGTATCAGTAATCAGACGCATTCGCACCATGTCAATAGATTTGCCATCCTGGACTTTGACATAGGGTTCTTTCATCAATGTCACTTCTTTGAGCAATCTTGCCATGCCATCAGCAGCGACATGAATTAATATTTGCATATCAAAGGGATTGGACACATCCTGGGGAACATCGTTCTGGGTCTCACTAATTTTGTTAATTTCAATCTGTCCAATCCATAAACCTGCCAGCACAAATGCCCATTGCGGTGATCCATTAATTGTCGCATCATGTTCATGACCGGTTGTGTCTTTCAACGTACCCCAGGGATCAAATCGGAAATGCGCCACAATGCCGGTTTCATTATCTGTTGGAATATCTCCAGCGATAATGGATTCTTGAGTTCGGGCAATGTTCCAGATATGGATTTCATTCAATTGACCATTAAACAAGTTGCTGCTATTCAGATCACAACCAATATACAGGTCTTTACTCGTATTGCGGACAAATGATGTCAAACTTCCACTGGCTTGATATTTTTTATCGTTAATATACAAATAAAGGTATGTGCCATTGTAAACACCAGTAATATCATACCAGTCGAAATCTTTTATATCTTCGCCAACAACAATATACCATCCATTGCCTTTACCAATCCGCATTTTCCATTTATTGTCAGTATCTGCATAGATTTCGTAACCTGCATAATTCGCAGGGTCAATACTGCTGATGAGAACACGTTTTTGCCCCTGATATCCTTCAACTTTGGCTTGAAGCGACAGGGTAAATTTTGCGGGGTTCAGTGCGCTGTCATATGGGACAACCATGTAATCATTCGTACCAGAAAGATCGAGAACGTTTTCCGGCGGTGTTTCAAAGGTTTGAACACTTCCTGATGAAATGGGATTGTTTCCAATAAATTCCACAGGCGGATCTACACCTGCTGTTTTTTCCCGATAAGACATTTCAATCAATGAATGGGGGGTTCCAGCAATCTGAATAGTCCGATTGCCGACAGCCGGACCAATATTGGCGGTTAGAAAAATATAATTGTTAGATGACCTGGGCATCTGGCAAGATAATCCACTGAACGTTATTTGTTCTCCGGATGCAACAAAAAGATGACTGCCAAGCAGGGGATCGCTGTCATCCAGTTGACCATCTTGTGAGACATACAAATAAAAGACCGGAAGTCCTTTTTCAACTGAAGGATTACAGGTTTCTTCATTCGTGCAATTGGTGGCAAGGTCAGAGGCGCGATATGTTCCGGCAGTGGTGAGACGTAAACCGGTCAGTATTGCGGACGCATCGGTGACACTCATTTTTATCTG
>PEAL01000159.1 GCA_002753725.1 Deltaproteobacteria bacterium
AATGAAGTCATCAAACAATTTGTCAACAAACAAAAGAAATCCCTCCACCTGAAACTATCACCAAAAGGACTGAACGATTCTCAGAACGCAAACAACCAGAAGCCAAATCACCTGAAACTAAACAACCAGAACCAATGCCACCAAAATCTGAACTCTCAGACCCTGAAAGATGGCAAGATGAATTGACAGGAATGCGGTTTGTCTGGGTTAAGGGCGGCTGTTATGACATGGGATGCGGGGCATGGACGGCTCACTGTGATACCGATGAAATGCCGGTGCATAAAGTATGTGTAGATGGATTCTGGATGGGACAATATGAGGTTACCCAAAAAGAATGGCAAACCATCATGGGTGAAAATCCATCCTTATCCGCTTATGGTGATCATTATCCCGTGGAAAAAGTTTCATGGTCAGAGGTTCAAACATTCATTCAAAAGCTGGAAAAACAATCTAAAAATCGTTTTTGTCTGCCTTCAGAAGCCCAATGGGAATATGCTTGCAGGAGTTGTGGCAAACAACAAAAATATGCAGGAAAAGGTGTGGATCTCAATCATGTGGGTTGGTTCAATGAAAACAGTTTGTTTATCACACACAGTGTCGGTAATAAAGCGCCCAATGATTTAGACCTGTACGATATGAGTGGGAATGTATCTGAATGGTGTCAGGATAATTATCAGGCAGATGCCTATAAAAGACATGCTTCAAAAAATCCGTTGATCCTCAGTGGGAATGAAAAAGTGGTCAGAGGGGGGGATTGGAGTGACGAACTTCCACAATTAAGATGTTCAGCTCGCCGCAGCTACAACAAAGATATGAAAAGTAAAGATCTGGGATTTCGATTGATTAGAATAAATCCATAAGCCATAAAAGGGTCAATTGACCATGAAAGAACAGAATAAACCCAAAAAGCCAATCATAGGCCTGGCATTGGGAAGCGGCTCTGCGCGAGGATTTGCTCACATTGGCGTGCTTAAAGCCTTAGGCGAAATGAATATTGTTCCTCAGGTGATCACTGGCAGTTCTGTTGGCGCCTTTATTGGTGGTGTTTTTATTTCTGATGCTTTGGCTTCATTTGAGGAATCGGTTTGTCAGCTCAACTGGAAGGATATTGTTGGTCTTTTTGATTTCAACTTTTCTGGTGGTGGTATTATTATGGGCGATCGTCTCAGTAAGTTTTTACTAAAATACCTGGGAGAAAAAAATATTCAAGATTTTGATATTCGATTTGGGGCTGTATCTACAGAGTTGACCACCGGTCGAGAAATTTGGTTTCAAACAGGACTGCTGCATGATGCTGTTCGAGCCTCTATGTCGTTACCTGGCCTGTTTGCTCCTGTTCGTATCAACCACCAGATGCTTGCTGATGGCGGTATTGTCAATCCTGTTCCTGTATCGATTTGCAGGGCGATGGGTGCAGATATTGTTATTGCGATCAATTTAAACGGCGATGTTGTGGGCAAACATTTTTCAAGCAAACAACCCAAAAATATTCCCATTAAATGGTTTGAATCCTCTGAGCCCGACGACAAAGACAAAGAGACGTTAAACCCATTCAAGCAACGACTGATAAAAGGGTTGAAACAAAGCATGCAAACTGTTTTTTCACATCGAAACGGTCAAAAGTCCAAAATGCCCAACATGTTCGATGTGTTGGCCAGTTCAGTAAATATTATGCAAGACCGCATTACTCGAAGTCGGATGGCGATTGATCCCCCTGATTTATTGATAGAACCGCGCCTGAGTCATGTGGGATGGTTGGAATATTATAGCGCAAATGAATGCATTCAGGAAGGATATGACTGTGTTTGGAAGAATAAAGCGGCAATTGATAAATTATTGTTAACAATTTGAGATACTTTAGTTTTCGGAAGCAGCCTTCAGCATATTGTTTGATGATTTCTTGAATTACATTTCGATATTTTTCTGTTTCAACCCTTTAACAATCAAGAGATAATTAAGAGTCCTGTTCAATCTGCATGGATAGATCAACAGCCTGAGCGGAATGCGTTAACGCGCCAATAGAAATGATATCAACACCTGTGTCGGCAATCTTCTGAATATGTTCCAGGGTTATGCCTCCAGATACTTCTACCAATGCCTGACCATTAATTTTTTGAACAGCAAGGTGAATGTCATTGATCGTCATATTATCAAGCATGATGACATCCACTTTTGCGGCCAATGCCTGCTCAAGTTGATCAAAATTTTCAACTTCAATTTCTATTTTGGTGAGATGAGAGACTTTCTGTCGAATACAGGCAATGGCCGGACCAATGCCACCACTGACCATGATATGATTATCTTTGATCAAAACACCATCATATAAGCCCATGCGATGATTCATTGCACCACCAATGCGAACAGCTATTTTTTCCAATCTGCGCCAACCAGGAAGTGTTTTTCGTGTGTCAACAAGCAGTGGCTTTTTTCTGTTTAAAAGGTTGACATACCGTCGGGTTTGGGTCGCAATACCTGACATTCGCTGGAGAAAATTTAAAGCAGTCCGTTCACCTTCGAGCAAGGAACATAGCGACCCTTTAATTTCACAAACCATTTGACCTGTTGTGATGGTATCACCATCCTGACAATTGGGAATAAACTGATTATTGGGTGAAAGGGCTTGATAAACACTATTAACCATTTCCAGACCTGCAATGACAAGTTCCTGTTTGGCAATAATCGTTGCTTTACCGCATAGGTCAGGATCAACAAGGGCTTTTGTTGTGATATCGCCACTGCCAATGTCTTCTTCCAATGCAATTTGAACCAATGTTTTTGTTATTAATGATTTCATGGCTTGCTTTATTTTACGACTCAACTATTTTAAATATTTCCAATTTTTTGGATTTTGGTTAAATTCTCGTTGAGCTTATTCTTTTTTTCCATCATTGTCGCGTGTCTTTCTTTGACTTTTTCCACGACATTATTCGGTGCTTTGCTCAAAAAGTCTTCATTGGCTAATTTTTTGCTGGCACCAACCAGTTCGTGATCAATTTTTTGAATTTCCTTTTCAAGTCGGACAGATTCTTTTTCAAAATCAATCACACCTTCCAAAGAAACATATAATGTATGATCACCGATAACGATGGTTGCCGCAGATTTGGGCCGAATGGATGGTTTTTGAATGACAATGGATTTCAACCGTGCCAGGTTCACAAGCAGACTTTTATACGTATCAATTTCTTGGCGTGCGTTTGCATCCGGGGAATGGATGATCACATCCAATGCAACAGATGGACTGATATTCATTTCTCCTCGGATATTTCGAATACCTGTAATCATGTCCATCATCAATGTCATCGTTACTTCAGCCTGGTCATCCAATGCATTTATTTGATTTGGAAAATCAGTAAACATTAATGATGAATCCGGAGGGTTGGGCAGTTTGCTTCTGATTTCTTCCGTAATAAAAGGAATGAACGGATGCAGCAACCCCAGGGTTGCTGTCAAAACTTGATTTAAACAGGCAAGGGTTGAGGGCTTATGATTTTCTCGATCAAACAAAATGGGTTTAATTGCTTCAAGATACCAGTCACACAATTCATGCCATACAAACTGATACAAAGCATTTGCTGCTTCGTTAAATTTATATGTGTCTAAATGAGTTTCAACATCCGCCGCCACTCGTGTCAAACGAGATAAAATCCATCGATCCGCAAGAGAACGATTTCCAATCAATTCATTGTTTTGCGGTTCAGGTGTGTAAGATTGAAGGTGAATCAGTGAAAATCGGGCAGCATTCCAGAGTTTATTGATAAAATGGCGGTATCCCTCAATACGTTTTTCTGATAAACGAATATCTCGCCCCTGAGCAGCAAAGGCCGCCAGTGTAAATCTGAACGCATCAGTACCGTATCGTTCGATAATGTCTAAAGGATCAATCACGTTGCCTTTGGATTTACTCATTTTTTTGCCGGCTTCGTCCCGAACCAGTGCATGAATATAAACATCTTTAAAAGGAATATCCTTCATGAACCAAAGGCCCATCATCATCATTCTTGCAATCCAGAAAAAAAGAATATCAAAGCCAGAGACCAACAAGGATGTCGGGTAAAACGTTTTTAACAGTTCTGTATTTTCCGGCCATCCCATCGTTGAAAATGGCCATAACGCAGAACTGAACCAGGTATCCAAAACATCCGATTCCTGAGTCAATTGTTTGCTGCCACATTGGGTGCATTGATCCATGTCCTCCATGCTGACCATTGTGTGTTGACAGTCTTCGCAATACCAGGCTGGAATCCGATGTCCCCACCAAATTTGACGAGAAATGCACCAGTCTTTGATGTTGTACATCCAATCATAATACGTTTTTGCCCAGACCTCTGGAATAATTTGAGTGTCACCATTTTCAACCGCCTTGATGGCATTTTCAGCCAAAGGTTTGACTTTAACAAACCACTGACGAGACAAGTTGGGTTCGACCACTGTTTTACATCGATAGCAATGGCCCACGCCATGCTGAAGGGGATCAATTTTTACGAGCAGACCCAATTTTTTTAAATCAGCAACCACCTGTTTTCGACAGTCAAAACGATCCAACCCTTGATAAGCTTCAGCAGCCAGTTCTGTCATTTTGGCATCATCACCAATGACTCGAATAGATGGCAGGTTATGGCGTTGTCCAATTTCAAAGTCGTTGGGATCATGTGCTGGTGTGACTTTTAATGCACCGGTGCCAAATTTGCGATCCACGTAGCTGTCTTTGATAACCGGTATCGTACGACCGGTCAGCGGTAACTGAACGGTACCTGGTATATTTTCATAGCGTTTATCTTCTGGATGTATGGCAACAGCGGTATCTCCAAGCATTGTTTCCGGTCGGGTGGTCGCTACAACCAGCCCACCATTTCTATCTTCAAATGGATATCGAATATGATACAGATGCCCTTCAAGCTCCTCATGTTCAACTTCAAGATCCGCCAAAGCTGTTTGACATCGCGGACACCAGTTGGTGATATAATCCCCTTGATAAATCAACCCTGCGTCATACAATTCAACAAAAACCTTACGAACCGCTTTGGATAGGCCATCATCCATTGTGAATCGTTCCCGATCCCAATCACACGATGCTCCCAATCGCTTCAGTTGGTTAACAATGGCTCCGCCATACGTTTTTCGCCATTCCCATACCCGTTGAATAAAGGCCTCACGACCCAATGCATGACGATCCAGACCTTCTTTTACCAATTGTTTCTCAACAACATTCTGGGTCGCAATGCCTGCGTGATCTGTTCCAGGCATCCAAAGGACATTATCGCCTTTCATGCGGCGATATCGACACATAATATCCTGTAAGGTTACATTCAAGGCATGTCCCATATGCAAAACACCCGTAACATTGGGTGGTGGAATTACAATGGAATAGGCGGGTTGATCTGAGCTGTCTTTTGCTGCAAACTGTTTGTTAACTTTCCAGTATTCAGACCATTTGTCTTCAACCGCATGGGGTTCGTAACTTTTTTCTAACATTCGCGCACTCATTCCGGTTCGCTCCTCAATATTCTTGTTTTCTGTGGCGTCATAAAATTTCTATCTCTTTGTATATACTACAATTTAGATAACTTACGATGCTCAAGTTTTTTTCTGTCTAAAAGAGAATGGGGATCAAAACATGATCCCCATTTTATAATCATTTCAAATAATTGGAAAAAATATATTTAAGCCAACAGTTCATCCTGGAGTTCTTGAATTTTTTGGGAAACAACGCTTTCAACAACTGTTTTGATCATTTGATCCAGACGTTCACCAATCATTTCTTCAAGAACTTCACGAACAGTTTCACTGAGTTTTTCTTCTGAAATGGAAGGAATAGAAAGGGCCGTTGGTTCAGGGACAGTTGCAGGTGTTGTCAAATCAATGATTTCATCATCATCATCATCATCATCATCATTTAATTCTTCAAGTGCCTGCGTTTGTTGTTCTTCCACTATTTCTTCAGGCTGATCCATAGATATTTCTGTATCAACAGATTCAGATTCTTCTGTCATTTCAGATAATTGTTCTGTTGATTCCATCAGGTTCTCCATGTTTTCACCAGTAACGTCAGCATCATCGTCAAGGTCATCATCGTTAATTGATTCTGTTAGTTGTTCAGTTGAATCCATCAGATCTTGAACATCGTCAGCTTCAATATCCATTTCTTCTAATTCCGAATCGGCGTCGTCATCAATATCTATTTCAGAATCCATATCTTCTAATTCCGAATCAGTTTCATCATCAATATCTATGTCTGAATCGGCGTCATCATCAATACCCATTTCAGCATCTATTTCTGTTAGTTCTGAATCAGCGTCATCATCAATACCCATTTCAGCATCTATTTCTGTTAGTTCTGAATCGGCGTCATCATCAATACCCATTTCAACATCTATTTCTGTTAGTTCTGAATCGGCGTCATCATCATGGTCTATAACATCGACAGAATCTTCGTCATCTGTAATGGGCTCATCCAGTTCAACCAGTGAGTCAGTGTCCTGGTCGTCATCATCGAAACTGTCTCCTGAAATTTCTTCGTCCAGATCAATCATTTCCGGTTCATCGTTTGTATCAATGTCGCCATCAAGATCGATTAATTCCAGATCATCCAGTTCGTCTTCTTCGTCTTCAGTGATTTCGATGAGATCAATGATTTCATCATCTTCACTGGTTTGAATTTTTTCCTTGTCCTCGGCCATTGGTTTTCCCCTTTCCCAATTTTTATTGTTCCGAACGTTTTTATACGTCAGTGCGGTTGTTTGTCAAGGAATAGATGTAATGAACGTTATTTTTGCATAAAATTTTCTTAAAATAGTATGCTTTTTGAATATAAATCGGACATACGCTTCCTGAAAAAAACACATCAATATGATTATATGAATAGGGAATATAGGCATGATAATGATCGGGCGCATTCCCAAAAAGTCGGACATTTCTTTTTCTTCGCCCTTGTATGTTAATTCAGGTAAAAAAAACTGATGTCGGTTACTTATGTGGGGCGTTTCTCCTCACTGGTTCAAAATTCCTCTTTTCTTTTCTTATAAAACGGATCACCTGACACAACCTATATCTTATAAATTCAATTAGATAAAATAATTTTCATCAATGGTATGCCCTTTGCTCTATAGACAGTAAAAAGGAAAACAATAATGGATAATAACCCAAAAAAACAACATTACCGCTCATTGGAAAGAAAAATTCGAAATACAATTATTTTGATGTCCATTATTCCCATGTTCCTGATTAGCGGAATCATCCTATATCAGTTTTATACAGCATATCATAAAAAAGTTTATGCCCATTTAGGAGAGCTCATTCTCAAGCACAAACAGAGCATTGATTTTTTTTTGATAGAAAAATTGGCTGACATTCGATTTCTGTCAAACACCTGCGGTATTATGGATCTTGCTGATGAATCTTTTTTACAAACCCGATTGGCAGAATTTAAAAATGATTATGCCAATGTTTTTGTGGATATCGGTGTTGTTGATGAGACAGGAAATCAAATTGCCTATGCCGGCCCTTTTAAACTGGGTAAAGCCTCCTATACGGATGCAGATTGGTTTCAGGATGTTGTTAAAAATGGGCATGTGATCAGTGATGTCTTTCTGGGCTTGCGGGGATTACCCCATTTTATTGTGGCTGTTAAAGAAGGGGTTGGCGACCAATCATGGATTATTCGCGCAACCATTGATTTTGTCAAGTTCAATACCCTGGTTCATAGCATTCATATTGGCGAAACAGGTTTTGCTTTTATCCTGAATAAAAAAGGCGCGTTTCAAACCAAATCGTTGGCTGATATTATTCCTGACGAAGAACGACAGATGTCTTTCTATCGAGGTGATTTTGACCCCACTTCGCATCATCAAATCAATATTATTCAAAAAGATAATAGTGCAGGGATTCACAATATTTATGTCACCGCGTTTTTAAAAGATGGTGACTGGATGCTCGTTTATCAGCAACAAACATCAGACGCCCTGGTCGCTTTAAACAAAGCGTTTAAATTGACACTGTTTATCATGTTTTTGTGTGCTGCCATTGTCATCGTAATGACCTATAAAATTACCACTAAAATTGTGCGTATCATTATGAAAGCAGACCATGAAAAGCAACGCATGAACCTGAAAGTTGTTGAAACAGGAAAACTGGCATCAGTGGGTCAACTTGCTTCAGGTGTGGCGCATGAAATCAACAATCCTGTAGCGATTATGGTTGAAGAAGCCGGTTGGATTATGGATTTACTTGAAGAAGAAGACCTGGAAAACAGCGACAACAAGAAAGAATTTATCCGGGCATTGACGCAAATTCGAACCCAGGGAGATCGCTGTAAACAAATTACGCATAAGCTTTTAAGCTTTGCGAGAAAATCCGATGCTGTGGTGGAAGACGTTCAAATCAATGAATTGATTGAAGAAGTTGTCAGTCTATCATCCCAGCGTGCAAAATATGGCAAAGTTCAGATTGAATTAAACTTAAAGAAAAACCTCCCTTTGCTTAAACTGTCGCCATCAGAAATGCAACAAGTGCTGCTCAATTTAATCAACAATGCACTGGATGCCATGGAAAAAAATGGCGGTTTGTTAAGCATTTCAAGCAGACTGAATAATCAGCGCATTGAAATTGATGTCAAAGACAACGGTCAGGGGATTCCGGAATCTAATATTGATCGTATCTTTGATCCCTTTTTTACAAGCAAGCCTGTGGGTAAAGGCACAGGTCTGGGATTATCCATATGTTATGGGATTATCCAAAAAATGGGAGGAGAAATTGAGGTTCAAAGTGTTTTAAACGAGGGAACATGTTTTCGGATCAAGTTTCCATTTTCTTAAAATAATACAAAAAAAAAGGAGAATAAACATGACTACAGCAAATATACTTTTGGTTGAGGATGAAGAAACTTTTATTGAAACAATGGCAAAACGCTTGAATAAAAGAGACTTTGCAGTGTCCACAGCTTCAAGTGGGCAAGAAGCGCTGGATATGCTGGCAAACAATTTGAAAATCGATGTTGTCATTCTGGATGTTAAAATGCCAGGGATGGATGGCCTTGAAACATTGCAGGCAATCAAGCAAAAATATCCACTGATTCATGTGATCATGCTTACCGGGCATGCAACGGTTGAATCTGCCATTATTGGCATGAAAAAAGGTGCTTTTGATTATTTAATGAAACCGTGTGAAATGGATATCCTGATTTCAAAAGTGAATGATGCCAATGACGCCAAACGCTTGCATGAAGAAAAAATTCAAACGGCAAGAATCAAGGAAATTGGAAAATCGGTTGAAAGCACACGCGATATTATCAGTTCTCTAAGTTAGGGAGGAATTCATGATATTCAAAAATAAATGGTTCCAATTGGGCATAGCCATAGGGTTGGGCCTTTTGATTATGGCTTTGCCCAGGCCTGAAGGAACAAAATTTCGTATTATCGGCGATACTGACAAAGCCCTTTATCTTTCTGTCATAAACCATTTTGAAATGACCGGTGATATTCAAAAATCACCTTACATCATACAAGCAAAAAATCCAGGCGACGAATATGCTAATGCGGCATATTTAAAGAAACAATGCGAGAAACTTTCGCTGTCCAGTGTTGATATTGAATATGTCGATGGCCTATCGCCAAAAGCCAAACGCTTTTTGGCCATGCTGGTTGTGCTGATATTTTTGTTTGTAGTGGAACCTATTCCTCTGGAAATAACCGCTATCTGTATAGGTGTCTTTCTGGTGATCATGGGGATCACGGATGTTAAAAATGCCTGGTCTCCCTATATGCACCCGGTGGTTGTCTTTATCATGTGCTGTTTAATTTTTGCCTGTGCCATGGAAAAAGTCGGGCTCACAAAACGTTTGGGGTATTATATTGTTAGTAAAGCCGGTGATAGCGTTGTAAAATTTACCTTTATCATTGCCATTGGCCTGGGTCTGTCATCATCCTTTATGCATGATGCTGCCGCCTGTGCCATAGGGCTTGTTACCATGCTTCCATTGATGCGGGCTGTTGGAATCAATCCCAATACCAATACCGCAAAATTCATGATGTTGTCCCTTCCATTTGCCTGTTCGTGTGGGGGGATGGGATCATTGATTGGTGGCGGGCGCTGCATGGTGTCTGCGGCATTTTTAAAAGAGTTTACAGGCATTGAAATTTCATTTATGGATTGGATTATCTATTGTATGCCCCTTGCCATAATTACCGTGCCCATTTCGGTATTGATGGTCTATTTGGTGTACCGGCCGGATCCAAAATTTAAACTGCCTCAATTTGATGCAGAATCAGGGCCCTGGTCAACAATGGAAAAATTGACCACCCTGATCATTAGTATTGCATTTCTTTTGTGGCTCACCAAAGGATTTCATGGCTTGCATTATTCCATAACCGGAATGTTGGCTGTAACAGCACTTGTTTTGGCAGGTATTCTAAAATGGGAAGACATTCATTCCAATCTGGAGTGGGGGACAGCGCTGTTTATTTTTGGTGGCGGGATTTCTCTTGGTCTGGCAATGGGATACTCTGGAGCCGCAGATTATTTTGCCAATCTCTTTTTTCCAATGGTCAAAGGTGGCGGTTGGTTGCTTTTATTTTCGGGCGTGGCGGTATTTGGCGCATTGGTTACCAATGCAATGGCAAATGTTGCAGCAGCAGCATTGATATTGCCAATTGTTCTCCCAATGGCCCAACTGGAAGGTGTTAATCCAATCGTTATTGCCCTGTGCCTGGGAACATCGACATCCTTTGCAATGTTGTTGGTTATTGGCTGTCCACCCAACGCCATTGCCTATAGTTTCCGATATTTTTCATCGTTCGATTTAACAAAAGTCGGACTGGTTGCCATGCCGGTTTTGTTAACTGTTCTTATTATATCTGTCTCTATTTGGTGGAGAATTTTGGGTTTGATTTAATCTTAGGAATCAAAATTTAATAACGTTCCTTGGTGGAGTCCCAAAGCTTTAGCTTTGGGACTCACAGAAAAACAACGCATTGATGAAAAGCTAAGAACTCCCAAAGCTTTAGCTTTGGGACTCACAGAAAAATAACGCATTGAAAAGCTAAGAACTCCCAAAACTAAAGCTTTAGGACTCCACTCAAGAGACTTCAAATGGTAAAGTTATTTAATCGCGATTCCTTAATCTAAAAAAGTAAGGTGCAGCATGGAAAAAACACAGGTGATGATTGTTGATGATGAAGAAGATTTTCGCAATGCGATTTTCAAGCGGATGAAAAAAAGAGGTCTGGATGTCATTGCTGCGGATTGTGCTGAAACAGCGTTATTTTTGTTAGAAACGCAATCCATTGAGATTGTGATTTCAGATGTCAAAATGCCGGGCATGGATGGTATTGAT
>PEAL01000160.1 GCA_002753725.1 Deltaproteobacteria bacterium
CATTAAAAAATATATCGTTAACTGATTTTAATCTTAAATTTTCAAATACATTTATTGAAATCAAAGAAATCAATTTTTCATGCAGTGTCAATAGTCTTAATCTTCCTTCATTTGGTGGGTTGAATATAAACGATTTATATTTTTCTGCCGTAATTGAATATCCTCTTGATGAACAAAAAAGAAAGATAAGAGATTTAAAAATCAGCGGATTGGTATTAATTGCAGACACTGAGATTGGAATTGATATTCCGCTGTCAACGATCAATCCATTATCGTTTGATCGGATTAAGATCCAATTAAACGATTCAGTAGAAAAGCTGTTTTTTGTCTTCCCAAAACTGTTTACTCATTATTCTATTCCAGATATTCCTTTTTTCAATAATCTCGGAATCGTTTCAAATGCATTTCATGTGGATAATTTAGAAATCAGTCTTACCCCTGATTATCGTCTAAAAGATATTTATTTTACAGGAGACGTTCTATCTCAATCATTTCCCATATTGAGTCAATTCTTTTCTAAAGATTTTATGAGTATTCAAAATATCACCATAAACTATAATTTTCCTACAAATACGTTTAATACAGTTGAAGGCACATTAATGATCGACGATTTTAGTTTTCCTGTGCAATTCAACAAAATTGAAAACACAATGGTTATTCAGTGTGAAAAAACAATTGAAATCAGTTCTCAAAGCGCGGTCAATTTATTTCAGAAAAAGTCCCTTGATGTTATTGATATTAAACTGTTTAACATTTCTAATTTAAAATTTGTGATTTCAACAGATACAGCTTCTTTAAAAGAAATTGAAGGAAATATTGAACTGGGAAATAATTGGGTTATTGATCATATCCCATCAATATTTAACGTGAACGCAGCAAATTTACATTTTAAAGTAACAGATCCCATACACAATTACCATATTGATTTAGATGTAGAATCAAACTTTTCTATAGCGGGTAAAGAAGTAAACTTCTCTATGAGCATACCAATTGATGCTCAGGATTATGATCTTTGCCTGACCAGCGCGTTATCCTTGGATGGTTTAGTCCATTTGTTCGAAAAAGTAGGTGCGGGTATCATTATTGATAAAATTCCACTTGATAAAATTGTCAGCCAGGCAACTATTGATAGCATTTGTATAACCTTTGATCAAAGTAATCTTTCCATAAAGTCATTAACATTAAAAAATCAGTTTACAATTAAACTTCCGGATATCCCGCTTTATTTTGATAAATTTAATTTATCGTTAACAGTTTCAGATATCCATCTGGATTTAATTGAGATGTCTTTATCTGCCATTGTTGATATTGATGATATTCCTAAGATTTTAAATCCGACAATTCCCAAATTGGATAAATCACTGTTTCACTCAACTCAAAGTTTTAATCTTCATGTCAAAAAAGAAGGCTCATTGGGCTTACAGTTCAGAAAATGGCCTCTTTCAATAGGAAGTCCTGGGAGTTACATTGATGAAAACAATCGCTCATGGTTTAAGTTTGATTTTGGCGATAATGGAAAACTATTCATAGAATATCCCACACTTGAATACTCATTTGATATAAATTCTCTTAGTGCAACCGGTGAAATCAGACAGGAGGAATTGGGACTTTCATTGAAGTTTTTTCAAGATTTACTGGATGGCTCCATGCTGTCATTTTTATCCAAGGTTATTCCTGACAAAGTTTCAGTGGGAGATTTAGGTGTAGGGGTAAAAAATATCTTAGAAAAGGTTGGCGCAAAAACAGAAAATTTTCCTGATGATTTACACGCTCATTTAGATGGTGTCAGTTTTCCTGAAATTACAAATTATGATTTCAGTTTTGCTTCATTATTGGGGATGAGGATTAATCTGGATACAGATTTTGCGATTCCCTTTCTTATGCCAGATGGAAGCATGCTAAGCTTTTTAATTCATCGATTTGCTATAACTGAAGTGTTGGGTTTTCTATTAATTGACACTGATATGGACATCAATTACTTTCATCTACCTTCAATGGCGCTTTTGTCAGCCACCAGCCCTGATGGGCCTGTATTGTCTTCAAAAAACTTTGAGGCCAAAATTGATGTTAATAATTTATTCATTGCTTTAACGCCTTCAATGACACCAGTTGGTTTGTTTTTTGATAAAGCTGCTCTTGTGTATCATGGCTATGAAGAAAATCATGTTGAAATAGGCGCCAGTTTCCCCAAACCAGATATTATGCAGTTACCTGAATTTATAAAAGGAATCAAAGATTATCTTACTTCAGATGCCACATTGGACTTGAGTGATATAGAAGCCATTATTCCACCTTTTGAGATCTTCACAATTTATCAATTCCCACCCTATTTAAAAGGAAAGAAACTCACATTATTTGATGTTAAATTAGATCATAATAGAACAGTCGCAGTTCATTTGCTCAATGCTTTAAAACATCCTGCTGTAAGCAAATTTTTAAAGTCTATACCCATAGACCTACGATCCGGTGAAATCAGTTCTGAAACATTGAATTTACCCATACCAATCGGCCCTTTTTTTAAATGGGCGTTTACCAGTAAAAAAGAGCTTCAAGAAAAAGGTTGGGAAGATATGTATAAAAATGTGCTTGAATTTACTGGCACTCAATACGCTGATGATGCATTAATGTTCGTAACAAATGGGGGGGTACAATTTGATGACATCTATCGATTATCAACGCATTTCGGTGTTGCCAATAATGGTGGATTTGATCTGGGAACAGGCATTGGATGTTCGGGCAAATTATCTTCCCTTTTTGAACTTTCTCTGGGTGCAAGTGCTTTTATCGATATTCCAAGCATCAATGCAGGGGTTTTGGGACAATTCGGAATGGTAATAGCAAATCAAGAGATCATTCATGGTAATGCGATGTTGACTGCTCAAGAAATCGCGCTTGATGCACAGTTTAACGCATCAAATATTCCAATACTTCCCTCTGTTAAAGTTACAGGTTCACTGGATAGGTCTGGCCATCTATCGCTTCAATCAGAAGCAAAATCATATAACTTGCTGGGAATTGGCTTAAATGATCTCAAGGTGGCAGTTAATAATACTAAATGTCTGATCGATTCAACATATGGACATCCAAATCTGATACATATGGATTTCGATGGTAAGGCTATTGCGCTTTTGAGTAATGATATTGGTTATGAAGGTGATTTTTCTTTGAATGTTCATACATATCCAATGATGGCAGGACAGTTTGTCGTTCACCCTGATGGTTTTTTATTAAAAGGGCAATTCGGCACACCAGATAACTTTCCCATTGAACTGAAAGGAGAAGCTGAAGGCGCATTAAGCAAGGATGGTTTGCTTATTGATTCATATTTGGGTGCTAAAATTGTTGGAATAAACTGCTTTAATTCTCATTTAAGAATAGAAAATGAACAAATGGAGTTTGGTGTCCATTATGGCGATCCTTCATTAATGCATGTTGGCATGATGATCAGTACGTTTAATCAGGGAATTATCAGTGGTAATTATGATTTAGATGCCTTTAAAAACAGAATTTTAAGTGGAAGATTTCAAGTTGAGAAGAATTCCATTTTACTGACCGGCACTTTCCAAACTCCCGATCAACTACCTGTTGAGTTCGAAGGCAATATCATCGGTCAAATAGATTCAAATGGCTTATACATCAGTGCTGAAGCTGACATAAAAATTATTGATATTAATTTCCATAAAGGAATTGTGGTGATCGACAACAATAATATTTCTCTTGAAACCAATTTTGGCAATGAAAAAATAATACTGGTTTCAATGAAAGGCGCTTTAAACAATACTGATATTTCAGGCAATTTCCAATTGCGTGCCTATGGTATTGATGTCGCCAATGGAAGTTTTAACGTTAAATGAACAATTAAGGAGCCATTAATGGAAACATTTAGCAGAAGAGATGTACTGATAAAAGGCGGTTTGATGTTTGTCAGTGCTGCAGCAGGTTTCAACAAGATTGGAAATGATCTGGTTGATTTAACAAATACAACCCATTCTTCTTTTTTCAGTTCAATATTTACTTCAAAGAATTACGCTTTCGTTAAATCAGTCAGTGGCAGCGTTCATATTAATCATTTGCCGCTTAAGGTTGGGAGTAAAATTCCTGGCGAAGTTTTAATTTCAATTGAGCGAAACAGCAATCTTATTCTTGGTTTACCAGATCAGTCACTCTTAACCATAAATGGAAAAACGCAAATACAGTTAGATCAAGTGCTAAGCAAAGAAAGATTATTTCGCCGATGTTTTTCATCATTACCTCAGATTGAATCCAAACGTCAGCCAAAAGGGCTGAACATAAATGGTCAGAAAGCGAATATGGATTTAAAAGGAAATGATCTATCACTTTCAATAAATTTTGTCGTTTAAATAAATTTTTTATTTATTGAGGATATTGTTATGAAAAAAGTAGAATTAGATGGCGAATTTAAATTGTTTGATACGCCACTATTACAATTAAGAGGAAAACTTTCCGGTAGAATTGATACAGCAGGCGGTTTGGAACTTAGTGGTAAGATAGAAAACAAAGGAAGTCTTGGTATTGGTGAAGCTTCTGCCATAATAACAAATAATCAGATTCAAGTGATTCTTCTTGTTTTGGGGGCAGAACTCGCTCTTGATGCTGCATTGGTTGAAAAAAATTTACAATTACATGGAAGAACAGCTTTTAATATTCAACTTCCTAAAATATCCATAGGTCCTTTTAAAGTTCCTGGCCCTCGGGGTGATATCAGTTTGGGTAGTTTTACATTGGACTGTGCAATGAATGGCTCTATTGATTTGACACTTGGTGTCGGAATTTTCAGGGCTGAAATAAAAGGCGGCTTCCATTTCAATAATATTGATTGGAGTATGCCGACGCTTGTCATTGAAATATCTCCTGGTTCTCTGGATGACTTATTAGACAATATCGTTAATTTTATTAAAGCAAATGCCAAAAAAATTTTTAAAAACTTAATCGAAAATTATGATGTGTGGTTAAATTTTGTGAATAAAAAAATAATGCAGGGCGTTGAAAAGGTAACTGAAATTCTATCTGAAGTTTATCATCTTGAAGTGGATGAGATAAAAGAAATTCTAAAAAAATTCCCTGATATTTGTATCAGTGAAAGTTTGCACGCAAATTTTAGTTTGCCTCATGTTGATGGGCCTTCAATTCATACAGATATACCGCCCAAACATGTGAATATTTCTAAACATGTCAATATTAGAGAGCATGTTGATAAATGCATACATGCTGATACTCCTCATGTAAACAAACATGTAAATACTTAATATAAAATGAGGTTATAATGGGAAAGAGTAAAAATTCTGGAACAATTATCCCAGGCAAAAACGCAAACTGGGATATATTCAAACCTGAAAATAATACAACAAAGCCTTTGTATGCATGGGGTTGGTCTGCAGCAGGATGGTCAAATCATTTTGATCATTTTGACGTACATGGTGATACTCATGTGAATACTCATGGCGACACATGTCCTCATGCTAATTTTAGCAAACATGCCAATTTCAAAACACCTGATATAGACAAGGTAACACCTCATATTGACCAGCATGTAAACACGAGTTTTACTCCTCATGTCGATGAATCTAAGCATATCAACACATGCTAAAAAACAATAATTTTAATGAGTAAATAAGGAAAAAATCATGGCTGTAGAAGTAAGACCTCTTGGCATTCAATGTAATCTTGCATGTCGGTATTGTTATCAAAATGCGCAGAGAAGTGCAGGCAATACTTATAATGCATATGATATTGATACTATGAAAGATTCAATTCTTAAAATTAGAAACGTTAAAAGATTCATTCTCTTTGGAGGGGAACCCCTTCTTGTACCTAAATCTGATCTTGAAAAACTCTGGTCATGGGGATTTGAAAAATTTAAAACCAATTCCATGCAATCCAATGGTACCCTGATTAATGACGAATTTATTGAAATGTTTAAAAAATATAATGTAAAGCCCGGTATTTCCATTGATGGCCCGGGCAAATTAAACGATATCCGATGGGCTGGAACTCTCAAAAAAACAAGGGAAGCCACTCAAAAGACAGAAAATGCCATTAAACGACTATGTGAAGAAAAAATGTATCCGGGAATGATTGTGACGCTTCATAAAGGGAATGCCAGAAAAAAGCATCTGTCAGCTATGTGTCAATGGTTTCAAAAGTTGGATCAAATGGGTATTACTTCTGTTCGCCTTCATGTTCTTGAGGTTCCTAACGAAAAGCTGAGAAATTCACTTGCACTTTCAATTCAAGAAAATATCGAAGCACATCTTTGTTTTGCAGAACTGGAAACAAAACTTAAGCACTTAAAGTTTGATATTTTTCAAGACATTAAAAGGTTGTTGGTTGCTAAAGATCACAATATTACATGTACCTGGTCATCATGTGATCCTTATACCACATCTGCTGTTGATGGTGTTGAAGGTAATGGTCAACGAACGAATTGCGGCAGAGAAAACAAAGATGGCATTGATAACCGAAAATCAGGGACACCCGGTTATGAAAGATATCAGGCGTTGTATCATACACCTCAGGAATATGGCGGATGCAAGGATTGTCGATTCTTTTTAATGTGTAAAGGACAATGCCCGGGTACTGCTATTGATCAAGACTGGCGCAATAAAACCGAACATTGTGAAATGTGGTTCGCACTGTTTGAACATTTTGAAAAGGAACTGATCAGTAAAGGGGTTACGCCCATTTCCCAACAGCCAAATCTTTATTTATTAGAAAACGCTATGCTGAATATATGGGCATCAGGTTCCAATATCCCAATGCAGGCAATTTTAGAACAATTAGAGCAAACATCAAACCAGGAAATGGAATCATCAAACCAGGAAGTGGAACCATTGAAAAATTGATTGACCTTAAAAGGAGACATTAAATGAATACTTATTCAGTCAAAAAGCTTGATTTTATGCTTCAGGATTTTGTCAGAACAACATGGGTCAGTGACCATGCGATGAATGTATGGAAACCGAGAATAAACAAAATTATGAACTCATGGATTGATATTGCATGTATAAATGCTGCTAAAACAAAACAATGTTCATTGCAGCTCATAAAACCTATAAAATATTTTCAGTTAGAAATAGATTTACCAGAAAAAAATTTAAGTATTGATGTTCTTGAAATAAGAGGTCTTTCTCAAGGATTTCATGCCATTCTTCCCACTCAGATCATTCAGGGAAAACCTTTCAGGTATCTGGTTGCCATTGGTCCCAAAAATATTATTTTTCCTTTAAAAGATGCCTGGAAAAAACATGATTGGGAAACAATTGACCAGTTAACCTTTCAACCTGCTTGCTGCAAAACATTTTGGAATCAGCAAAATCTGGATACACCATTTTACGATTCAACGTGGCAAATGGCTTTAAATACTTTAAAAAAAAATATCAAGAATCAAAATAATAACAAAGAGTCTTTGTGTGAAATTCAAGGACATCCTTATTCAAATGCTTTACTTCGATGGCTTGGTATTCAATTGGTATATCATGCGCCTTGTTCTTTTAATTGTGATGCTACCAACAAACAGGTTTCTGAAATGATCACTATTGGTAGAAATTCTGGATATTCGACAGAAATGGATTGGCTTGAAGATATACTGTCCTGGCCAATTGAATGGTCATCGCTTCATGGGATTGCTGAAATCAAAACGCCAGTGGTGAAATTTTCAGCAACAACTGATGCAACTGCTGATAAGTACATCGTTCAGTATAAAGGAAACGCATATCCTGAAGAAGGTGCTACAGGAACTTCTTTTCCTTATAAATTAAAATAAAAGTGTCAGAAAAAATGCAAGTCTATCAATACAACAAAAACAAACAATATGATGTTCAAAAATTATGGGAAATAAAACCATCTAAGGTACAGCAAATCAGTATTTCCAGTTTAATGAAATCCCTTTATTCAAATTGTTGGGGGGAACCTCCTGGAAATATTCGTCCAATAGATGTCATTTATAGCAGGTATCCTGAAGGTAGTCATTGGGAAAGAATAAAACGTGCAAACTTATCTTTTCCAATCATTATTTGCCCGGATAATCATGTTGCTGATGGTTATCATCGTCTTTGCAAAGCGTTTATATGCAATTATAAAACAATCAGTGCTTATCAGTTTCAAGAATGGGAAGAAATGGAAAAAGCCATTATTCGGGAAAATTTAACAAAGAAGAGGATTGGTAACATGTTATTTGACCTAAAAGTAGGCTATGCATGCAACAATGATTGTATTCATTGTGTTGTTGCAGACAAACGAAAAACAAGAGATTTAACCACACAAGAAATCAAAAATATAATAACGCATCATTCAGGGCTTGACAAAATTTGCTTTACTGGCGGAGAAGCCACAATACGAAAAGATTTTATTGAATTATTGGAGTTTGCCAGATCAAAAGGTGCCCATCAAATATATCTCCAAACAAATGGCAGGCAATTTTGCGATAACGCATTTGCCCAAAAAGCCTCAACTTATTTGGATTCTATATTGGTGGCCATACATTCATATGATTCAGACATTCATGATTCAATCACTGGAAAAAAAGGGAGTTTTCACGAAACGATTCAGGGGGTTAAAAATTTAATTCGAATTAATCAAGCTCAAACATCAACGCAAACCGTGTTATCCAAAAAAAATTGCACGAATCTGATTGAGACATTTAATTTTATTCAAACAATCGCGCCTCTCACAATGAATTTAACGTTTCCACACCCAAATGGGAATGCATGGACAGATTTTGAAAATGTTGTTCCTCAATACAAGTCTATAAAAGATGAATTATATAGATGTTACCTTAAACATGGTAAAAAACTGTATCTGGATGCAATCCCTCATTGTTATATCCATCCATATGTCAATTGGGTGAATATTCATCAGCGATACGATCATAATAGTGAAGATATCTCAGGAGTAGACCTGGCAAATGCCGGAAATGGTAAATTCAATACTGATGGTTTAACCCAGAATTATCAAAGCATTATATTATCTGATTATAGAAAAGCAGATACTTGTAAGGAATGTATTTATTTTTATGAATGCCCGGGTGTTTGGAAAGAATATTTTGAAAAATATAACGATGCACTGGATATTAATCCTGTTACATCAATGAACAAATAATAATCAAAAAAGGAGAAAAGATAATGTTAGGTATAGGACTGCCAGAACTTATGATCATTCTTGTTATTGTCTTAATTATTTTTGGAGCAAACAAACTTCCAGAAATTGGTTCAGGAATGGGTAAGGCCATCTCGAATTTTAAAACAACAATGGCTTTAGATTATGAAAAAGATCAAGATATAATTGCCTGAGTTGAGAGAGAAGCTACTTTGCATCTATCCCAACCTTACTTGTGTGAATGTCTGAAATTAATCGAATTGCTTTGTTCAGTACTTCGTCCCAGCGTATTTTTAATTAAAGTCTGATTTCTAACCGGGAGCATTATTGCCTGACACCACGCTCTTAGTTCGATGTCTGAAAAATATACCAATTACTTTGTTTCAGGGCGCTTTGCATCAACGAACTACGGTAAAGATTTGAAAATTACGTGGTGTTTTGCCTCAACGTACTTTGGTTGAGGTCTGATAATTAACCGATTGGGTTATTGCTCAGCGATCTGCCACGATCTTGGGTGAACATCAAATATAAAAACAAGGTGCGTGATGTCTCAGTGATCAAACCTCGTTTTTGGGACTATATCAAATGTAAAAACGCTTGTCTGGCTGCTCAGCGATTCAACCACGATCTTTGGTATACATCAAATGTAAAACCGCATGCTTTGTTGCTCAGCAAACGAACCCTTCATAGTGAATCAGACTAATCATAGTTCTTCTTGCGTGTATGAACAAACAATAATCGGGTGCGTGGATTTCAGAGTCAAACACATACGAAAAAAATGTAAAACAATCATTAAATCAATAAATAAATTTTGCTACCAGTCTCTACGCTCCAAGTTTACGAGTATAACCTAGTCTTATACGATTCCGGCTAATATGATATTTTTGGTGTTAGCCGACAAACAAACAATTTGAATATTCAATTTATTTTATTAAATTGAGATGTTAAAAGATATTAGAAAATTTTGGATTCAATAAGATCTAAGGCATAATTCATGCATTAACCGTATAATTAATTATTGATACTATATGTTATATTTATATTTCACAAATGAACTTGGGAGTTTTGTCAGATTTAATTTAATAAAGTGTGTTGATTTCAGCTTCATCTGGAGTAACAGTTAACAAGCTAACAATATTGCTTAGATCATCTGAGGGTAAATTCCGTTCTAAATGATCCCAAACTTTATTTTGTCGATCAATTTGATCCATATTCATAAAAGAGTTAGAAATAATAAATCCAGCTACTTTATGTGATGGAGATTCTTCTATATCAAAAATAGGATCGACAATTTCACTTGCGGCATTTGTAAAAACATTTTCTATTTTTTGTTTAAGTGACGCCATTGATTTTCTCCTAATATTCTAAGGTTATAAGCACAATTAATAACCATACGAGAATTTTCTTTCAAGTAATCGCCAGATATTCCCCGGTCATGTTTTAGTCTTTTGAATTCTGATTTTAAACGTTCATCAGAAACGTAACGATAATTGTTTTTCCAGCGTGACCAGATAGTTCCTAACCAACATCCAACTTCACGCCTTCTTCTATCAGGAATTAACTTTTCCAAAGAGGACGCCTTGAATAGTTCATGGAGATCATGCCTTTTGTCAAATTTATGAGTAATAAAAGCTCGTAGAAGGCATTCGACAGAAACTCCTGCTAAATATATTGCATCTGAGTATCTTGCCTGCAAATGTAATTTTCTTGCGGAATCAATGCGGGATGATGATGCTTCTAAATAATGTATTGGATCAATTCTCATAAATATTTTTACTCTCAGTTAATTATTCATTTATATGATTTCATTTAAGCGAAAACATGTTAAAGAGCAAGAACTATTATGTCCGAACATAACCGTTCAGTATTTTTCCAGAACCTGTCCCTGTTGTTAAAGTTCTATTACCCAAAATGAAATATGAACCCCATGAACGTATTGAAATAATTAGTCAAGCATATCTGGGACTATTCAGATTAAAGCCTGTACCAGTTGACATTGCGGGAATTTTTAATAGCAATCGCAATGAACATCTTCTTTAATAGAGTAAAATATTACCGCAAAATCAATTGGTACAAGCTTTAGTATCATCAACTTTGTATAACAAATACATATACTTTATTGATATTTATTCTGAAATAAACGAGGATGAAAAACAAATACTTTTTCAACAATTTCAAGAAAATAAGGAGACTACTATG
>PEAL01000161.1 GCA_002753725.1 Deltaproteobacteria bacterium
GCCAGGCTCGCATCGCTCCCCGGGTCAATCATTGTTACATGTGATAGGCCGGACACCTGCACGGGGCTGCTTTTATTTGTGGTCGTTCCATCGCCCAACTGACCATAATTATTCCTACCCCATGCCCAAACCGAGCCGTCTTCTTTTATGGCCAGGCTATGATAATATCCTGCGGCAATTTGAACCGCTTCGTTTTGTATAGGATTGGCCTGCGCCAGAGTGGATACGATGAATGTTAGAATAAATGTTACGATAATGATGCTTTTTTTCATTGATGACCTCCTTTTTTCTGAACCATGATTCGTCTGATGAATATGATTTCCATGATGGTGCCTCTATTTAATCATGGTTCATCATATCAATCAGTCGAATCATGGTTCAGACAATACGAATAAGGCAGACAACTCCCCTATTCAATTTTTATCCAATATCCAAATCCAGGCACCAACGAAAAAACCTGTTCACATTTCCCATTTACATAACAGCAAATATTGCTGATTGATTTATCCAGTGCATTTTTTTCAAATGGCCATCCAACTAAATGTAAACCTTTGGATAAATCAATTGTATAAGCAGGTAATGACTTTCCGGAAATTAAATATGCTCTTTGAAAAGGTATTTTTAACCAATACCCTTTGCCGGGTATAATCGTTGTAACAGGAATGTATGCACCTTTTTTATATTCATAAGCAGATTCATAATCTGGAAACAATTGTTTTAGTTCTTTCGTGTCCGGACTAACGGGAAGCGAAATCAGGTTCCACCCTTTATTTAAATGAAATTCAAAGATTTCACGTCGCTGCCAGATGATTGTAAAAGATGTATATGAAGTTCCTGAGACTTGATATTCTGTCGTTGTCCGCATGTCTGAAACGACAATCTCACCAGCTTCGTTTTTTAATACATATTTACCTTCAGACGAGAATGTGGATGCATCCCATGAAAGTGTTGCTGTTTTCTGAACATAAGTTTCACCAATAGTGCCACGAGGATCTACTAAGATGATCCATTGGTATGTATCATAAGTATTCTGTTGAATATTTCTTTTCAGGGCACCAGAAGACTGATTGTTAATCATGATGATATCACATGAATTATTGTCCGAAAGAACAGTGGTGCTATTGCTATATGCTTGAGGGGACACGCCTAAAAATACTGAATTGTGCTGAAAAATATATTTATTATCAACCCATCGGTCTACATGGAATTCTGTCTGCCAGTCGGGTTCAGGATGAAAATTTGCTGTAATTGTCATATCTGAATGGATTGTAAATTGATAAGTATTTTGATAATTTTGATTGTCTTCCTCCTCCCAGCAATTGAATCTGTATGATGCGCTTTCAAGTATAATTGGTGTATGAATATCAAATAACAGGCTGCATGGCAGATGGTGTTGTTCATTGTTAATGGTTATGGGTTCATTTCCCTGTATGTTTAATTCAAACGTTTTCAAAATCATATTGGCAGAGATTGTTTTGTTTCGATCCATTGTAATACATGCAAGATTTGCAGTGCCTTGTAAATCTTCTGCCCAGTGGATTAAGCGAAAATCTGAATCAGGGCAGACTTCAATACAGAGTTTTTCATCAGCCTGAACTGAAACCGTATAGGGAAGCATTATTCCTGATGCAGTTATTGTATCTGATTGAATGTTAAAAGTACCATATCCATTTCCCACTAATTTTAAATCATAGTGACTGCTTCGATCTACAGTTATTGAGATAGTTGCCGGATCAGAATCTGAAACACCATCATTGGCAATAAACAGAAAAGTATCTGTGCCGTAAAAATGGGGGTTGGGGGTATATGTCAGATATGGTGGATTTTGGGATAATATCCCATTTGACGGCTGATTTTTTATTTCAAACGTTAGCGGTAAAGAAGCTGGGCTTTCACCTGCCAGGCTTATATTGACAGGGATATCTTCAGATGTTGTCACTGTATTACTGTATGCAATCGGTGGATAATAAACATAGGTCAGGATGTATGAATCAGATTTTCCAAAAGGATTGGTAAGAATCAATTCTACCTGACCATCTGGATGAGGCGGAAGGTCACATGTGATCAATGTCTCTGAAAGCCAGGTAATGTTTGTTGGGGTAAGTCCATCTACTGTAATAGTTGCATGTGTATGAAAATTGTTTCCATTTATTTGTATGCGATCACCCGAATTTTTTACATTCTGTGGTTCGATACTGGTTATCGCTGGCAGCTCAAAATCATATGCAAACTCGGTATCTTCGGTTGTTTTTATAAAATAGCCATAACCTGGTGCCATATAATGCAAGGTATTGAAGAAGATTGGAACATCTGGAAAAAAAACGCTTCCCCCATTGATATCAAAACTTCTAATGTTTGAATACTTTCCATCAATTAAGTCAAAAACCTTATTTAATTCACTAACCTGAGTGGCAATGACCTGACAGGATAAATCCACAGATGGGGGTGTCTTTGAATCATAGTGCATATCCGTATGCCAGTAGCCAATAAGATTCCAACCTTCATGAAGCGATAGCGTATCAGAAGGCTTTGCTCTTACACCACTTAATCTGAGAACTCCAGGTTCATTCATTTTAATCCAATAGCCATATCCTGAAGCCATATAATGCAGCGTATTTGAATATGGAGGTGCATTTGAATAAAACGTTTGTTCACCATTGATATCATAATTTCTAATTTTATCGTACTTGCCATCAATAGAAAGTAAAACATCGTTTAAACTGGTCACTTTTTCAAAAACAGCATTGGATAATGTTGGGACATCCGGAGGTGTTTCTGACTCATAATAAACTTTATTCACTGAAAAACTGAATAGATTCCACCCTTGATGTAATGGAATAAACTGATCACTTAATATATTAAAATTTAGTCCCCATATATCGTTATTTCCTGTCCATTTCGGATGTTGTGTTGTACAAGCAGGGATATTGCCAAATAAGCTACTAGGAAAAAACATTTCACTTGAAATGATTTGTTCATTATTACAGCTCATATCCCAAATTTTGAACGTCAAAACATCATTTACCCTTGCACCTTCATCTATTTCAATGGTTGATGGGGCATCACCATAAACTGTTAATTCATATATTTCCATATTATCATCAATAATGACACGTCCACATAAGACACCATCTGGATCAAATACTGCAATTTCATCTCCTTTGCTCATTTGAATGTCATTTATTGTAAAAACATCACCTAAAAATTTCACAAACGAATTTGTTTGCTTGACTGGTGTAGAAAAATAGCCATAATCATCATTTTGAATGGTAATGATATGCAAATCAGGCGTTTCAATTACATAATTTCCAGTAGGCTCCATTTTGATCTCAATGGTTTCATCATCTTCAACCCATAAATCATCGTAAATGGTAATTGTGATCGTTGCGGATTGTGAACCTGCTGGTATAAAAATAGACTTTGTTGAAAGGCCATAATCTGTTAATCGTTCTGCTGTTCCTGTGATCGTCAATGGAATGGTAATGTCATATGCCGTTGAAACACTGGATAGTTGAGCAGTGACCCCAATACTGGTACTACTTTCATCAATACTTTGTGATGATGCTGTCCATGAAATGCTTGGCGGAGTATTCAAAGAAATAGAAACTGTTGATGAGTTTTTTAGGTGATTAACAGTTTCAACTTGAACTGTTAATGTATATGATTTAGGCCCCATTTTATAATCAAGAGGATTATTGATCCACAAATCACCTGTTGTTGGTGATATTGAAAAAGCTTCATCAGTATTGCCATCTGTAAGAGTATATATCATTTCTTGATTTTCTGGAGAACATGCCAACACTCTATATAGAAATGATTTATCTGGAAGAAATTCAGTGATTATATATGATTGTGGGACGATTGCAGGTGTGTCATTAACTGTTGTGTCAAAGGCTTTAATGACAATTTCGATGTCTTTCTCATTTACATAACCATCATGATTAAAATCATAAGCATAATTCTCATCATAGACTTCAGTTTCATATTGGTTCGTTACTATCATTATGTCTACGATGTCAACATCACCATCGTCATCAACGTCATAGCATTTTGTATGAGCGATTTCAGATAAAAATATGACGAATAGAATAAGGACAATAAGCATTTCTTTTTTCATTGATTCACCTCCTTTTGTAAATATGGTCGGGTTTAATTGGGTCGGTCCGACCCTTTTTATCAAAACCTGTAAGATATATTCGCCGATAAAGCACGCCCTTCAGCAGGATACACAACAGGAACATATCCAACATACGCTCCACCATTCATTTTTCCAAAATCAGTATAGATTTTGTTAAATATATTGGTTAAGGCAATATTAAATTTAAACCTGCTATTGTTATATGTATATTTAAAATCAAACACTGAATAACGATCAAGTTTGAAATCATTGTCTTTGTCCAGATACTTTTCATCTACAAATCGACCGAAGAAATTAATTTTTCCAAAATCGTTCGTTAACAGTGATAAGTTAAGATTTAACATATGGTTTGGGATAAGCGGCACATCATTGCCAGTATAAGATATGGTTGGTGTTTGATATTTGCTGAACGTTGAATATTGACAGGTATAATCAAGATCAAGGTGGATATTTTTTGAAAATTGGATGTTCACCGATGTCTCTATACCTTTTGATTCAACTTCACCCGTATTTTCCCAGTCCATTGATTGCCCTGAACCTGTTTCAATAATATAATCTTTGATTGTTGCATAAAAAGCTGCGACTTTGTAATGAAATCGATCCCAGTGCCTGAGGGTAAAGCCAAGTTCATAACTGTCTTGTTTTTCAGGCTTTAACGATGCTTTGGGTTTCCATACTGTATCCACAAGATTGACAGATCGAATGCCCTGACTATAATTTCCAAAAATATTAAAATCATTTATGGGATAATATGAAAATCCAATTCTCGGGCACCATTTTTCATGTGTTGAATCACTGGAATTGTCAGGGATGATATCATCCGCATATGCCATATGGATATGATCGTATCGTATGCCAAAATCGACGGTAAGCATTGATGCATAGTCTATTTCGTTTTGAATAAAAAATCCCCGGATATTTTCATCAATAACATTTTGGGATTTCCACCAATATGTTTTATCTGCCCAATAATCATCAGGATGCATCATCAGCATGCTGTGGAAATCTCGATACTCAAAACCAGTCAGGAATTTATTGGTAAATTGTTTAAAGAAAACATCTTTCTGATAGCTGATTTCTGAATTCCATTGTTTTTGATCATCACCTTTAAGATAATTGCTATCCATTTCAGCCCACCAATCATCTGTTCGATGTGTTGTTTTTAAATGCACAACTGATGAATCAGATAGATAATAATCCACTACTGTTCCAAGTGTTGTGGAAAAGCCTTTGCCATCAGATCGAAGCATGTTGGATTCTTTAGGATTGTCTTGAAAAGTATCAAAAGGCAGACCGCCCGGAACATGTCCTTGATTGGAAACAATATTAAGCAATATATTTAAATCAAAATGTTCTCCTTTAAAGCCAAGGCGAGGCGTAACGATATGATATTCCCTTTCACTATTTTCTCGATAGCCATTTGTATCTATGAACGTATAATTCATGCGATATAACCAATTGTTTGACATTCCACCCAAATAAAGCCTGCTTTCCTTTGCATTATACGTTTTGTATAAAAACGATAACTCACTTTCAACTTTCTGTTTTGGTTGTTGAGTGATAATATTAATAATACCGCCAACTGCTGCCGGGCCATAGAGTGAAGAGGATGTTTTTTTGATAATTTCAATTCGTTCTATATTTTGAAAGGGAATGTTTTGAGCAAGAATATAGTTTGTGGGGGTATTGAGTTCAATGCCATCCACCATAATCAAAACCCCTTTTGGTGCTGGTGGATTACCTCTGAAACCGACATAATAAGATCCTGTTCCTGAATCGATAATATTTTGTCCGGATAATTTTTGAATCAATGTCATGACATTGTCTGCCTGATATGTTTCTATTTCATCTTTAGAAACAATCATCACATTGGTTGACAGTTTTTTTTCTTGTTTTTCAATTTTGGTTGATGTCACCACAATCGGTTCCATTATTTCATTTTGAGCGGAAAGTTCTAAACAAAACAACGTGTGGAACAACAAAAAGAAAATCAGAATGGAAACGTAATTTTTCATTTTATCCCCCGATTCCTGTTTAAAGCAAACTTACATCCGATGACACAATAAGCTGTAACCATCACTTTAACATTTTCATAAAACCTTCCATTGGAATTCAACCAGTATCCCTCTTCATTTTGCAGCGATATGAGCTTTTTTAAATATTCAGTGCGCCAATCATGTTTTTTGTGTTTTTGATCAATGATAATATCTTCATCAAGAATATGCAGACATTTGGCAAAGGTCATGTAATAATAATATAAAGATGTTGAGCCAAATCCTGGATTTTCTTCAAGTGTGTAATTGTTTGAAATCCATTCGACTGCTTTTTGCAATCGAATATCACTTTTTTGAATATTGGCATGCAGCAGGCTTTTAACTCCAGCATAGGTCATTGAACCATAAGAATGGCTTCTTTCTTTTTTGTACGTGCCTGTTTCGTAAATAAAACCACCATCATCAATGGCATAGGGCATTTGATTAACTTGTTTGACATTTTGACATCTGGAAAGAAAGACCAGTGCTTTTTTCCAATGCAAACCCATTTGTTTTTCTTCTGTTTCAATTTTTTGATTTGTTTCAGGAATGCCCTTGAAACGCGCTTCAAAGTTTTCAGCCGCTTTGATGGCATCAAGAGCAAACTGCGTATTTGAAAGATCCGGTCGATCATCACCGCCATAACCAATTCCGCCATAATAGGGGTGTGATTTTTCAAAACCTTCACCTTCATCAACTTGAAACGTAATCAAAAAATTTTTTGCGTTTTTTATGATATCTTTGTATTGAATCAGATTGCTTTCAGTAAAGGCAAGCAAACAAACCGAAGTTACATAATTTCTATATTCTTTACGATAAATACCGCCATCTGGTTTGACAAACTGTTCCACAAAAGCCAATCCTTTGGAAATCGCCTTTTCACTTGTCTGATTAGGATTATACAGAGGGTCTAATAATAAAGCATATAGAACCAATGATGTAATTGCCGGGTCATTTTTCCATGATCCATTATCCATCTGGTTTTTTATTAAAAAAGAACCGGCCAGATTAATAGAATGCATGGCTTCCTTAAGTAATGACAGATTGGGTAAAGGGTTTTGAGGTTGAATGAATGTTTTTGCAATCACTGAATGTGTAATGAAAAAATATATCAACATACAGAAACAGAAAAAATTTTTTGTTACTCTCATAATAAACTCCATAAATTTTTTGTTACCTATTAGAATATTATACGAAAATAATTTATAAATATTTTTTATTTTTTAACATTTTTCGTTAACATATATTTAGAAAACAGAACTCCAAAAGCCCTTTCTTCCAAAACTTTCACTTTATTGGGAGGCACTGAATGATTTTCCGATAAAATAAGTTCCGGTTCTTTATAAAAAATAGAATTCCTACAGGACAATATCGCAGCTATGTTCCAATTGGAAATTTCTGAAGACATTTTGAACTATATCAGCGTTCAACTTTCCATGCCAGTTGGGTTGATCAATTTGTATAAATCAAGACGACAAACAATATCCGAGCATCAAGAGCGAATCAGAAAATATTTAAACCTTAAAAGATACAAAAATAAAGAAGAAGCGGAACTAAAAGCCTTTCTTTTCGAAGAGGCTTGTAGACTGGAACAAACTTCTGCATTACTCTCAAGGGCTGAACAATTTTTAAAAGATAAAAAAATTCTAAAACCCTCAGAGGAAAACTTGCAAAGGGTGATCGGTACCCAGCGAAAAGAAGCCCGACTTTATATTTTCAAAAAGTCGCTATGATACAGATTCACATACGCACAAATGAACATAATTCAAAACTTAAAATTCGAAAGATTCGGCACTAATAAAATCAATAGGTTATATTCATGTACATAAGAGATTGCAGATTCTCTGTCTGAAGATATGCGAGGTAAGCTTGATGCGCTGATTGAAACACAATAATGTGGGCGTAAATGGATCAAAGCTGTCTGGTTCAAGATTAATATCAATAGTGATATCTTTATCTTCTAATGTAATAATCTCTGGATTATCAATTAATAAGGATCGTGTCCCCGGAATTAGTGTTCCCGGAATTAAAATGGGGAACTTACTCAGACATTCCAAGATATCTAGTAAAAAATATTGTATCTAAATTTAATGCGTGATATGTTTTGTCAATGATCAAATCATTTAGAGATAAAGAAACAGAAAATATATTTCATTCAAAACGCATAAAAAAAATAAACGCTAAACTGGTGAAAAAAGTTAAACGACGTTTGGATTTTCTCAATGATGCAGTTGACATAGAAGATATGTATTTCCCACCATCTAATAAATTTCATTCTTTAGATGGATTTAAACCTACTCGATATGCAATTTGGGTAGACAATAAATGGCGTATAACATTTGAATGGGATACAGGGAATGCCTACAATGTAATCTTTGAGGATTATCACCGGTAAGGAGAAAAAAATGATAACGAGGAAACCAACTCACCCAGGTGAATTCATTAAAGAAGATATAATAAAGGAATTAGGCTTAAGCCAAAAACAATTGGCAAAAGCTCTTGGTGTATCCAGAAAAACAATTAGCGACTTGGTAAATCAAAAACGAGCTTTAACACCTTGTATGACACTTCGAATTGGAAAATTTACAAACACAAACCCAAAGACTTGGATGAATTTACAAACAACATGGGATTTATGGGAAGCATCAAATACAAAACTTGCTAAATCAATTCCAAAAATTCGGCCATTTAGTGATTTTATAAGTACACAACTATCCCCTGCCCTGCTTAACTTAATATAATAGTACCATAACTCTTCCTCATTTTAAATTCGGGGACATGACCTTATTGATTGATTAATTGGCGCGTAAGCTAATTTGTCAATCAATAAGGATCGTGTCCCCGGAATTAAAATGAGGAACTTATTTTTCGAGATTTCCTATGTTTATTTGCGTGGGTTGCTTTCATTTATTGAATAATGTGATGATAGAATCATACATGGGGTATATTATTTGTAAACAAAGGAAATGTGAAAAAAAGTATAAAATTGTTTAAAATAAATTGGGAAAAGTTGATGTTTTTTTGGGTTTTTTGGGTGAGATTTAATTCTTAGGAATGCTCGAAAAATAAGTTCCCCATTTTAATTCCGGGGACACGATCCTTATTAATTGATAAATTAGCTTAAGTGCCAATTTATCAATTAATAAGGTCATGTCCCCGAATTTAAAATGAGGAACTTATTTTTCGAGCATTCCTTACTGATATCACGCAGCATTACGTTAGATGATGATATCAGACGAGTGTAACCAAAATTGCCTGTATTTTGGGGACATGACCTTATTTATTGATATAAATCGGCGTATTAAGCTGATTTATATCACTGAATAAGGATCGTGTCCCCAGAATACAGGCAATTTTGGTTACACTCAAATCAATTTCCATATTTTTTCCTGAGGATAACCGCACGCGATGATTCACATAAGCAAAAGTGGGGATTTTGATATCTGATGCATAATGAAAAAACTTTCCTGAAAGTGTCTGTCGTTGAGATGCCAGTAATATCTGACTCATATGGATTTCTCCCAGATATCCCTTGTATTCATTCAGACTGCGTTTGCTGAAATGGTAGTATTCATCCAGCAATAAATCTTTTATTTTTCCGGCTTTTATATTCTCCATTTCCATCTGGCCCCATACTTTCAAGAAATCGTTTAAAATGGGGTCTTTAATGCGCGTGAATCTTCCCATATGACTTTCCAGTAAATCACCTCTTGACAGTTTCAAAAGAATATCCTGGATTTGTTCGATTTCAATATCAACGCCTTCATAGTCTTTGAGTGCCTGCTGAATTTTATGGACATCAATGATATCTTTTTTCAGATCATTGTTTTTATCCAGAGCAGAAAGATAAAGAATCCACTTGGTAATATTGAAATTATTGAGCCGATGAATCCAGCGATTGACCTGATCATGTAGTTCCCCCCAGATAAATCCGGATGTAATGTCTACGGCCAGCACTTCATTTAATGCATCCATATCGTGTATTGGTTTTCTAATTTTGGCTGATCGTCTGACAACAGCACTAATATAAAAGGGATTACCACCGCATCGTTCAGCAATAAATGGTGCCATCATTTCGGAAATATCAGCCTGATAATACTTCTTTAAACACTCACAGATTTCAGAAGACCGCTTGCAGCAGGTTCACAAATTTGTGAACCCAGTGGAAAATATATTCAAAAAACTATCTAAACATCTGGAATGGAAGCGTTTTTTTGTTCATGATCTGCCGTTGGTAAAGGGAGTTTGCGAGGATATTCGAGAGATTTCCTTTAAAAATCAGTTAAATAAGTCTCAGATTAAGGCCATTTTAGACATCAAAAATACATCAGCTGAATCCTTTCAACATATTGTTAATTATACACAAATAGAAAATACGTCTGATAATGATCCTTCCTCAACAAGTGAAAAATCATCAAGCATTCTCCCTCTCAGAGAAGAATCGGGGGACACCATGCGGGGGGAATCGGAGGACACCATACCTATTTTTCGTTGAAAATAGGTATGGTGTCCCCCGATTCCATAGTAATGTACCGGTAAACAATCAGTACACGTTATATGAAACGCTTGAAATGCCGCTATCTTGCGGGCTTGGCGTATTGTATAATTTCAATCTGCACTGGTTAATGACAGCAGATATTTATTATACGAACTGGCATCGTTTCTTGATAAGAAATGACAGTGGTAGAGAAATGAGTCCTGTTACCGGTCAGGATTATTCAACGTCTGATATTTCAGATACCATTCATTTAAGATTTGGAACTGAATATTTGTTACAAACGTTCAATTCTTATGCAATACCTTTTCGATTTGGCTTGTTTTATGATCCTGCACCTGCTGAAAATAAATCAGATGATTTCTATGGAGTGAGTATTGGAACAGGAATTACCCGGACAGGACAATATTCGATGGATATTGCTTATCAATACCGATTGGGCAGAGATGTTGGAAAATCATTTCTTAAGCATCTTGAATTCAATGAAGATATTGTTGAGCACAGTTTCATGATTTCTGTTATTTTTTATACCGGGGAATAAATCACAAAAATTTTTTTGAACATAAAAAAATAAAAAAAATTATAAGAAAAAAACTGTTTTT
>PEAL01000162.1 GCA_002753725.1 Deltaproteobacteria bacterium
TGTAGCAGTAGGCAGTCAACCGACCACAATGGGTCAAACATCTGCTGGTATAGCAGTAGCCGGTCAACCGACCACAATGGGTCAAACATCTGCTGGTATAGCAGTAGCCGGTCAGCCGACCACAATGGGTCAAACATCTGCTGGTATAGCAGTAGCCGGTCAACCGACCACAATGGGTCAAACATCTGCTGGTATAGCAGTAGCCGGTCAACCCACAACAATTGCGGGAACCATAACATCAACGGGTGCTTTACAGGGAACTGTTGATGGCAACTGTGTGTGTCCCCTTTGCGGAACAACTGTTCCTCACGAACGTGGAACAGCATGCTATACAATTCCTTGTCCTAGATGCAGTACATTGATGGTCAATGAAGGCGCAGTTCTTAATCGAACAGCCATAACAACCAGTCCATCGATTGGTCAATTGACCACAGCCATTACTATCGCAGGTGCCCCTGCAAATTTGCCAGGAGGATCGACGATTCAAACAACTGCTGGAACAACCACCTCAACCGGTGCATTACAGGGAACCATTGATGGCAATTGTTTGTGTCCGGCATGTGGTACAACGGTTCCACATGTGAAAGGAACAGCCTGCTATACGATTCCCTGTCCAAAGTGTAACACGTTGATGGTCAGTGAGAGTGCGGTTCTCAATCTGTTGCCCCAGTTATTAAGAACGACTGCTGGTAGTTTGACAGCCGGCCCTGCTACAATGATTCCAGCAGCAACCCAACAGATTGCAGCAACGACAGTGGCAGGCATTATTGATTTACCGGCCATGACCATTGCGGGCCAGGGTTCTGGATCAGTATGTATTGCAGCGACAGGGGCAACCATTGAATCACAGGTCGCGGATATTTTTGATAAAGCACCTTATTTTCTCATTGTTGGCTTAGGAACCATCAAAGCTGTAGCCAATCCAAATGTCAAAGATTTGATGGGTTCAGGGGTTCAGTCTGCCCAATTGATTGTCAGCGAGGGAGCAAAAGCTTTGATTACCAATGATATTGGAATTCGTGCCCTTGAAGAGTTGAATACACTTCATGTTGATGTGTATACAGGGATTAGAGGTACAGCAGCACAGGCGTTGAGTTGGTATCAGGATGGACGATTGTCTGTAACATCATTGAATTCAAAGCAGGATGCTGAAGAAGATCATGGACCGCCAACGTCAAGCAAATCAAAATCTAAAGGTGAAACAACAACAACAACAACAAAAACGTTGTAGGAATAACAATGTCAGCAAAACAGAACCTGAAAAAATTATTATTCATTTTTATGATCATACTTGTCATTGCTATACCGGTAGTGTGGTTTTATCTGTATTCATCGGAAAGATGTCTGACCAATCAGCAGACAACGAGCCAAATTATGTTGGCTTCCTGCGGAACCGAAGATTTGGGCGATGTTTTATCCAAAGTCAGGACAGCAGTGGTGTATATTACCGGAAAGCGGGTTTCAACAAATCCGCCGCCATCGGATGATATACTTTTTGCGCCAGCTGCCTTGACCGGTGATAAAATGGGATCTGGGATGATTATTGATGAACAGGGGTATATTTTAACCAATTACCATGTCATTGCAGATACTACCAATTTAAAAGTTACACTTTTTAATGAACCCAATAAAACATATCCCTGTAAAATCATTGAAACCATACCAGAAAAAGATCTGGCAGTGATAAAAATCAACACCGGTTATTTTCTTCAAACCGTAAAATTAGGCAATTCAGACATGCAGGAAGTGGCTGAAGAAGTTTTGGCTGTGGGATGTCCTTTCAGCCTTGAGCAATCTGTCAGTCATGGCATTATCAGTGATTTGAAACGCACGGTTAAGATTGAAGGACGCCAATATGTTGATTTAATTCAAACAGATGCTGTGATTAATTCTGGAAATAGTGGCGGTGCTTTGGTCAATATGAATGGTGAAGTGATTGGTATCAATGTTGCCATTTATGCTCCAACCCGTGTTTATTGCGGCGTTGGTTTTGCGATCCCCATAAACCAGGCAAAAATGCTGGTGATGAAAATTCAATATCTAAAAGGAGAATCATAGAATGACCATAGTCCATATCTTACTTGGCGTTTGCCTGTTAAGCTTGGGAATTGCTGGAATAGCAAGCAATTGGTATGCTGTCCTTGATTTTGTCGGTGTCGTTATCCCCCTTATAATGCTTTTTGTGGGAGTTTTATCTGTGTTGGCAGGGTTTAACGTGCGGAAATAAACCTGTAAAAGCAGGCGAGTAAAACATTTTATTGAACAAAAATTAAATATCATATAGAAAGGAGGTGATAATTATGGCTATCAGTCTCGGTGGAGTTTTTCTTGTTGCAATCGTATTTGCCGTGGTTGCCATTGGCGTAAAGGTCAATACCAACACACAAAAAATTCAGGAAATTGATGATCTCTTAAGCAAATAGAAAAGAATCTTTACAAGGGTGTCAATCATTTGAACAATCAAAAACAATAATCTATGGAGGAATTTACCATGACATTTGGTAGCGTAATTATGCTTGCTTTATTGATAGCAATCATCGTTGTTGGTGTAAAAGTTCGCAACAATAGTGCGAAATTGCAAGAAATTGATGAGATTTTAACAGCAGAACCAGATTTGGAAAAAGATAAAGCGGTTGTCGCTTAACAAGATTGAATTCGGCGGTTATTACCTCCCTTTATGCGATTAATATGGGGAAATGACCTTCAATCAATTAAGAAAGGAGGGCTGAAACATGGCTTTAGACACGAGTTTATTACAACCCTTAGTTGTGCCCACTGCTGGTACAACATCAACAGGAACAGGTTATGCCTTGACATCAGGGACAACCAGTTCTTCAAGTACTGCTTTGACAACAACCAGTTCCTCAAAATTGGGACTTATGTCAGATCCAACATATTATACTTATGGCTCAGGAGTTTTGGCATCTGCCAGCGTTATTGGCGCAGCACTTCTGACAGGCGCTGTATTTGTTGGTGTTGGTCTTTTAAGCTATGCTGTCACCAAGGCCGCATTGGAACCCTGATCCTAATTTAAACAGCAGCCTGGTTATTTACTCTGGTATGAGGTCTAAATTCATTATCCAAATAAGAACCTTCTTAGACCTCATTACTAACTTAGACCTCATTACTAAAAAAAATTATTCAAAGCGGAAATGATATGGCGATAGAATTAAACAGTCAAAGGATGGAAAATATTCCAATTACGAAAATTGGTGTTATCGGGTTGCCCAATAGTGGAAAAACACAAGTTTATAATTATCTTACCGGTACATACAATGTTGTTGCAAATTCTTTATTAACAACAATTGAATACAAAAAAACCTTATGCGAAATCGACGGGCATGCCTGTGAAATTACTGACACTCCAGGTCTGCATGAGTTATACGTACAATCCCATGAAGAAGCAAGTACACGAGAGTACATTTTATCGGAAAATCCCGATATTATCATCATGTGTATGGACTCAACGCGGCTAAAACAATCCTTGAATTTAGCCATTGATCTCCTGGAATTAGGCAAACCACTCATTATTGCCTTGAATGCTCTGGATGAAACAAACCGACGGGGCATCTGGTTGGACTCTAAAAAACTACTTCATTTTTTACGGGTTCCGGTTATTGAAACCATTGCGTTGAATGGTCAGGGGATTGATGAACTCAAAGAAGCCCTGTTTAAAACACGGGGGATTAAATTTGAATTTCAATATGATCAGACCATAGAAGATGGCATCACCCAAATTATGGACCGATTGCCCGCTAATATCCAAAATCAGCGTAAAATTGCTACATTAGTATTGATGAACGATTCATACATCCTTGATTACTTGATCAGAGTCAACGAGATCTCTCAAACAGATATTGAAGAAATCAATACCTGTGTCAAAAAAACGCAGCAAAATTTTCCTGGAAATATCAATCGAGTGATCAATACACGTCGCAGTCAATGGGTGGACGATATCGCCAATGAGGTCATACAAAAGCAGAACATTCGACCCTATGAAGTTGAAAAAACAATTGCGCGTTTGTGCCGCAAGCCATCAACTGGGATTCCTATTTTATTATTGATCGTTTATATCATGTATCTTGCTGTTGTTAATCTGGCGAATGTCTTGGCCAGCTGGATGGATGAAACCTTATGGGTTCCAATATCGAATGTAATTAATAGTTTTATTTCCCCTGGATTTTTCAATGATTTTTTAATTGGTGATTACGGTATCCTATCACTGGGTTTGGCCAATGCCTTTATTACCGTGTTACCCATTTTATCTGTTTTTTTCATCATTTATAATACACTTGAAGACATTGGATATATTCCCAATCTTTGCATCTTGACCAAACGTCTTTTTGAAAAAGTTGGATTGAGCGGGGCATCAGTGATGCCATTGGTACTTGGTTTTGGATGTAAGACAATGGCAACACTGACCACAAAATCCTTAACATCCAAACGAGAACGATACATTGCCATCTATTTAATTGCATTTGCCATCCCTTGTGCGGCACAAATGGGATTGAATATCAGTATATTGGGCAGAATGGGGTTTCAAGCATTTGCCATTACGTTTTTCGTATTGTCCATTGCTGAAATCAGTGCAGGCATGATTTTAAATCTATTATTGAAACGTGAAGAAAAAGGTGATTTTATCCAGGAGCTTCCGCCCATACGTCTACCTGTTCCAAAAGCTGTATTGGTGAAAACCTATTATCGTCTGATCTGGTTCCTTGAAGAAGCACTGCCTGTGTTTATTTATGCTGCCGTTGCAATGTTTATTCTGGACAAAACCGGTTTGCTGATGGCATCGAAGATTTTTTTAAGTCCAGTCATTGAGGGCTGGTTGGGACTTCCCCTGGAAATGGTCGATGCCTTGATTCTTTGCATGGCCAGGCACGAGGCCGCTGCTGGACTGATTATCAAACTCATCCAGCAAGATATGCTCAATTGGGTACAATGTATTGTTGCTGTAACGATTACAACCATGTTTATTCCATGCTTTGCCAATATTGTGGCAATGGCCAAGGAGCTGGGCGTATTCAAAACCATTATAATGACAATTTGTATCAATGCCAGTGCATTTTTTCTTGCTGGATGTTTAAACTGGGCGTTAATTTTGATTTTTTAATTACATAAAAGTGAGATTATATTTTATGATTAAAGCAACAGAAAAAGAAGAGTATCTTGAAAAATTATGGAACATGAAAGAAAACAATGCAGATGACATCAATCAATTAACATCTGCAATGAACTCCGATAGTAACAGTAGTGTTATCCAGGAAATGCTTGTTGAAAATTTGATCATTATCAACAACGATAAAGTCGCCTTTACCGACACAGGAGAAGAAAAAGCAAGAAAAATCATTCGTGCGCATCGCCTGGCTGAACGGTTAATCTTTGATGCGTTGGGCGGTGACTATGAATCCGGCGCATGCGAGTTTGAACATATTGTTAACAGTGAACTGGTTGACAGTATTTGCATTCTACTCGGCCATCCCAGAGAATGCCCACATGGCAGGCCAATCCCTGAAGGCGATTGCTGCAAAAGTGCTGTTAAAACGGCTGAATGTGCAGTGATGCCCCTCACTGAAATGGAACCGCAACAATCCTCACGCGTGGCATATGTCAATGGATATCAGAAAGAATCCCGACTGAATAAAATTGATGACTTGCAAATTCGTTCGGGCGTGATGATTCGAATGGAACAAAAAAAACCTGCCATTGTCATTCAATGTGAAGGCGCGGACATCGCACTGGATGACAATGTAGCCTCAGATATTTATGTATGGAAAGAATGCACCCGCTATCGTTCAAAATTTGAAGATTCTGATATAAAAGCACCGGATTGTGTACCGCCAAAAAGATTTGGATTTATGAGGCGTGCCAGATTTGGCAGGAAAGCCTGTAATCAAGGTTGCAACAATGGATAATCTCGAAAATTACGAGCAAAAAAAGTATGAAATTCGAAGCTTGATTACCATTCAACAATGGGAAAAAGAAAGATACACCGGTATACAAAAAAAATTTCAGGATACAATTTCTTTGCCTATTGACTACATGCTCAAAAAAATTGGTGAGGATAAATTTTCCAGCATCGAAAAAGCCATTCGAATCCTTGTAGAAAAAATGTTGTATGCATCACGATTTACCGTTGATCCCCAACGGATTATTCAAAAAGCCAGTCAACATGGCGTAGAATTGAAAGACATTTCAGACTTAAAAACAATCAGTCTGAAACTTTTGGATGAATGCAATGAAAAAGAAATCAATTTTCACAGAAAAACAGCCGCTCTGCATGGTGCCGTTGCTGGAATTGGTGGAGAATTGCTGGCTACGGTTGATTTAACAACCTTATTGCTTCAGGATTTTCATATGATTCAAAATATTGCCTATTGTTATGGCTTTGATCCTGACGATCTGATTGAAAAGCAAATCATTTTGAGAATTATTGAAGGTGGAATCGGTGGATCAGATGTTAAATTCAAAATACTTCAGGATATCGATTTGCTAAAAAAAGAACAGGACAAAGAGTCCTACCAGGGGATTACAGTGGTGTCCACAAAGTTTATTGATCGCTATGCAAAAAGACTGGCGGTATCAATGGTTGCCAGAATTATATCCTGTTCGATTCCTATTCTTGCAATGGCAGTCAGTGCCCATTCCAATCGAGATATAATCAATCAATCCAGTGAAACAGCGCTGATGGTTTATCGTAAACGGTTTATTGAAAGAAAACGCGCATCTTCAACACTTGGAGAGCTTCAGTGAAAAAGATCTATTGTTAAAGGGAAAAAATAACCCGTACGCCAAGCATACGCCAGCTTATGGAGATATAGCATTACAAACGATTATTGACCGTAAAAATAATCATTATAAAAGAAAATACACAGGTTTTGCTGAACATTAATTTTGGTTCCTTAGGAATTACAATTAAATAACTTTCCCATTTGAAGTCCCTTGGGAGATCCTTAGGAATCACGATTAAATAACTTTTCTGTGACTCCCAAAGCTAAAGCTTTGGGACTCCATCCTGTGACTCCCAAAGCTAAAGCTTTGGGACTCCATCCAAGGGAATGTTATATTGTTGTGATTCCTAAAGAAATTAATAAACGAATAATTAAAGGGGTGATCATATGCCAGCTAAAACAAATCATTTACATGTGTGTTTTAATTATATGCAATCAACCCTGGACTATTTTGGACTGCTAACCTGGATGATGCTTAATCGTTGCGGACACAGCGTTATCAGACAAATAGACAGTTCCTTTATTGAACCTTTTAGGATGTTCAAACATCCCAAAGGGCGTCTTTATAAACAATCGTTGATTCGTGAAATTCACATTCAACCTGACGTTGATCCGCAACGTTTAATAGAAATCAATGAGACCATTCAACGCATTGAATTACGATTGCAACAACTGGAAGCCAACCATCACCATAAACAACCCCAACAAGCGACCAAACGAAAAGTCGACAAACAACAATTTGCGCTGCTACAACAGATTGTAATGGAAAACAAAGAGTTAAAGCAGTCAAAAAAAAATAAAGCATAAAGGAGATAGTCATGACCGTAACTTATAGCGAGAAGCTCAAATCCATTGGTGATCTTTTTTCCGAAAAAGTTGACACTGCGTGTTCGAGTATAAAAAGCAATTTTCAAAAATCGACAACAAGTATAAAAAGCAATTTTCAAAAATCGACAACAGGAATAAAGCTCACTTACAACATTCAAGAGCTTCAAAAAGAGAAAGACATCCTGGAAAAGCGAATTGGACGAAGGCTTTCCGTTCTTAGAAGAAAAGATCTTGCCCTTGCTGAACGTTTTTCTGAAGACACATTAATGAAAACATATTTTGATCGACTGGATGTTATTTCAGACGATATCGAAAAACTTTTAGAAGAAAGAAAGAATTATATGAAAACCACGTGTGCACAGGCATAGATTTTCAGCATTTTTAGCCTGAAAAGATGATGTGCAATAAATAAGAAACCAGAAAAGATAAGGAGATCCAACAATGGCAAAAACGTCTACAAAACGAACCGGCGTCTCAGGCTTCATGGCAAAAGTCATTGATGAAAGTGGCAATGCTGTGGTGAACATCTATGATGGCATTTCTTACACCTGTATTCGAGTGAAAAATGGTTTAAAAAAAACAACAGATGTTTCTGAACAGTATTCAAAAAAAGCAAAACTGTATGTGAATGAACGTATCAAAAAAATCAAAGAGGCAAAGAGTACGCCAAAAAGTACTGCAAGACGAAAATTGACCGTTGCAGAAGCACGACAAATCAGAGAAAAAATAAAAAAAAGAGAAAAAAAGATCGCTTCTTTATATTATAAAATCGGAAAAGAAGGATCCAGAACCAATGAAGAAAACCCTCTTGAGCAGGAAACCGTTAAAAAATTAATTACTGATGTTCGGGGGTATGAAAAAGAAATCGATCGACTACAAGATCGCATTACCGAGTTGGAAACAGCAAAACAGGCTGTTCCTGAAGCTGCCCCTAAAAAAGAACCCAAACAGCGTACCCTTGACATGGACAAAGTTGCTCGTGCAAGAGCTGCTCGCGCAAAACTTGAAAAAGAAAAAGAAATCCAAAAACAACCCGCAGCACCATCCATGACACTCTTACAGAAATCCACACACAGGGCTATTCAAGCCGCTATCAAGACCGGTAGTTTCAAAACAACTTCTGAGCGTGCAAAATTTGAAACCATAGCCAAAGATCTTCTTGATCCTGAAAATGAAATCAGGGTACTGGCAGCGGCTGAGCTTTCAAAAATGGAAAATCTTGCTGCAGTTCCAGTTCTCATTGAGATTGGCAGGGATAACGATCCCTTCCTCAAATCCGAAGCCATCAATTCGTTGATCAATTTAAATGATTTGCGCGCAATTCCGCTGTTCAAAGAAAAAGCACAGGATCCACATTATCGGGTACGTATTGCCAGCCTCAGGGGCTTATATAAAATGATTGATGATGACGATTTAAAAAATATTTTGATTCAAGCTATTCGTGATGAACATCCGGAAGTCAGAAAAACCGCTGTGACTTTTATTGGCTGGAAAGACTATTCTGACGGCGTTCCTCCGTTGGTTCAATGTTTAAATGATGATGACAATCGTGTTCAAAAAGCTGCGATATCAGCCCTGGCGAATATTCGAGATCGTGCCGCTGTGATACCTCTGATTAAATTGTTAGGGGATAACAGCCTGGAAATTAGAGAAAAGGCATTGTCAGCCATCCAAATGATTGTTGGCGAAGAAATTTCTTTTGATACACAATTAACCGGAGATTCCCTTTCCCAGTCCATCAAAAATGTCAAAGAATGGTGGCAACAAAAAAGAATTAATGCCGCCCAGTCTACTGAATTAGACAGCATGTTGGAAGCCGATCTTTTGTCTGAGCCAGTCCCTCTGCCAGAACCAGAACCCATATTTGAACCAGAACCGATTGTTGAGCCTGTACTCGTATCTGTGCCAGAACCTGTATCTGAACCAGAACTTCAAACAGACATGGTTGCAGCTTCCGATGAACAGTCAGACACTCAAGAATCATCTGAAGCATCGACCGCAGAAATGAATCTTTCTGATGAATCACAACCATCAGAGGAAAATGATACCTCTGAAGACAATAAGATTAAAAAATCAGAATTGAAAAAGCTGGATAAAAGTGAATTAATCCAGATGAGTGAAGAACTGGGGTTGGAAGTTTCTGAAAGTTTTACCAAAAACAGAATCATTCGAAATATTATGGAACATCAAGAGGCTTCAGCTCAACAGTCATAGACAGTGAAAGCAGGTACTCTTTAAAGCTCATCATTGTCAGAGAATCAGAATTACAGGATTAAGTCTTATCCTCAAAATACATCATGTTAATCCTTTAATCCTATAAATCCTTTAAATCCTAATGTATTCTGACAATGATGGATGAACATTTTAGAAGGATATCCATCAACCTCATAACCTGATCATCAATATCAATCCTAATACTATAAAGGGCAACATCCATGAATATATCAACCGGTTTGGTCAAAAAAGAACAATTGCTCAATGAAATTGAACGGCTTGAAACGGATAATAATTATTTAAGCCATCAGATCAACGCCCTTGATACAGATCTGAACCGAAAACGAAAAACCAATCAATCTCTTGTAGAGCAATTACAGGAAAGCAGAAGCTCCTTCGCTGATCCGGCGTCGGAGAAAAAATTTCTGGAAAATAATATTGATTTTCTGGAAAATGAAAAAAAACAATTGAACAAAGAATATCATTCGCTTAAAACCAGGCTTGACAAAAATTTTATAGCCATTGATTCCCTGTTGAATGATTTGGGATTTATCAAAGGTGAAATTGGAACATTGGTGGAACAAGTCGGTATACTTGAAGAGCAGATACCTGTTAAACTCAGGGATGCGGAAAACCTGGATGATAAAATAACCAAAACATGCACGGATGCAATGAATGCTTTGTATAACAATATGAAAAAGATTGAAAACAAGGCAAAACTCAGCTTCTATAAAAATACAAAGGAAAGTGAGTTTATTCGTTCATCTGTGAAAAACTGATGTCATCTTGAAAAAGGAGCGAACATATGATTAGTACAGAAATTAATGAAAAACAACATACGGATATTGACGTGAGTGTGCAGTCAGATACCCGGCAATCCCAAACATCCCATATTGCATTAGATGATCTTGTCATGCCTCAAATTTCAGGACTTGAGGTACTGAAAGAAGGCACTTTTTCTGTTGATCTTGAAAAAACCATTTCCGATATGCTCCTTGTTATCAAAAACATGGAAGCCCAGCTTGAAAGAGTTCTTAACCTGAACGCTGCTTATGAAAGAGAAATTGATACCTCAAAAGGCATGATTCTAAAGTTGAAAACTGAAAAAAATGAACTCTTGAAAAAAATCGAGCAAATGGAAATTGACATCCCTTCCAAAAGAGAAATGCAAATTGAAATTTCTCATGTCGAAGAAGAAAAAAATGATGCTCTCAGGAGAAATCGTGACTTGATGATTGCTCATGACAGCATGAAAAAAGAAATGGCAAAACTGACCGATATTATCAGTGCTTTTGAGGAAGAAAAAGTTGATGCGAGAATGGAAATCAATTATCTTGAAGTACAGTTAAAAACACAACAGGTTAAAAATAAACAATATGATGATGTTATCAGCGCAATGAGGGGCGAAAAAATTGCCCTTACTGAAAAATTGATAAC
>PEAL01000019.1 GCA_002753725.1 Deltaproteobacteria bacterium
GTAAGAAACGATCATGGGTGATGATGATCTATACCTTCGAACAATGCTGCGGCAGATTTTCGAGATTGAACAGTTTCAAGTTATCGACGTCGATGACGGACAAAAAGCCATTGATTATATAAAAAATAATCCCGTTGATATCTTGATCACAGATTTAATCATGCCCAAAAAAGAAGGCATTGAAACGATTAATGAACTTAAAAATCTTTTTCCGGATTTGCCTGTTTTTGCCATGTCAGGGGGCAGCATGACCAATGCTCAGGTTTATCTTGATATTGCACAAACGCTTGGCGTTATGCATACATTTTTAAAACCTTTTAATATTAACGAAATGCTTGATGCTGTTAAATCGGTCATTAGTGAAAGAAACAAGCAATCTTGACCCCATAACAAAATCAACTTATTGAAATCTATTGATAAACAAAAAGGATGGACCTTATGCAATTTGCAGTCATTATTCCGGCAAGATATCAATCGAGCCGATTTGAAGGCAAACCACTTGCCTTAATTCATAAAAAGCCTATGATTCAACATGTTTATGAGCGAGCCTCCCGTTCAACGTCTGCCAACACTGTTGTTGTCGCTACCGATGATGAACGCATACGACAGGCTGTTGAAGGTTTTGGTGGTAAAGTTATCATGACTGATACGGTTCATCGTTCTGGTACGGATCGTTTGGCCGAAGCCGCACAGTTATTGAATTTATCGGAACAAGATATTGTGATCAATGTCCAGGGAGATCAACCATTGATCGATCCTCGAAGTCTGGATCAAGTGGTGGAACCCTTTAAAACAGATTCTCAACTGAATATGACCACCCTGGCATTTCGAATAATCAATTTACGAGAAAAAATTGACCCCAAAGATGTCAAAGTGGTTTTTGATAAAAATGGCAGCGCCCTCTATTTTTCACGCGCACCCATTCCATTTGGTCGGGATAAGGCATCGGATGACATGTACAAACACCTGGGGGTTTATGCCTATCGCCGTCGGTTTCTGGACACTTTTCACGAATTGCCCCAAGGACACCTTGAAAATGTCGAAAAATTGGAACAGTTGCGCGTTTTAGAAAATGGCATGCAGATCAGAATTGTTGTTACAGAATTTGATTCGCCAGAAGTGGATATTCCACAGGATATTCAGCGAATAGAAGCACAGATGCCACTCTGATATGCCGATTCGACAATTTAGCTTTATGTGAGTTCATTCACGAAAGGATTGCCTTGTGACATATTATTTAAAAGGATGGATCATTTTAAAAATGATCCTTATTTTTGGATTGATGAACAGCACGTTCACTGCCTGTCATCAAATAAAGAATTTTCCCGAATATGATGAAGCAACGAAGATGTGTGAACGAATATATGTTGCAGACGGCCCTGAGGATTTTGTTCTGGATCAATGGAACAATCCACCACGCTTGCTTATTTCATCTCATGAGCGACGAAAGCCTGAAACATTTGGAGGGATTTATTCTTTATCCTTAACAACCCATGCCACTCAAAAACTTCAAAGAACCGGTGAAAATAATAGATTTAAAGCCTACAAACCTCATGGCATGGATATTCGTCATGTTGGCCAACAGACCTATTTATATGTCATTTTACATGATCCATATCATCACAATCAAAGGATTGAAAATGCGATTGCTGTTTATGAAGTGTTTGAGAATGATCTTCTATTGATTGATGTGCTTGAGAATTCAACATGCTTGTGGTCGCCCAACGATGTATCGGTCCTTCCAGATGGTCAAATTTATGTCACCAATGATTATCGCTCTTCATTTGATTTACTGTTTAAACGAGCGGTATCTGAAATTGTTCATTATCAGCCAAAAACAAAAGCATGGCAGGTTGTTGCTAAAAATATGTGCTATGCAAATGGAATTCTTGCGCAATCGGATCATGTTTTTGTATCGACAACACTGGGCAATGAATTGTTGAAATTTAAAAGACAGTTAGATGGGCGTTTAGAAAATAAACAAACCATTGCCCGGATAAAAGGACTGGATAATATCATGCCATATCAGGGGCGGTTGTTAATCACTGCTCATTTAAGCAATTGGGCCTTTTTAAAGCATTATAAAAGTAAAGATTCCATATCTCCAACTGCCGTATACCTTGTCAATCCGAATCTTACAAATGACCCTTCAACGAGTACGCTGATTTATCGTAATGATGGCACTGATATCAGTGCGGCATCTACAGCGATTATTCATAACCAGTTCTTGTACATTGCTCAGGTCTTTGATCCTTTTTTATTGAAATATTCTTATATGCCTATAGGAATAAATGGGAAGTGAAAGAGGGCTATCTTAAATTGAATATCAATGAAATTTATGATATTTATTTTTTAATTATAGCCGATGACGTGGTGCAATTTTCGAAAAAGCATTGAAAGCATACAATTTTTTTTCGAAAATTGACTCATGAGTAAAGAAAAGAAAGGATTTAATACGAGAATGATTTACAATATGGATTTTGAGACAATGCCGCGAGAAGCACTTGAAGCTATTCAACTGCGGCGATTGAAAGAAACCTTGTCCCGTGTATATGCGACGGTGCCTTTTTACCGGAAGCAATTTGATTTATCTGGAATTCAGCCCAAAGATATCAAAAGCCTGGAAGATTTAAAGCATATACCTTTTACAACAAAACAAGATTTACGAGATAATTATCCCTTTGGCATGTTTGCGGTTCCCATGGAAAATGTGGTACGAATCCACGCATCATCTGGAACAACGGGCCGCCCCACTGTTGTTGGATATACTGCACGAGATATTGATACCTGGTCAAGGCTGATGGCACGGTCATTATGTGCAGCAGGCGCCACCCCGGGCGATATCATTCACAACGCATATGGTTATGGTCTGTTTACCGGAGGTTTGGGGGTTCACTATGGTGCTGAACGATTGGGGGCTTCTGTTATTCCTATATCCGGTGGAAACACAAAACGCCAGGTCATTATCATGCAGGATTTTGGTCCGACATTGATCACTTGTACCCCCTCTTATGCACTTCATCTGGTTGAAGTTGCTGCAGAAATGGGTGTAGATTTCAAAGATTTAAAATTTAAGGCAGGCATTTTTGGTGCAGAACCCTGGTCTGAGAGCATGCGCCAGGAAATTGAACAAAAATTGAATTTAAAAGCAATGGATATCTATGGTTTAAGCGAGGTCATCGGGCCGGGCGTTTCTATTGAATGTGTTGAAGCTCAAAAAGGGCTTCATGTATTTGAAGATCATTTCATTCCAGAGATCATTCATCCTGAAACAGGCGATGTCCTGCCTTTTGGTGAAACGGGTGAACTGGTGTTTACATCCATTACCAAAGAAGCTTTCCCTGTCATTCGCTATCGAACCCGTGACATTACTGCATTGAATCCAGAACCCTGCATCTGTGGCAGAACCCATGTCCGCATGAATCGCGTCACTGGACGAACCGATGATATGCTGATTATCCGTGGTGTCAATGTGTTTCCATCGCAGATCGAGAGCGTATTGATGGACATGGAAAATATTGAACCCCATTATCAGCTTGTTGTAGATCGTATCAACAATCTGGACATGCTCACAGTCATGGTTGAGGTCGGACAGCAGGTATTTTCCGATGAAATAAAAGTCCTTCAAACGTTGGAACATTCGATTAGCAAGAATATAAAAGAAACCATTGGTGTGTCCACAAAAGTTAAATTGGTAGAGCCCAAAACCATTGCACGAAGTGAGGGAAAAGCTCAGCGTGTCATCGATAATCGAAAGATTTAAAAAAAGACAACTCATGAGAATCAAACAAGGAGGCATAAATGTTTGTCAAACAATTATCAATCTTTTTAGAAAATAAAGTTGGACGGCTCAAAGAAGTCACTCAGTTATTAAAAGACAATGATGTCAATATTCGAACCCTGACCCTGTCTGACACGACAGATTTCGGTATCTTGCGGATCATTGTGGATAATTGCGCTAAAGCCGAACGTGCCCTCAAAGGCCAGGGATATACATTTAGCAAAACAGATGTCCTGGCTGTTGAAATCAAGGATGAACCCGGTGGATTGAATACTGTCCTTGAAATTGTTGATCGATCCGGTCTGAATATTGAATATCTATACGCCTTTGTTCCTTCCCGTCAGGGTATGGCTGTGAACATTTTCCGATTTGATAATCTGGAGGCAGCCATTAAAGTGCTGACAGAAAATAACATCAAGGTTATTCAAGGCGATGAATTATATCAATTATAAAGATAAGAATGGGAATAAGAATGGGCTCATTCTTATTCCCCTGTTCCTCTCAGAAATAATAGATCTTGGAAAAAATACAAACAAACAATGAACGCAACATAGGCCTGTATATTCATATACCCTTTTGTATTCAAAAATGTCCTTACTGCGATTTTTACTCCATACCGACGTGTCAATTCATACCAGACTACATTGATGCGTTGATCAAAGAAATTCAAATAAAATCAACGATTCATTTACCTGTGGATACCATTTATTATGGCGGTGGAACGCCGTCTGTATTGGATCCAAGTCAGATTGAGCGCATTTGCGAGAGCATCCAAAACCATTGGCAGGTTATTCAACATGCAGAAATTACCCTTGAAGCCAATCCTGGAACACTCACTGAAGAAAAATTGACTGCATGGAAGTCCTCTGGAATCAATCGTATCAACCTGGGCATTCAATCTTTTCATGACATCCATTTAAAACAGTTAGGAAGAATTTATACAGCATTTCAAGCACACCAGGCCATTGACTTGATCCAAAAAAAAGGATTTCAAAACATTGGCCTTGATTTGATATATGGTATACCCGAACAAACCTTAGACGATTTTGAAAAAGACCTTCTGATAGCCATAGAATACAAACCAGAGCATCTTTCATGTTATTCTCTCACCTATGAACCTGAAACCCCGTTGTATCAAAAAATGAAACAGAACACGATTAAACCATTATCAGAGAACATTGTGGCTCAAATGATGACATCATCGATGGATATTAGCGAACAATCCGGTTATGATCATTATGAAACATCCAATTATGCATGGGGATCTGAGTTTCGATCCAGGCACAATCAAAAATATTGGGCGCTGTTACCTTATTTGGGATTCGGCGCTTCTGCCCATTCATTTTTAGACAATCGACGGTTCTGGAATGTGAAAGATGTCATTCAGTATATTAAACGTCTTTCATTATATCGTGATCCGGTGGATGGCAGCGAACACCTCACCCCGCAACAACACATGATAGAGGCCATTTTTTTAGGACTTAGAACCCAACAAGGTATTCAGGTTAAAGAGTTTGAAAAGCGTTTTTCTTTATATTTTAATGATATTTTTTCAGATGTACTGGACCCCTTAAGAATGGATGGCTATATTGAAAAAACACCGGAATGGTGCCGATTGAAACGTTCCGGTTGGTTTTATTTAGATAGTATTATTGAGCAAATGGTTCATTGTTTGTCATAAAAAAGGGTCACATCTTTATCAATAACCACATGGGCAAGACTCCCAAATCTAAAGATTGGGGACTCCAATCTAAAACCAATGGGGTCTATCTTTTTTAAGATCATCAATCTTATATTGAAGCCAATGCTCCAAACCTTTTTTAATATAAAACTTAGGAAATAAAATGTTGTCATCCGGACTGATGATACCATCATCAACAGCTTGTTTCGCCAATTGCGTATAGGGATAAATACGAATTCCCACAGTCACTCGCATGGAATCAAGTTCTAATGAATCTGCAAAATCAAGGCTTTCCTGAACAGTTTCTTTTGTTTCCAATGGGCTGCCTAATAATAAAAATCCCATCTGCTTAATATTAAATTTTTTGAATGTCTCCGAAATTTTGATAATATCTTGTGGTTGACATTTTTTATTCAGACTTTGGAGTATTTTTGCAGATCCGCTTTCAAAACCCAGACTTACCTCTTTGCAACCGGCTTGTGACATTTTTTGGATTAACTCAGTATCCACTTTCCATGGATATACAATACAACGCCATGAAATATTTAAACCTTCTGAAATAATTAGGTCACAGATTTTTTTGGCATAAGACAGTGGCAAGTTGAAATTGTTATCAACAAAGTAAAAATAATTGAAACCCGCATCACAATATTGGGATAAATTTTTTACCACATATTGAGGGTTTCTTGTCCGCAGGATCTCCCCTTCAATAATTGACGTTGAACAATAGGTGCATTTCATGGGACATCCTCTACGAGTTTGAAAGGGTATCCAAATTGTTTGATCTTGCATTTCAGAAGGTGCCCAAATATGAATGTTGGGTAAGGGTAAAGGATAATCATCTAAACAGGTTATTATTTTTTTTTCTCCCATTAATCCTTTTAATGGTAAATATAGACCAGGTATCCCGTCAAGATTAGCATTTTTTTCAAGTCTTTCCAGTAGTAAAAGAAAGGACTTTTCACCTTCACCCTGAAACCCCATGTCGGCTTTGAGATAATCCAAAGCACTTTGCGGAAAAATGCTATACCCTGGGCCTCCTATAACAACAGGAACATCTGTACATTTTCGGCAAAAAGAAATCATGAATTTAACAGGCTCAAGAAGAAACTTTTGTGGTGTCATCACCTGGTCATCTATATTTCTAACTGAAATTCCAATAACATGGGGATTAAATTCCTCAATGGACTTTTTAAGAATAATGAGGCCGTCCCTATGATCCATCATATTGATTAATTGAATATCATGCCCCGCATCTTCTGTCGCACGTGCAATGCAACCTAGCCCCAAGGGTAGAACTGGCATGCTTATGGTTTCATTATTTGCTGATATCAATAAAACTTTCATTGGTTAATATCCTGATTTATTTTATTATTTTTGATATCTATACGCTTTTAGGCTTGTAAAGTCAATATTCTGGCAAAGATTTTTATTGAATTGCATCGTCACGGAGCGAAAAAATTGTAACAGACTGCCTTCTTTTCATCTCTCAAATTGTATGATAGAAGGAGGTTACAATTTTTAAGTACTTGATGACTCCCATAATGGGTTAGTCAGACGTCCAAATCTTTACATTTGGAAGCCCAACTGTTGACAAACATGAGGGTGTTATTAAATTGTAGTTCCTAAGCGTGACATGACCCATTTACAGACGAGCTATTGCATGAAATTTGAGAAAAAAAACCTTCTGGCGACACTAAAGAAAAACTTTATTTTCAGTCAGTTAACAGATAACGCTCTGGAGATGATTCTTCCAAAATTCAGAGTGCATTCTTATAAACTTGACGATATTATTCTTCAACAGGGAGATATGGTTGATGGCTATTATTTAATAGTAGCGGGAAAAGCCCGTTTAATTGATCTTAATCATAACTTGACCGTAACAGACCTGAAACAGGGAGACGGTTTCGGTGAGCAATGTATATTTAAAAATAATCACCTAATAGCGACAGTTAAATCTTCGGGTAATCTGACTGTCCTTAAATTACCAGAAAAAGTTTTCCATACACTGGTGATAAACAATCTAAAAATTAAAGCATCACTTTCTGAATACTCAAAATTTATAGAAAAACTGATTTCATTAAAAAGCCATTCGATTGTATCACAACTGACACACGAGCAGAAAAAAAAAAACACGGGTTCTGATGTATTTATTCATATTCTTAAAAATAATCCTATTTTGGGTTTGCTACCAGATGACAACCTACAAAAAGTGCTTCCACTGCTTGTGGAATGTAAGTATAAACTTGGTGAAGTCATCATTCGTCAGGGCCAACCGGTTGATGGCTATTACGTTATTGTTAAAGGAAAAGCGCGTCTGGTTGATCAGGAAAATAATAATACGTCCTTAATCAGCTTGAAAGAAAGTGACGGATTTGGTGAACAATCTATTGATCATAACGCATATGCAAGTGCTACAGTAAGGTCTTCCGGAAGGCTGACCGTACTTAAATTACCGGCAAATGAATTTAATGATTGTGTTGTCATCAATCAGAAAATTAAAAGCACCATTTTTGAGCAGATTCAATATTTACAGGGTTTTATTTCATTAAAAAGAGTTCCCCTTTTTTCAAAATTATCCTCTGATCATATCACAATACTCTATAATGTTATTGAATATTGTGAAATTAACCAAAATGAATATATATTTCATAAAGGTGATTATGGTGATGCCGCTTATGTTGTAAAAACAGGAAGTATCAGGATTATTGAAGAAGAATTAAATAAAACATTTGCTATTTGCAGAAGCGGAGAAATCATCGGTGAAATATCATTGTTCAAATCTCAACCACGCCTTGCATCGGCAATTGCTATTGAAGACACGGTTCTTTTTAAAATTTCACGGGAAACATTCCAGAATATTTTACCTGAAATAAAGGATTTTATAGAAAATATTGTTAAAAATAGACTTCAACGGCGTGAGACATTTATTTCTGACAAAAAAGCAAAAGAAAAAATTCTAAACCCTGAGTTTGTATTAACAGAGCATAAGATTTACAAATTTGGGGGGGCAAACAAGATTCCCTGTGTTAAAGTGAATCATGAATCTCTTGCAGGGATGGCGTGTATTAATCTGATATTAGATATCAAAAAAATACCATTGCCTGGAAAATGGCGTCAATATTCAATTAATAAAATAGAAAATAAAAGCAATGATACGTTTATAGATATGAGCCATTTATTGGAAGAATCAGGCTTATTTACCAGAAAAGTCAGGATTCTTCCAGATACGCTTCAAAACGTCCCCTTACCTGCCATAATAATGGATGAACAAAAAATTCCTCAGGTTATTTATGAAATCAATCATCGCAATGTGATTTGCAGTCATCCTTTAAAAGGCTTTCGATGCATACCTCGCAATGAATTTAACGATATATTTGACAATGAAATACTGTTGGTCAGTATCACACCCGAGTTCAGACAGGCTTCCACAAAATTATTAAGTATATACCGGCGTTTTTTTGAAATGATTCTTCAATATAATGATATCCTGTACTGGATACTTACACTGACTTTTCTTTTAATGATTTTTGGTTTTGCAGCACCCTTTTTTACACAGATAATTATGGATAAAGTTCTTATTTTTAATGATAAATCATTGCTTCATGTTATGCTTTTCGGGATGATATGCGTTACTTTGTTTCAATTATCTGGGGGCATGCTCAGACAATTATTGATTGTTACAATTTTTCAACGAATTGAATCGGTCATGAATGCAAAATTTTTTAATCATATATTATTGTTAAGGCCCAATAGTTATGAAAAGTATAATGTCGGAGAATACATCACACGATTTAATGAAAATCGTAAACTTATTGATTTGTTTTCACAAACAGGCATGACCTTAACAATGGACGTTTGTGTCGGTTTTTTTTATTTTTGTCAATTATTCATAAAAGATTTTTTTCTTTCATTTATCGGGTTGGTATTTATATTTATTCAATCTCTTATCGTCATGATAAGCTCTAAAAAACTTAGAGAAAATGATAAAAAGGTGTTTAATGCCAATACAGAAAATGAATCCTTTGTCATCAGAATGCTAACTGGAATACAGTCTGTAAAATCATTGGCTGGTGAAGACCTTTTTTATCAAGAAGGGATGAATAAAATTTCAAACAAATTGCTTGCTGAATTTAATGGTGCCCGCTTCGGGTTTAATTTAAGCCTGATGGTTGGAACCTTATCTCAATTTTCAACAATTGCTATTCTTTTATTCGGAGCTTACAAAGTTATCAATCAGGAATTATCTCTTGGAGAGTTTTTAGCCTTTAATGCTATTTTTGGACTTTTGTTAGGGCCTATTGGAAATTTGACCAATATATGGGATGAAATCCAGGAGATTCGCATCTCTATTGAACGTATTAACGATATTCTTGAACTTCCTGTGGAAGGTAGCAAAGAGCATCGAGAGTTGACCAGCATTGAAGGGCACATATTAATCGAAAATTTATGTTTCCGTTATGATGGCATGGAAAGGGATGTTCTTTCAAATATTAACCTGGAAATTTTACCTGGCCAAAAAATAGCTTTCGTCGGGCGGAGTGGTTGTGGAAAATCCACATTAATTCATCTCATTATGGGTTTTTTTGAGCCTGAGAGCGGCTCCGTATATATTGATAATAAAAATGTAAATAGTTTGACCTCTCGATCCATATTATCTCATATGGGTATTGTAGAACAAAAACCGAAATTATTTTCTGGTACGATAAAAGATAATATCGCAATCAGTGATTCTAACCTTTCAATAGATATGATTCATAAAGCAGCTTCCATTTCAGGCGTTAAAGACATTATAGATAAAATGCCTCTTGGATTGGAAACATATGTGGGAGAAGGGGGATCTGGTCTTTCAGGGGGAGAGGCTCAAAAAGTTGCTATTGCGCGGGCAATTGTCAGAGAGCCAAAAATTCTTATATTGGATGAGGCAACATCAGCGCTTGATAATGAATCTGAAGGTGCTGTTATGGAAAATCTTAAACTGTTGATGGAAGGAAAAACAACGATTTCAATTGCTCATCGGCTAAGCACGATTGTCAATTCCGATATGATTGTCGTTTTAGATGAAGGCAAAATTGTTGAAACGGGCACACATGAAGAACTCATTAAGAAAAAAACCCTTTATCATCATCTTTTCATGTCAGGACACCACCGGGCGTAACCAATGGATGGGGAACACAGTCGTTCCTTCTTATTTTTTTTGAACCAGGATTACACTGAAAGAAAAAAGTAGTCCGACTTTTTGGGAATGCGCCCATGTTTAAGTTAACCGCTAATTGATTCCAGAGATTGGAAAAATTTGATCAAACTTAAGCGATTTTAATAGCGCAAGGATGCCTGCTGGAACGTTAATGATATTAAATTTACCATTTTTTAAGGCAATATCTTTGTATATGAGAATCAACTTGCCAATTCCTGAGCTTCCAATATGGGTGACGTCAGCCATATCCAGCGTAACTGTTTCAATCTCATTCAGTCGATTTTCGCGAAACCGATCTTTTAATGTTTCTGCTTCAACTTCTCCTATTCTTCCTTGAATTTTTATAGACAGCGTTTTGCCTGACTTAAAAATATTTATTTCCACGGTTTGTGTGACTCCTTTATTAATACTGATTATATTTAGTAATTTGATATCTTTAGCAAATTCAAATAAAAAGTCAAGGAAAAGTTGGAAACAACTATTTGAAATCATTGCTCCAAAACGATCTCCAGGCGGGCGAATCTATTCATACTTCAACTACGTTCAATACATTCTTTCAACTGTCTGAAAGAAGATTCTAACTCATGCATAAGTTTTCCAACCAAATCCAAATCTCCAACTTTGGCGGCTCGTTCCATATCAGCAGCCACTTTCTGTAAATGATCTCCATTCACCGCAGAAGCCAACCCTTTAATGGTGTGAGCCTGTCTTTCCAAGCCTGAGGCATCACCGCTATCAAGAAAATCCTTCAATGTTTGAATCACTATCGGAGTATCTGCCATAAAGTTTTCTATAATAATGTCAACCAGATCATTGTCATTCATGAGACGAGCCAATATTTTATTTCTATCCCAAATGGGTGACTGGACAACGAGAGGAGCTGAATCTTTTTCTTTGTCGCCTTCATTTTGAGTTCGGTTATCAGTATCGATGTGTTTTAGTTGAGGCAACCATTTATGTAACGTATCAATCAATTGATTTTGATCTAAAGGCTTTGCGATATAGTCGTTCATGCCTGCCTCGAGACATTGCTCCAGATTTTCTTGCATTGCATTGGCTGTCAAGGCGATGACAGGAACATCATGATTAAGAACTTTCGAGTTTGGATCACGAATGATATGTGTTGCCTCTAATCCGTCAAGCACAGGCATTTGCACGTCCATAAAAACAAGATCGTAAGGGGCATTCTCAAGGGCTTTGATGGCCTCTTCACCATTGAAAACAGCATCTGCATCCAATCCAAATTTTTTGAGTAGACCCAGAATGACTTTTTGATTGGTAATAATATCTTCGGCAATCAAGATGCGCACAGTGGGGTTTTCAAAAAGATGTTGATTTTTTTGCAGGCTATGCCGTGTAATTATTTTTTGTGCTTTTCCTGAATTTTTTTCCTGGGGTAGAAGTGCCAGTGATAAAATATTTTTCAGTTCCTGGCGCTTGACTGGCTTTATCAAAGAGGCTGTGAATCCAATATTTGAAAAGTATTTTGCATCCTCATTAAGTCCCAGTGATGCCAGAATTATCATTCGGAGAGGTGATAGATATTGGTCCGACTGAATCACCAGGCAAAATGTCTGCATATCCGGTTTGGATAAATTGGTATTAATCAAAACAATCTTAAAAGGATCAACGGTTTTGAATGATTCATAAATGGCTTCCAATGCTGGATCAGTCTGACAAAATGCTTGTGGCCGCATCCCCCAGGAGGTCAATAACTCTATTAGAATTTTACAACTCGTCACATTGCTATCCACAATCAATGCCCTTACATTTTTCAAATTTTCAGGAATGGAACTTTCTGTCTCATCTATTTTTGCCTGTTTTTCAAAACAAGCCGTAAACCAAAATTCTGAACCTTTACTGTCAACACTTTTTACACCAATATCACCGCCCATCAATTCCGCCAATTGTTTGGATATCGCCAATCCCAGACCGGTTCCCCCATATTTGCGTGTGATAGAGGTATCCACTTGAAAAAATTTTGAAAATAATTCGCCCATTTTTTCTTTTGGAATGCCAATGCCTGTGTCTTTTATTGAAAACCGCAATACCACCGATGTTTCCGTTTCTGTTTCACTATCCACACAAATCAGCACTTCACCGGATGAGGTAAATTTTATTGCATTTCCTGTAAGGTTCGTTAAAATTTGGCGCAAACGTCCAGAATCGCCACAAAGGAACCTGGTGACATTAGGTGGAATTCTGCAAAGCAATTCCAGTCCCTTTTCATGGGCATTGAATGACAGGGATGTCGTTAAATTTTCCAATAAACTGTGTAAGTCAAAATCAATTTTTTCCAGCACCAATTTTCCAGCTTCTATTTTTGAAAAATCGAGAATACCGTTGATCAGATTCAACAATGATTCTCCACAGTTTTGTACGATCTCGGCATAATGATGTTGTTCATCTGTCAGATCAGTGGCCATCAGAAGCCCGGCCATGCCGATCACACCATTCATGGGGGTACGAATTTCATGACTCATGTTGGCCAAAAATTCACTTTTGGCCGTGTTGGCCTTTTTAGCCTGGTCGGCCATTTCGTTCGCACGAGCAATGGCCTGTTCAAGCTGCTGATTGATCTCTTTCAGTCGTTGCTGCTTGGCAGTCAACTTTTCTTGAACAGCTTTACTTTCGGTGATATCCTCAGCAGAGCATACAATATAGTCTATCATCCCATCTGCCTTGAGTCGGGGTGTTTTCAGGATAGAAAGCAGACGAGGACTTCCGGATACATGGGGTACCCATTCTTCAGTACGAACAGCTTTTCCTGTTGAAAAAACTTCTTGATTACTTTTACGGCATATGTCGACAATTTCTGCTGGAAAAATATCATACATATTTTTGTATGCCATATCTGAAACAGTGACACCATTGAAATCGGCATGGGCCTTATTGACAGCCCCGTAAGTATACTCATTGCTCAAATACCACACCTGTGTCTGAATATTATCTAAGAGAATGCGTCGTTCTTCTACTTCTATAGCCAGACCGTTTTTAGCCATTTCTATTTCAATTGCATAGCGTTTGAGCGATTCTTCGGCTTGTTTACGCTCAGTAATATCAATCATCACAGATAAAATAAATTGATCTCTCTGTAAGTCAACAACTTCACTCCAAAATAATCCATCTATCAGCCTGCCATCTTTGCATTGGATTTGAATTTCCATATTGTCAACGCGATTATCGGTCAATAGTTTTTTTAACACTTCTTGCTGCTGGTCCTTATCTGCAAACAGATCGATCTCGTCAACATTTTTTCCAATAACGTCGTCCAGCATAAAATGAGTTTTGGAAAGAAAGGTTTCATTGACATCAATAAATCGTCTTTCCGCGAAACTGCTCAGTCCCATAAGAGCCGGATTATTTCGAAAAAGCCGTTCAAATTTTTGATTACTATCGTTGATAATCGTTTGCTGTGCAAGAATGCCCTGATCGGTTCGGTGAAGTAGAATATAAATCATTCCCAGTAAAATCATTAGTAATACAGTGACAAACATTCCAGAAAAAAACATTAATTGTTTAAAATCAGATAGTTGACTTGACACATCCTGTATAATCAATAAATCACCAACGGCTTTTCCGGATATATCGTATAAAGCTAACAATGAAATCAGGACTTTTTTATTGCGGAAAATCATCTCCTGATCAATTTGTCTATGTAAATGAATGTCTGGGAGTTTGTTTACCCATGCGGACAATGTGTCTGGGAATTTTTCTAAGGAGCAGTAAATCAAAACATTATTAGACATAAGATCCCAATTAGCATCCCGTCCAAGCATCTGCATGCCATTTTCCCAAAGCTGTCGGTTCAGATATTTCTTTTTAATAATGACGCTTACCCGGGTGGACGAGTAAAGGTGTAAGGATTGAAGAATATCTTCAATTTCTTTTCCCAATTCAACATAACCAATAAGACGCCCTTTGTCATAAATCGGCCTTACAGCACGCAATGTGAACGTACCAAGCGGTCCAAGCTCAATACCTGACGACGCCATTCCTGTTCGTTCAGCTTCTTTTGCCGTATACCGATCAATGAAATCGCCATTTTTTTCTGGTTTGTGAACACGCAATAAACATATTCGTTTGGCATCAAAAAAATAAAAATGTGTAATATTGTAGTTTTTTTTCAGAGAATGAAAGACCGGTTTCCATGTTTTTAAAAGGTTCTCAATATCCCTTTCTTGCACAGCTTTTTTTATTAAAGGATTGGCAGTAAGAAATTCTGTGGCCGTATCAAGCCCAAACATTTGTTGTTCTAAAGATATTTGCAAGGAATGACTTAACTCATCAATATGATGCATCATGGTTTGAGATAGACTATTCTGGTGTTGATGCCAAAGAAGAAATCCGCTAGCGATCATCAGGGTGCAAATTATCATCGCCAGCGGAGGAAGCATTTGTCTCAGAACAGGTCTGAATGTCTTTGATACGTAATGCTTAGAAATAAAACTGACCATCAGGATGACCAGAATCAATAGCATGAGACCTACAGGTAATGCTATTTTTTCAGCAATATTCAAATTCCAGGAGCTGACATCGAAATCCATACCCAATATTGCAATCAAATCATTGGTGTCAGTGGCAAAAACAGGAATCAACGCAGATATTCTTCTTCCCCGTGAATCCGCAATGGGACCAATGAGTTTTTCATGTCCTGTATCAAAAACAAGAGGAATATCCATAGACAATTGGTCGAAAATTTGACCCGAGTGAAATTCCCTTTGAATGCCTACAGGCTCTGAATCAATATAGAAAAAGATCCTGCCATCCGCCTTGCGGCCCATAAGATAAATGAACTTGCAGGTTGGATGGTCTTTTTTGGCAGCAGTCAATTGATTCTTCAATTGGTGGTACTCAGAAAGTTTCAGATCAGCTTCTCTTCCGGAAAGCGCCTGAATTTGATTGATATTCAACGTTTGCGCAAACAAGCGGGCTTGCAGACGTTTTGTTTCCTTCAGATCTTGAGCGGATTGCCTAATTAACCAGCAGGTCAATAATACTGTGATAATCATCATCCCCAGGATAGCAAGGGGCCACCGTCGGTTAAGATAAGAATAGCTCATACTTTATTTTCCAATAAAAAAATCCATAACCGTTTTAAACAACCTGCCATAGGGAGGTCGTAATACCCCCATAATATTGACACGACTTTGATAAAATACCCCTTTGGCGTTTGAAAAAGTTTCAAAGCCATATCTGCCATGATATCGACCCATACCGCTGTGTCCAACACCGCCGAAAGGTAAATCATCTTGAATAAAATGGAGCAAGGTATCATTGATGCAGGCGCCACCGGATGTCGTGCTTCTAAGAATGGTATCCATTGTTTCCTGGTTATTGGTAAAACAATACAGGGCCAATGGTCGTTGATGATGTTCGATATTTTCAATGACATCATAAATGGAGTTATAGGACACGATGGGAAGAATGGGGCCAAAAATTTCTTCTTTCATGACCTGCATATCTGGTGTTGTATGTGTAATGATGGTGGGAAGGATTTTTCGTTTATTGGATTGCAGCAATTCCTTTTCATGAGGTTGAATAATCGTTGCGCCTTTAGATTTGGCATCTTCAATGAGAAAGCGGAGATTGTCATATCGTTCTTTGGAAACAATATTGGTAAAATCAGCATTATCCAAAGCCGTGGGGTACATTTTTTTAATTGCTTTTACAGCATGCTCGACAAAACGATCCATTTTTGAATGATGAACAAAGGCATGATTGGCTGAAATACAGGTTTGACCGGCATTGAACAGTTTTCCGGTTAAAATACTGTTCACTGCTTTTTGAAGCGGGTAATCTTCTGCAACAATGACAGGTGAGCATCCCCCCAGTTCAAGTGTTACCGGAGTGAGATTTTCTGAAGCCGCACGCATGACTTTTTTACCAATTCGTGACGATCCGGTATATAAGAGATGATTAAATGGCAATTGAATAAAAGCATCATTGATACCAGGGCCGGAGACCACCGCCACTTCATGGCGTTCAAACACTTTTGATATAATTTTATCAATTATTTTTCCTGTTTCCGGCATTCGTCCAGATGGTTTCAACAGGATTCGATTTCCAGCAGAAAGTGCAGCGATCATAGGCCCCAGACACAATTGAAACGGATAATTCCACGGAGACATGATCCCGACAACCCCAAGGGGTTGATGATGAATTTTCGCCTTTCCTGGTCGGCAAAACCAGGGGACAGGTTGACGCTGGGGTTTCATCCAGCGTTTGAGATGTTTTTTTGTATGATGAATTGATTTTATACACACAAAGATTTCAGTCATAAGAGTTTCGTGGTAGGAACGATGGCCAAAATCGCTGGAAATGGCCAGGGCAATTTCATTTTTATACAGCAGGATTTCTTCTTCAAGACGGGTTAAAGCAATTTTTCGACTGCCCAATGTTGGCGGGCCATATTTTAAAAATGCCCGACGTTGTTCCTCAAAAATTGCTTGAAGTTTTTGACTTGCATCCATTGTATCTTTTGTTTCATTTGTATCCATTGTCATCCTCTCTCTCCAGTACATTAAGTAAGTAATTAAAATTTAATAACGTTCCCTTGGTGGAGTCCCAAAGCTTTAGCTTTGGGAGTTACAGAAAAACAACGCATTGAAAATCTAAAAAACTCCCAAAGCTAAAGCTTTAGGACTCCACTATTCATCGAATTAAGGATCGTTTCTCCGAAATTAAAATGGGGAACTTATTTTTCGAGCATTCCTCAATACATTAATACACAATTTCAAAAGACTGAAAATTTTCTGTAGCATCACCCCATGTTTTTGAAATATCACTAACGTTTGCATGGGGAGGGCCAGAATAACACCAATCGATCAGTTTATTAACAGCATCCTGAGTGCCTTCAAATACCCCTTCAACCGTGCCATCTGAATTATTTTTTACCCATCCTTTCACATCAAATTGACGGGCAGCGCGGCGGGTTTCCATGCGATAACAAACCCCCTGAACAATCCCGGAGATTCGGACACGACAGTTTACACGTTTGCTCATTTGATTGACTCCTTTAACTCAATGATCAATTTTTTGTCGGTGGACTTACCCGAACAAAGCCTTAGCACACAGTTATTTATAAGATAATGAGTATTTTACATTTTGATAATGCACCCGTCAACTGTTTTGTAAAATTTGAAAAAAGAGGGCGTGTATAGAAGCTGGATAAAACATATTCATTCAATCGTTGGGAGAGAGCGTTCAGGGAATAACCTCAACCACTTGTTCTTTTTGTATTTTCCAGGAGTTTTTGACTTTTTTTAAATCCAGGCGTTTTTCTGTTCGGTCTTTATAGTAAAAACCTTTGGATTCAAAGTCTTGAATAAATGTGGCAACCGCTTGTGTCTGTGACTGAAAAGTGATGTTTATTTCACCAACAATGGAAACAAATATTGCCTGTCGTTTTAAGCGTTCTTTTCTTTGCTTTTTCCATTGATATAAAGAAATAGTATTTTCAGGTTCGAAATCTTCTGCATAGTGATGAAAATACTCATCACTTTTCATTGAACGCCAGGCAGATAACCATTGATCAATCATGATCTGGATGGCAATCATTTCATCGTTCTCCATGTCTGCCGATGCTTGTGAGACAGATGGTTCCGATGGTTGCAGCGGCGTTGATATGACATCCATGATAGGGCTGGAAATGATTTCTTTTGTCTCTGAAACATTTTTGGGGGATACATCATCCGTTTCATCTTTGACCATTGCAGCCAATTGAAACGCAGGGTCGGACTGACTGTTAAGTTTTGACCATTGAATGTGATCGCGAATTCCCATCGTTTTAAGACATCGACCAATGCCATCAGCGCATAATTGAGAGTGATCCGGCGCATGTTTCATGACAAATCGATAACACGAGAGTGCATTTTTGATTCTTCCCGTTTTTTCAAAACAAAGGCCTAATGTATAAAGATCAGCATGATATTTTTTTGCATAGCTCGCATGGGTGAGGGGCTTTCTTGACTGTATGTTCTGAATCACTTTGTTCACCGCATCCGCAAGATGCGCATTCAAAAAAAGCGGAATCGTATCTGTACTGTTTTGTGATAAACGGGATTCGATAATGTGATAAATTAAAGCATAATAGGCTTTTGATTCAAAAAGAATTTGACTTTTTAAATCAAAAAATATGGGTGGTTTTTTTACAGATATTTTACGTGTATCTTGCGTCAATGTTAAGATCGTTCTGGATACCTGGGGGATGGTATCTGTTTGAAAAAAAGATTCCAGGCGCTCGCTGTCATTTTGACAAAAAAACAATTGATTTTTGATAATAATGCCCTCACGACTCATGACAGGAATATAAAAATTTCGTGTTTGAATGGTGGCATTTTCATCTTTTCGGTGTAGCTTGAGCTGAAGGATCAGGTCGAATTCATATTTCGATGCTTGAGAATCATGTTCAGCATTGAGTTGCCACCAGATTTTCCCTGAAAGTAAAGCATCATAAGGGGTTAATTGTGGAATCAGTTTCGATTCTTGCGAATCCTTTGTAAATGGGATATGCGACAGGCGAATATGTGGCACATTACGAAAAGCCTCACCAATAACCAATGCGATCCTATCGGCATCCTGACCGGATGCTGAAAAAATGCCTGCGTTGACATTTGAAGGGATCGTCTCACATTCCAACAGAAGCAAGTGATGTAAGCCGGCAAATTCAGAATGAAAGGAATGGGTTGATGGGAGAGTATGTTTATTCATACAAGAACTGAACAATACTGCTGAAACGATTAAGACAAATGGCACAATGCCCCTCAAAAGACCCTGTTGGTGAATACCTTTATAATGATTCATCTTGTCTCCTTAAAGACTGCTCAATGGTTTCCTGGTTAAGTTCCAATTCCTTATTGCTGGTTTTTCTGAAATAGATTAACCGATGAAATTCCAATCTTGCCATATAATTAAAAGGATCAGCCGTAAATGCTTTTTCATAGTATTCAACAGCTTCATCTATAAAACCTAATGCTTCAAGGGCGGTACCATAATTTTTGTAATCACCGGATAAAAATTTCCGCGCAGAATCAATTTTGGATTCTTTTTCTTTTGCCAGTTGAATGCGTTTTTCCCTGATATCTTCATCTGAATGTGTTTGATTCTGTAAGCGAGCCTCTATCTGCTGATACTGTCGTTGAATGTCATTTTTTTGTTGAATATACGTACGTTCTTTTTGTTTGATGGATTTTTCGATATGTGCAAGGGCTTCAGGAAAAGCCTGAGCATCAAGTAGCAATCGCCCTTTTATATCTGAATCATCATGAATGCTCATCACTTGCTTAATGGTTCTCGGATAGATTTCATCAACAACTTTCACAACCGCCGGTTGAAATAATTTTTGCGCCAATCGTTGGTGTATACATAACTGTTCGGTAAAAGTTTTTTTTCCGTGTACTCGCTCACTGGCTGATAAATTATTGAACAATTGAATGTAGACTTCTTTGCCCTGAGCATCCAGAATGACAATACTCAAGTTGGCTTGCATCTGTATTTCTAAATCATTTTCTTCCCATTGAGTGATCGTTATATTTGAAAATAATCGATGCTGTCCATTGATATCAATTTCTGAAGATACAGGATTGATCCATTTAAATCCGGATTTTTGTATCTGCTCAGAAAAAGGACTTGATTGACTTGTGTTCACATTTGACTGGCGAATCTGATACCAGGGTTTATGACTGAATGCTTTAGCAAAGGAATCCTGAATCATTTGCTGATACATTGGCAGACAATCGTTTTCTATCGTTACATCTGAACGTGAAATGGATGGTTTTTGAATATCAATGGTATGAACATCTCTGAATCTCAATATTTTCGATGGTGGCCGAATGAAATCCGCAACTGTCAACTGGCTTTTTGCGCATCCGCAAACAATAAGCAGCACCATGCTTACAGTGGCGATCAAATGCTTGCACGGAAAAATTCGCATAAAAAAATCTCCCTTATGTTGATCCATTAGACTATTCAAACGCCGTTCGTTTTTTAGAATCAGGCATAGGTTTCCAGGCATCTGAAATCATCGAGACCCCATCCCTTCCTAAATTCAAAGAACTTTCGACGCTCGAGGGATATAATCGTTGAGACAATTGATTTTCCAAACGTCCCAATGCATGTGCACAGGCTTTGATGAGCTGAGGCGTTTCAGTCAACGCCAAAATGGATTGATAGCCTTTGAATGCACGATATAACTGTTCCTCTGATGCTTCACTGGCTTCACATGCCAATAAGTAGCCATAATAATTGATTAAGTCTGTTTCCAACTGTCTTAAATGACTGCGATGCCATTGAGAATATTTATCCAGGATTTCTTTTGCTGAATGTTCAGAATAATCAAAGGATGGTAAAATAGATTGCAAGCGGGATTTTGCTTCCTGATATTTATAGTGAGCAAGGTAATTTCTGGCACGTTGATCCATTGCACCAGGAATGTAGACTTGAATCGATTTAGATGGGACAGAGATCATTTCGTTCAGGCGGTTTACAATTTGACGACTTAATCGCATTTCAAAGGATTCTTCGTTGTCATCTTCAAATGTCTTTTTGGCTTGTGATCTGAGCATAAACACACCTTTTATTTCAAACTGATGAGGATCATACAAACTGACAAGAGAGATCAAAGCATCTGATTGTTCACAAAGGTTGCTAATTTCATGCATATCATGAATACCAGCTTTTTTTGCTTGTTGTTTTGGGCTTTCCACATAATGGTTAATATTCAGCACATAAACCGGAAGTTTTCCCTTTAAATCAATATGATCGGTAATCTGAAAATAGTCGTTTTGGATAAAGCGTTTTTTAATCGCATCGATCAATTCAGATGACTTTTCATATCCCTCAGTTTTTGCTGATGTAATATATAAATATGATTTGGGAACGATTGATTTTAATGGATAGGGTTTATCATATTTGAGTGTAATATTTTGTAAAACAAATGGGATCGCAGGCTGCTTTTGTCCAGCACATCCCACACACATGATCAAAAAAAACATGAAAAAACGCAGATACATGATAAATATCCTCTTTAAATCATTTATAAAATAAGATTTTTAGATGTGTGAGATGTAATTTAGCAAGGAATATGCCATGAATTGTTAAAGAATTGATTGACTATAGGGAGCCAACGGTTGGGGGAAACCATTTAATTCTTCTTTATGTATTTACAAATACTATAAAAAATGCAATAAAGATCAAAATAGAGCGTCTGTCTTGCTCTGTAATATTACTTTTAAGAAATCTATCTATTTGAAAATAAGGAAGATACACATATGGCAGAAAGAATAAAATGGCAGGCCTTATACAAAGTCGGAGAGCCGGAAATTGATGAACAACATAAACAACTGTTTAAAATGATCAATTCGCTTCAAGATGCTTATGAGGCTGGCAGGAATAAGACCAATATACAAAAAATCCTTGAAGAAATGGGGACTTATTTAAGTACCCATTTTACCTGTGAAGAAGGCTATTTAAAAGGTCATCCTCGCTTTGAAGCTCACCGGAAGGAACACTGGAAATTTGTCGAAAAAACAATGACATTTACCCGTGACTTTGATGCCAGTGATGCTATTTTTGAGTATGATATCCTTGATTTTCTGAAACGATGGCTTGTTAATCACGTTTTAAATACTGACATTGTATTTTTCCGTGAGCTTAAAAATCCTTTATCGAAAAATAATGTATGTCAATGATGCAAGTCGTTTTGACAAGTGCCTGTTTATTGGGAATGAGAAGTTCATACAAGGGGAAGTTTTCGAAATGTTGTATTGATGACCATTGGTTATCAAAAAAAGATATCTGCTTTGTTCCTTTTTGCCCTGAACAGATCATCGGATTTTCAACGCCCAGACCGCCTGTTGAAATTAAAGGGGGTGATGGCACAGATGTTTTGGCCCATCGGGCACAAGTCATAACAGAAACCGGCACTGACGTTACCGATCAATTCTTGAATGGATGCGATGATATTCTAAAAGTGGTCCAATGGACCCGCCCTTCAATGATTGTCACCCAGGATCGAAGTCCATCCTGCTCATGCGCAGGCATATATGATGGAACCTTCACTCACACACTCATTCCAGGTTATGGGGTTATGGCGGCTTTTTTGAAAAAAACAGGTTATCGGTTGATGGGTATTGATGATTTCAATAAAAAAAGGGCATGCAATCATGTAACTGCATGCCCTTTGAATGGACTGGCTGAGAGACCAGGATTCGAACCTGGATTAACGGGGCCAGAACCCGTCGTCCTGCCGTTAGACGATCCCTCATTTGTTAATAGTTGAGATTGTTTATACTTTTTTTTTTCATTAGTCAAGCTTAAATTCGTTCAGAATCTGTTTGGCTGTATTTCCCAGGATATTGTTTTGATCTTCCACGCTGATACCTGACGCCTTGATTTGTTTGAAATAGCGATGTGCCGGCAATAAGGGGTAATCCGTTCCAAAAAGGATTTTTTCAGATCCCAGAAGTTGACAGGCGATTGACCAGATACGCAAATCATATAAAAATAAGGATGCTGCTGTATCAACATATACATTGGCAAACACCTCTTTAGCTTCTTTTTTCAGCAGATGATAGAAAAAAACACCCCCGCCCCAATGGGCCAGAATAATCTTGTTATCTGGAAAACGTTTCACCAGGTGATAAATTTCTTTGAGTGAAACAGGTGCTTTACCCGGGTATTCATGTCCGACAGGTTCATTTGTATGAATCATTACGCATTTATGTTTCTGGCTGGCGGTTTGCATGATGGGCGACAGTCGGCTTAATGTTTCATTGTCAAATCCTGATTCATAAAACGCAAGTTCACCAATACCAGCTAGACCAGCATCCAGACACCGTTCAACTTCTTTTTCACTATCCTGATGAAAGGGATCCAAACAACACAAACCAATGAGTCGGTCGGGATACTTTGTAACAGCCTCTAAGACCGTGTCATTATTTAATTTAAAATAATCCGCATTTTTCCAGGGAAACCCAAAGACAACCGAGCGATCAATACCATCTCTATTCATCGCATGAATCAGTTGATCTGCACCAACAATGTTGGCTTTCTCACTGTCATAAAGCAATTGAAAGGCAGGTTCACCATCAAAAAATTGCTGGCGCTCTTCCTGGACGGCTTTTGGAAAAATGTGGGTGTGGAAGTCAATTATCATTTTTTACAGTACTCCCTCAAAAAACTGTTTTACTGCTGATCAAGTTCGGTCTTCACTTGCCATATAATAAGTCTATTAAAGCATTGTAATTTCAGGAATATATTCATTCTCAAATTTTTCAATCAATATGCCCAAAATTTCCATAAACGAAGCAAGAGGATGGTTCTCATCCTCACCAACTTCATCTATGAGGTTATCTAACAATATCAAAATCCTCTCATATTCTTTCTCAGTTTGTGGAACGAATAGCAACTGTGAGATAGGATTCCATATTGCTGATATTTTATTAATTTCTGAAATAGACATTTATGACTCCTTCCAATTCCCATCATTATATTCATCATGTGTCATAACAGCACGGATATAAACTTTTCGCCTATTATAATGAACTGCTGCAATAAGTCTTACTTTATTTCCTCCGATATCAAATACAGTAAGTTTCCCAACTCGATCAGCATTTGGAAAAATCTGGCGTAAATTATAGAATGATTCAAAATTCCATTTTTTCATTAGTTTATACCAATGCTGAAGTGACGATTTAACAGAAGGATATTTTAAAGCAAAATCATTTAGCCTTTTGCGTGAAATAATATGCATGGCAATATAACCTCTTTAGATTCATAGCATATCTATTGTTCCATCTTAATCAATTAAGAATTAGTTCGTCCTCTTTAATTTCCAGATCAGAACCGTTTGGTCTTCACTGCCAGACGCAAGGTATTTTCCATTTGGGTGAAAGGCAAGATCATATACCTGTTTTTTATGTCCATGAAGTTCAGATAACAAAGAAAATTCTGAATTGATTTGTGTCCAGATACGAATGCTTGCATCCCAACTACCGCTTGCCATATAATGACCATTTTTAGAAAAAACAATGCTGTGAACCATTTTTTTATGGCCTGTTAACGTTTGCTGCAAAACAAACTGAGTGCCATTATTTTTAAAAATAAGAATTTTTCCCTTATAGGTTCCAACAGCCAGAAATTGACCATCGGGACTGAAAGCCAGTCCATTAACAAAACGGGCATCAATCGTGATTGTTTGATAGGGTATGAACAGATCATAGTTTTTATAATAAAGTCGAACAATATTTTTACCACAAACGGATATGAATTTTGAATCCTGACTGAACGTCAGATTGGATATGCTGCTTCCATGATCTGCAAGTGATTGCTGAAATATAAACGATTGACCGATTTTTTTCCAGAGTCTTACAGATGCATCATCACTCCCGCTGGCAATCATCTCGCCATCAGGACTGAAATCTACACAGGTTACCCAGTCTGTATGACCGGATAGAATATGATAAACCTGATAATTATTTAAATCGATTAAAGCAGTATCTGTTTCACTTTGATATTTAGGAATGGCAAGGAATTGTTCATCTGGAGAAAAATCAATGGGGCTAACTTCTTTAATTTGATCATTTGTTTGCCATAAAACGTTCCAGTTCTTATCATACAACGTCAATGTTGTATCAGCGGAAGAAACAGCCAGCATTTTGCCGGATGGCGAAAACGTAAGGGACCATACCCTGCCATGAAAGTTAGACAATTGTTTCCAATTTACAGCCTTGAACTGACGGGTACAGGCAAACAGCGATAAGGCAGCTATACAAAAAATACAAATCATTTGAAAACGAATGTATTTCATAACGCCCTTTCTGCTGAGCAATCTATATTGGCACAAAAAACATACATATGAGTTAGTTTTCCAAAAGTTTTATACACAATGAGCGTATTAACTCCAATTCATGAAAGAATTCACGTTGAGCTTCATTTGGAGGTAAAGAGTCAAAAATGTCTGGAAGTTGGACACCATGACTCATAATTTTGCTGACTACAGAATTTTTAAAGTGCTTATGAGTGTATATACAATTTTCAGCATGGTAAAAACGTTGAATAGCATCTGCAACGCTTAAAACACCAGAGGATAATGAATGAACGATTCCTAAGTTTAATAAAGCAAAAAGTTCCAAATAATGAACCTCACCCTTATTCCCCAGTTTTATAACTTTTTCCATTTTCCAGGGGTCAGAGTCCTTAATTCTCTAAGTACTGCTTGATTACGAACAGGATATTTAATCATTTCATTTTTTGCAGGCGTCCAATTTTTGGGGACTGAATTTGAAGAATAAATATCTGAGTATAAATAAAGAGGCATTTAAGAAATCCATTATCCTACCCATCGATGGATTGCATCCTGTAAAATTTTAAGTGATACCGGTTTGGTAATAAACTCTTTCATACCAGAGTCCCTACAATTTTCAGCATTTTTTTCTGATACATTCGCAGTAACAGCAACGATTACCGGTTTTTTTTCAAGCTCACAATCATTTAAAATACATTTTGTTGCCTGGATACCATCCATCCTCGGCATTTGAATATCCATAAAAATAATATCATACAATTTTTTTTTAACCGCTTCAATCGCTTCAATGCCATCTTTTGCAATATCTGAATCTATCCCTAACTTCTTGAGAAGTCTGGAAATTATTGTTTGATTGATCAGGTTGTCTTCAACAATGAGACATTCAGTCTTTGATTTTTTTTGATTGTCATCATCAAGCGCGTTGATTACTTCCTTTTCAGGCATATGGATGGTTCTTTCATGTTAAAGTATTCCGGTCAGGAATGATAATAAAAATTTACGATAAAATCCGGCCAACTTTTTATCTTTATTTATTGACGTCTTCACATAATTTTAAAAAAATGGCAAGTCAAAAACACCAAACAATTAGTACCCATGCACAACTTCTTCAGGAGCCAAATCGTCAAAGCGTGTATATGCACCATTGAATCGAAGAACGACTTCTCCGGTTGGCCCATTTCTTTGTTTTCTTAGCAATATGTCTGCCAGGCCTTTATTCGGATTTGTTTCATCTTTATTGTAGACTTCATCTCTGTAGATAAATATGACCAGGTCGGCATCTTGTTCAAGACTTCCAGATTCTCTAAGATCTGAAAGAATGGGACGTTTGTCTCCACGTTCTTCAAGTTTTCTGTTGAGCTGTGAAAGGGCAATAACCGGAACATTCAATTCTTTGGCCAATGCTTTCATTGAACCTGATATTTCACCAATGGCAAGATCTCGACGTTCCGCTTTATCGTTGGTACGCATGAGTTGAAGATAATCAATAATAATTAGCCCAACATTATTTGTTTTATGAAGTCTTCGGCATTTTGCTCTGATTTGAAGTGCAGATTGAGCAGGAGAATCATCAATAAAAATAGGTGATTCAGAAATAATACTGGCGGCGTGTGTTAACTGCTCCCAATCTTCTTGTGAAAATGACCCCCCGCGTAATTTTGAGGAATCCACACGGGCTTCTGAGCACAGCATTCTCATGGCCAGTTGTTCTTTTGACATTTCAAGGGAAAAAAAAGCGACGGGTACTTGGGCATCGATTGCTGCATTTCGTGTTAAATTCAACGCAAAGGCTGTTTTTCCCATACTTGGCCTGGCAGCCAGGATAATCAAATCTGATGGTTGAAAACCAGCAGTAAGATAGTTAAGTTTGTCAAACCCTGTGGTTACACCAGTGATGGGAGAATCGTTGTTTGAACGTTCTTCAAGGATTTTAAAACTCTCGTTGACAACATCCTGAATAGAGTAAAAGGATGGTTTTATCTTATCCTGGGAGACTTCATACACAGCCGATTCAGCAAAATCAATGACTGATTCAATATTGCCTTGATTTTCAAAGCATTGGGTGACAATTGTACTGGCTTTGGAAATCAAATCACGCAGTAATGCTTTTTCTCTGATAATATTTGCATACTGGGGTGGATTGATTGCCATGGGTATTTCATTAACCAAACGAGACAGTGCTGTCGCACCGCCAATTGTATCAAGAGCATTGCGATCTCGTAAGTGATTGGTTATGGTTACCAGGTCAATAGGTTCGCTTTTTTTGAAAAGATCCAGCATTGACTGGAAAATCATTTGATGTTTTGTGATATAGAAATGCGGAGCATCCAAAATTTCTACAATATCCAGTAACAAACTACTATCCAAAAGGATTGCACACAATAAAGACTCTTCAGCTTCAATACTTTGTGGGGGAATTCGACGAACAGCATCCAGTGATGGCTCTGGATGAGAGGATCGTTGTTGATAGGGATGATGTGTTTCTGGATATGGGGTCATTTGAATGCGCCAAAAAAAATTTGCCTAAAAAAAAGATCGGGGATGAAAAACATCCCCGATCATCATTATGATAAAATAGATTTAGATCGTTCAATACACGACACTATTGGGTCAATAACATAAACAGAATATCAATTAATCTGCAATAACCTCAATACTGATTTTGGGCTCAACATCCTGATAAAGGCGAACCGGAACTTTAAAAGATCCCAATTCTTTAATAGGATCTTTTAACAGGATCTGTCTTTTATCAACGGTTATTTCCATATCTTTCAAGCTATTGATAATATCACGTACTTGAACGGAACCATATAATGTACCCTCTTCACTGACCTTAACAGACACCTGACAAACAACATCTCCAATTCGTTTGGCCAGTTCTTCAGCAGTTGAGCGTTCTTTGGCAATTTGCAAGTCAATTTTGACCCGTTCCTGCGCCATTTTATTACGGTTTTCAGGGGTTGCCATAATGGCTTTTCCCTGGGGCAGCAAATAATTTCTGGCGTAACCTCGTGCCACGACAACTTCGCTGCCAATAATACCCAGAGATTCTATTGTTTCTTTCAGAATAACCTTCATATTTCAATCGGCTTTGTTAAGACAATTATCTTTAAAAGCCGTCCTCCTTTCATTTTTTTCAGAACCAATCATATGGGAAACCCGATCGATGGTCAGGCGGTTGAGAACTTTCAGGATTTTGTTTTCGAAAATCCGCCCATACATCAAATAAACCAATGCCAATAATCAAAATAAGAGACAGTTGATGAATCACAAGGAATGAATACAGCAACGCTCGGACAAGCTTTGAAACATTCTTTTTCTCAAAAAAGAATGACATGACAGCGATGCCCTGAAAAAAATAAATAATCATGAGTACAATCAGAACATTGCATCCTATAATGGTAAACATATCATAGGGAATCAACATCACCGAACCCGATACAATCACACCCCAAACCAAAATGTCAGGAGATTTCCAGCAGTTCAGTGAACCATATTTAGGAAAGGGCAGTTGGTACCGTTGAAATACAGCACGTGCAGCCAATAAATTCAACCAGGATAAAAGCATTAAAAAAGCGATGGATATTGACGGGATAATACGAATCAACACATAAACGATGTTCTCAATGGATTGAGCCAATTTTTTTACTTGCTCATCCGACATCCCTAAATCTCGGTAGAGATTAATGCTTAAGGTGACATTATGGTTAACATAATCAGTTAAAATTGTTCCAATGCCTGTGGATATGACCTGACTGTAATAAAACAATCCGAACAAACCGGCAATAAAAAGCAATCCGGTGGTATAAAGAATGGTTTCATCCACAGACAGATCTTTTTGGACCAATTCAGACATGACGCTACCAAGAATCAGCAATTCTGCAATAAACATGGTATCCAGAGTCAGCCCGCCATAGACTTGAATGGCAATGAGCATGGTCAATGTCATTAGAATCATCATGGGCTTTCTGCCAAGCTTGAATCGATAATACATGATTGGCAGCGGGATAAAACAGGAACATAGCCAGCCGATGACAGGTATATAAATGGCCGCAATCAAAATGGATGACACGAATGTCACGCCAGTTAGAATTTCTTTTAATGGATGTTGTTGCTGTAATGTTTGTTGCACGATTATTTTCTTTCTTGATCTTATTTGATCAGGCAGAAGGGTTTAATGATCAATCGACACGTCCCACATACGGCATTAAAGCTATGGTTCTTGCACGTTTGATTGCAAGGCTCAAAGTGCGTTGATGTTTATTGCAGGTCCCTGAAATCCGGCTGGGTATAATTTTTCCACGTTCTGTAACAAATCCGGATAACACTTTCGGGTCTTTATAGTCAATGACTAAGCTGGAATCCGCACAAAAACGACAGACTTTCCGGCGATGATACACTTTTTTTCGTCGTCTAAACTTGTCTTTGTCTTTGTTTCTGTTGTTATTGTTGTTTCTTTGCATGGCCATATCATTCCCCCTTTTCTTTGCCTTCAGTATCTACGCTATCATCGGCGGTGATTTCAGAATTGTCAACTTCGTCATCAAAATCCTTTTGAACAACTTCGGACATATCCTCATCCGTGGGCTCGGTTTCTTCTGCTTGATCTTCTGACATTTCCGCATCCTCATCCGATGGAACAGCCTGTATTTGATTGCGTTCATACTGTTCTTGATCGAAGGTATCTTCCAATAAAATGGTGAGATATTTCATGACACAATCTTCAAGTCGAATGATACGTTCAAATTCTTCAACCATTTCTTTTTGGGAATAATAATCCAGACGAACATAATAGCCGCGAATTTTTCTCCGCACCTCATAGGCTAATTTTCGAACACCCCATTCATCCTGTTCCAGCAATTTGCCATCATACTGTTCAATGAGCGCTTTTGATCGGTTAAGAAACGCCTCACGCGCTTCATCGCCAGCCTCGATTTCAAACAGTAAAATTGTTTCATACCGTCGTTTCAATGTTTTAATTCCTCCTTATGGATTGTATAGCCCTATCATTCATGTATAGAGCAAGGAGATGCTTTTGCATCTACAATAAAATCTATCAATATGATATGAGTAAAACTATTCTCAATAACGTTTTATTCATGTCAGGTCAAGTAAAATCATTATTCAACAGGTTTTTAAGAAAAAAGCTTGACGATAACAAAGACTTTGAATATAAGGCTAATCTTTTAGGGCGATTAACTCAGCGGGAGAGTGCTACCTTCACACGGTAGAAGTCACTGGTTCAATCCCAGTATCGCCCATTTTTACAGGGCATTCTAAATATTTTAGAATGCCTTTTTTTTTAGGAATGCTCGAAAAATAGGGTTTTGGAAAAAAATGAGTCACTCAATAACACAATTAGCAGAATGGAAAGCACTAAAAGACCATTTTAGTGAAATAAAAAAACTTCACCTGAAAACTCTTTTTCAAAATGATCCTCATCGATTCAGCCGATTTTCTTTTGTTTTTAACGATGAAATATTACTGGATTTTTCAAAAAATATCATTACCGAAAAAACCATACATCTCCTTTTAAATCTAGCGCAAGCGCTTAAACTTGAAGAAAAACGAGATGCCATGTTCACAGGGGAAACCATCAATTGGACAGAGAATCGCCCTGTTCTTCATATTGCCCTTCGAAACCGATCAAATACCCCAATTATCGTTGATGGTAAAGATGTGATGCCTGAAGTGAATCAAGTGCTTTCAAAGATGGAATTTTTTTCAAATGCTGTTCGTTCCGGAAAATGGCGAGGATTTACCGGAAAAAAAATTCGTACCATTATCAATATTGGCATTGGTGGCTCTTATTTAGGTCCAAAAATGATTTGTGAGGCCATGAAACCTTATGCAGACAAAAATTTAAGTGTGCGATTTATTTCTAATGTTGATGCTACAGATTTTGTCCATCAGGTCAAAAATACAAATCCTGAAGAAACCCTTTTTATTGTGGCATCAAAATCATTTACCACCCAAGAAACAATGACCAATGCAATGACAGCAAAACACTGGATTATCGAAAAATTGGGCAATGAAAAAGCGGTTGCAAGTCATTTTGTCGCTGTTTCAACAAACATCAAACGTGTTGAAGCTTTTGGTATTTCAACAGAGAACATATTCCACTTCTGGGACTGGGTCGGTGGTCGCTATTCCTGGGCATCTGCCATCGGTTTACCCATTGTCTGTTATATTGGGTTTGATCGATTTGTTGAACTATTAGCAGGCGCGCATGACATAGACATTCATTTTAAAGAAACACCCCTTGACAAAAATATACCGACTATTTTTGCACTTATTGGTATCTGGTATACTAATTTTTTTGGTTTTGAAACACAGGCGATTCTACCGTATGATCAGCACTTGAAATATTTGCCACTCTATCTGCAACAGGCGGACATGGAAAGCAATGGCAAATTTGTGGATTTTTCTGGGAGAACAGTGGATTATCAAACCGGTTCTATTGTCTGGGGAGAAACTGGAACCAATGGCCAGCATGCTTTTTATCAGCTCATTCATCAAGGAACAAAAATTGTACCGGCAGATTTTATTGGATGTGTCAATTCACACCATCCAATGGGTGATCATCATCTAAAATTGATGGCAAATTTTTTTGCTCAAACAGAAGCCTTAATGCGTGGAGAAACCGTTGAACACAAAAACATGGATACGCGGTTGCCGCACAAAGTTTTTTACGGCAATCGCCCAACAACATCCATACTGATGAAACAATTAACCCCCAGAAATCTTGGTCGATTGATTGCTTTGTATGAAATGAAAATTTTTGTTCAAGGGATTATTTGGAGAATCAACAGTTTCGATCAATGGGGCGTTGAACTGGGAAAAATGCTTGCAAAAAAAATTCTGGATGAAGAACAATTACTGCTCAATGGACAACA
>PEAL01000163.1 GCA_002753725.1 Deltaproteobacteria bacterium
CTATCTAATATCTAATCTAAAAGATGGGGGACTTATTATTGGCATAGATGGGGGAGGTGTTTTCGGCGAAGATGGAGGCGATTATTTTCGGCGATGACATCTTGGTTTGATTTTTGTTAGAAACATAATAAAATAATCCATTCAGTATTTAATCTTTAATATCTGCCAGTTAAACACTTATGATGTGGGTTGACATAAATTTCATCAATTATTAATAAAATCCTGACAATGATAGACTATATTATTTGCTATGCGAGGCTTTGCTACATATCTTTTAATATGTATGATATCTATAATAATGAAAACTATTTATATAGAGCAAAGCTTTATTCAAAAAAACGGTAGGGTTACCCGGCAACATGTTAATCAAAGAAAATATTGAAAAACGCTTAAATCAAAATCAGGTCTTTGCGGTCGTTTATTTTGATTTGGATCATTTTAAACCCTTTAATGACAATTTTTTTCCACATCCCCAAAAAAGTATTTGAGTGTAACCAAAATTGCCGAAGCAAAAGTTTATTCTCATTTTTTGAACCAGGATTACGCTGAACAAAATGAATAAGATGAATGTCCGACTTTTTGGAAATGCGCCCATTACAATCATTCATCCTTTTTATCCGACATATCATCATGTTGATAACGAGCATCATCAAACCCCGATCGATATCCATCAGGATCTACACTCGTTTCCAAAAACCCAATGTCTCTAAATTGATGGATAATTTCATCGTGTCTTTGTTTATGAAAAAAAGATGCCAATTGATCTTTAGGGATTTCGATTTTTGCTGTCCAATCTATCCATCGGACGCGAGCACCTGGAAAACCACTCTGATAAAGAATTTTTTCTGCCTGATCAATCATGGATAATTTTTCTAGCGTAATCTCAGAATAATAAGGAATTCGCGTTGCCAGACATGCCATTGATGGCAGATTCCAGTTACACAATTCATGATATTTTGCCAACTGTTGAATATCATTACGAGATAATTGTGCCTCCACCATCGGCGATATGACATGATATTCTTTTGCCGCTTTTGTCCCGGGTCTATACACGTTTAAATCATCGGTGTTGGCGCCGTGTGCAATATGCTGAAAGCCTTGTTCATTCGCTATTTGTCGTATGGATAAGAATATTAATTTTTTACAATGATAACATCGATCCGGCGGATTTTGAGTAAAAACCTCTAAAGACATTGCCTGATGATCAAAAAAACAGTGCCGGACGTTTAATCGCTTGATGACAGGCTCAATATTTTGTGTTTCAAGTGTTGTAAAAAAAGGGGCGCATGCTGTAACAGCAAGCACATTTTCATACCCCAAAACGTTTGTTGAAATATGTAACAAATACGTGCTGTCCAGCCCCCCTGAGAAAGCGATCAGTAAAGGGCTTGTCTTTTGAATGACCTGGACAAGCTTTTTTTCTTTGCCATTCAGCACCGGTGATAAATCGTTCATAAATAATAGCTTTTCTTAAGACTTTTAAATCGTTGCGATAAAAAATAAGACCACAGGAACACAAATACAATGATAATTCGTTTGAGTCAATGAATTAACAGCTCATGCTGTTCAGTCAAGCGGATTGGCGGCACTTATTGTGGGTGTTGTCGTGCGATACCAAATCCAAGAGTTGAAAATTATTTGTTTTTATGCTACCAAAGAAACCGCTTTTATGCTACCAAAGAAACCGTTTTGATGCTACCGTATAACATTCGTTAATGTAGGTACCATCAAGATGGTTTTTCCTGTAGCCAAAGGTTAATTTTACCCATCGTCTTTGAGCCAAACAACAATTTGCACAAGATGAATATTTTTTAACATTAGATTAAAGAGAATATTATGCAGAAACAGAATCATTCAATTATTAAAACCTTTATACAATTAGAGAGTGCTGGTGGAATTCTTCTTTTTTTTTCGGCATTTTTTGCCATCGTCTGCGCCAATAGCTTTTTATCCGTTTATTATGAGTTGCTATTATCAACGCCCGTTGAAGTCCGTGTAGGCGTAATTGAGATAGCTAAACCTTTATTGCTCTGGATTAACGATGGTCTCATGGCTGTCTTCTTTTTTCTTGTTGGGCTTGAGTTAAAGAGAGAATTAATTGAGGGGGAGCTATCGGACAAGCGAAATATTATCTTACCCGGTGTTGGAGCCGTCGGTGGAATGTTGATGCCAGCGATGATATATCTTTACTTTAATGCTAATGACACAATAGCCATAAAAGGCTGGGCAATACCGGCTGCAACGGATATCGCTTTTGCATTGGGGGTTTTAACTTTACTCGGATCACGTGTTCCAATTACAATAAAAATTTTTCTAACCTCACTTGCGATTTTCGATGATATTGGTGCAATAATCGTCATAGCGTTATTTTATACTTCGAAAATATCATTCATTGCATTGATCATTGTGGCATTGTGCATTCCTGTATTGACGTTTCTTAACAAACGAAACGTTACCTCTAAAAGCCCTTATATTTTAATGGGTATTATAATGTGGGTGGCAACACTTAAATCTGGTGTCCATGCGACGCTTGCCGGTGTTATCCTGGCGATGTTTATTCCTATTCAATCAATGAGTGACCAGGGTGTTTCCCCTCTGAAAAGCATGGAGCATGATTTACATCCTATCGTTGCTTTTTTTATTCTTCCCGTTTTTGCATTTTCTAATGCTGGTATAAGTTTTAGCGGCGTTGGGGTGGAGCAAATTTGCCATAGCGTCCCTATTGGAATTGCCCTCGGTTTATTCTTTGGAAAACAAATTGGAATCTTTGGTGTTTGTTGGGTGTTTATAAAATTAAAAATCGCCAACTTGCCTAATGGAATGAATTGGTTAAGTTTATATGGTACGGCTGCCCTTTGTGGTATTGGATTTACCATGAGTTTATTTGTTGGCTCGCTTGCCTTTGAAGAAACGGGGGTCAATCTACTCTTCGATGAGAGACTCGGCATTATTTTGGGCTCATTTGCTTCAGGAGCAGTCGGCTATTTTATTCTTTCAATTGCTTTACGTTCTAAAACGTATGACGATCTTTAATAACGAGTAAGAGGCTTCACCTTTCAGGATTCATTTCAATCCATAATAATCCAAATATCGGTATAGCGTTGCCCTGCCAACCTCCAGGATTTGAGCGGCTCTTTTTTTATTGCCTTCGGCTTTTTCCAGGGCGAGAATGATGGCTTCTTTGGTTTTTTTTATGGGGCCTGGTTTTTTGGTGGTCTTTTTTTCAAAAAGGGTGATTTCTGGTGGGAGAGATTTAACATCGATGATGGTTGATCGACATTTAACATAAGCATATTCAATGGCATTTCTCAACTCGCGGACATTTCCTGGCCAAGAATAACATGTCAAAAGATCTAAAGCCTCATTGGAGGGACTCAGCATTTTACGATCCAGCTCATTGGCGGTCACTTCGAGAAAATGCTCCACAAGCATGGGAATATCCAGTTTTCTATCCCTTAATGGCGGAATGGATATGGGGATAACACATAAACGATAAAAAAGATCACGACGAAAATTTTTCTTTTCCATCATTGTTCTTAAATTCTGATTGGTCGCACTGATAATTCGGATATCTACAGTGATGGATTTTTCTCCGCCCACACGCTCGAATTTTTTTTCTTGAAGCACACGCAATAGCTTGACCTGCATGGGTAAAGACAGTTCGCCAACTTCATCGAGAAAAATGGTGCCACCACTGGCAAGTTCAAATCGACCTTTTCGGTCACTGATCGCGCCGGTAAATGCACCTTTAACATGCCCGAATAACTCACTTTCAAGAATATCTTCGGGAAGAGCCCCGCAGTTGACAGCGACAAATGGCATATTTTTTCTGGGGCCAAGTTCATGGATAGCATTGGCGACCAATTCTTTACCTGTCCCGCTTTCACCTTCGATTAAAACCGGAACACTCACTGCGCTGACATCTCGGATAGCATCAAATATTTCCAATATTTTAGGATCTTTTCCAATAAGTCCACATAAACTGTGATGGTGTTTCAAGCGGTGTTTCAAGAGACTCAGTTCAGTATCATCTTTAAATGAAAGCAGGGCGCCCACTTGATGATTGATCTGGTTGGTCAGGGGCATCACGGACATTGTTAGCAATCTTTCCTCTTCATCGCGACGAATAAAATGAACTTCTTTTGTTGTCAGTAAAGGTTTTTTGGATTTTTTTTCACCCTCACAAAACAGACAGGACCCCCCACAAAACCGAACCGGAAAAACTTCATGACAATCTTTTCCAATGACCTCTTCTTTCTTATAGCCTGTAATGATTTCTGCCGCACGATTGAAAAAAAATATTCGGCGGTGGGTCGTATGTGCCATGACACCATCCATCAGATTATCAAGAATAAGCTCAAAATTCCTTCGGATGATAAAAAGCGCATACAACAAATCCGAATCAAAAAGGGTTTTTATTCGAATCATTAATTGTTCGATGGCTTGTTTTAATGCGGCTATTTTTTCTTTTTTGCTCGTATTGAGAGATGGATCTGGAAGATCCCAGTGAAAGTGCGGGGGCATACCAGGAAACGTTGGTCGACAACTTTGGTCGAAATTTCCCAGGGTGATAATCAGATCGAACATGAGGGGTTCGATATCAAGAGAAGTTAATTGATGATAATTTGAAAGACGATAACCAAGGTTCTTCATCAGTTTTTCAGTAATGGGGTTTCTTTTGGGCGGGGTGATTGTTGCGCTCATGATACCAATGACATTTTTATTTGTCTCGCACGCGAGACATTCTGCCACCAGTTCCAGATTATTATCACCCTGCCCTAAGAATAATATCAGATTTTTGCGACTGAGAGTAGCGTCAGTATCGGTTGTATCATTATGGGGTGTTATCGTCTTGTTCATTGTCCTCTATCAGGATGGGTAATCGATTTCGTGGCAGACTGATGCGAAATATGGTGCCCTTGCCTTCTTCAGACTCCATAGTGATTGTGCCACCATGTTCCTGCACAATTTTTTGCGTGGTCAGCAGCCCCAGTCCGGTTCCACCCAATCCTTTGGTTGTGAAAAAATTTGTAAACACTTTCTTTTTAACTTCATAATCCATGCCACAACCATCATCTTCAACTTCATAAACAATAGCTTTGTCTTTTTCAAAGGTTCGCACCCATACGTGACATCCGCTGGATTTATCGCTGAATCGACAGGCATCAATGGCATTTCCAACAAGATTGGTCAGACATTCATGCATGCCCTCATAATCCATTGGTGCGGAGGCAATAGCATTATCACAGGTGTGGGTCAATTCAATATCCACTCTTTTTGCATTTTCTGCGTATAATTCCACAACATCATCTGCAACCATTTCTGGCTGACTTTTTTTAACCCTGATTTTTCGTCCTTTTGAAAAGGTTAAAAATTCTTTGACAAACAGGGATATCCTGCCAATATTACGCACCAGCATCTCCATCCCTTCTTGAACACGTTCAATATTGCTTTTGTTCATGCCACTATTGAGCATGTACATTCCGCCTTCAAGACCGGATATTAAATTTTTAACCCCATGAGCAAGCCCTGCAACCGTTTGTCCAACGGCAGCCAGACGTTCAGATTCCAGTTTTTCCTTTTCAAGTTGCTTAAGTTCGCGAAGATCCTGAATGGAAAAAGCAATTCCCATATAATTATTGTCCACACGTAAGTTAGTCCCAATAAGACGCACCGGCCGAGGCTTTCCATCAAGGGTTTGAACAGTGGTTTCAGGTAAAGACACATGGGTCATTTCACTGGAAACTTGTTCGATAAACTCTTCAGAGATCATGCTGTTCAGCTCACTTTTGGTTACTCGATGGTTTTCTGGAACATTAAAAATCGTTCTGGCAGCTTTATTGAATATTCTGACATTTCTGCCCTGATCCACGGCAATGATACCATCCATTGATGCATCAATCATGATCTCCATAAACGTGTGGGCAATTTTAAGTTCTTGCTCTAATTTTAATGTTTGCGTTACATCGACCGACATTTCCATGACCTGATCAAAATATTCACCATCAAAGCTAAGCGGAACAGCGCGTACCAGAAAATGAGCTGTTTTTCCATCTTTTTTGGTTACAATGGAATGACCGGAATGCATTTTTCCATCTTCAAAAGTTTTTTTGGCTGGACATGCCACGCAGATATCCCGCCGATCATTCATGGCTTCGTAGCAGAGTTGACCTTCAAGATTGCCAAAAATTTCCTGCATTCTTTTATTGCATTTGACGATGCGCATGTCTCTATCAATAATGGATATACTACAGGGGACCTGATCGAACAGCAGTTGATGCTCTCGGCGAACCTGTTCAATTTCAGTAATATCCGTTGTCATTTCAACAAGAAAAGGAATACTTCCATCTTCCTGGATAACTGGAATGGTATGTTTGATATACCGTGTCATTCGACCATTTTTATTGAATCCAACTTCTTGACTGACACGAGGAACACCATCTTCAAAGGATATAGACCCTTTGCATGTCGGGCAAACAGAATCGCGACTTTTATAAACAGAATAACACTTTCTGTTTTTCCATGCGCCAAACATCTTTTCAAACGAACCATTTGCCATGACAAGATTGTAATCTTTGTCTATTACAGCTATTCCCATCGGAATGGCATTAAATAGCTGATCCTTTATCCAGATATCCAATTGTTGACTGGAAATATTCATGATTATTCCTTGCTCAAAATATCATTGATCATTTGAATTAATTCCGGAATTTGAATCGGTTTTTCCAAAAAACCTTCAGGCAATGGAATAGATGCATCGTGAAGAAGGTTCCGAACACCTTCCGGTGAAAATTCATTTTCCGCAGACATACCACTCATCATAATGACAGCAACCGACGGGTATGTTTTATGATTTTTCAATTCTTTATACATGGAAATGCCGGATCGCCCTGGCATCATAATATCAAGAATGATTAAATCCGGCTGAACAGATTCAATGGTGGGCATAAACGATTGATGATCATGAACGGATTGACTGTTAAAGCCATAATCTTCCAATGCCGCCGTGAGATAAGTACATATATCCGGCTCATCATCAATAATAACAATTTTTTTTGACATATTTCGATCCTCATTTATAGTTCAAATTGGTTTAGGAATGCTCGAAAAATAAGTTCCCCATATTAATTTCGAAAACACGACTCCACCCAAAACGGGAACTTATTTTTCGAGTATTCCTTAGGAACCAAAATTTAATACCCCAAGAATGGGAACGTCATTCAATTTTGATTCCTTAGACAACTGCTCAATGATTGTCTGATTCATACGAACAATGTTGACTCGAGAGTCGTAAGTTCTCTAAGAAACTGTGCCAACTTTCGACTCTCAGTGTTCAATTATTATCAGTTTTTTCGAAATATGTTAATACTTAAATGAATCATCATTGATTATTGATTCTTCAACATGTTTTTAATTTTTTGTAATGTTTCAGGGTCAGCATTATTTAACATGTTCAAAATATTATTTTGATCGGGTGGTAAAGCCCCTTTTTCCTGAGGCTCAACCGATTCGGGTTCAACTTCAAGTATATCGCAAATTGCCTTGATCAATTTGGGTGGGGTAATGGGTTTTTCTAAAGTAATTCTGGGGCGATGCCGGGTTGCAAAAGCCTGAAATTCTTTAATGTCGTCGCTGCCAAATTCATCCCGTGCATGGGCAGTAATGACAATTACCGGAATTTTAGACCACTCTTCATTTTCTCTTAAGGCCCGCATTACTCTGATACCAGATTTTCTTGGCATCACCATATCAAGTGTCATCAAATCGGGTGGATTTTCCTGGACTTTTTCAAGGGCATTGACACCATCCACAGCTGTATCGACTTGAAATCCTGCATCAGAAATGCAGGCTGCCAAAAAGTTGCGGACATCAGGTTCGTCATCCACAACCAGAATACGTTTATCAGATATTTTTGTCATATTCACCTCCTGATTTGGAGCGAACATGGGGTCGCTCCTATTATGAATTGCCTTATCAACGGGTCTTAGGGCATATTTTATGGATATGACGGCCCGAATAGCGTTGATAATATGTTCTTATTCATTTACAGGTAAAATTATTCTTCTTCCCATTTGACATAACCTGGATTCACATCCACCATTGCATTGACAATCAGCTCAACAAGACCATTATAGATTAAACTTTCTTTTTCAAGAAGTTCATAATGTTCAAAAACATCTCTCAGTTGCCCTTTACAATTGGAACATGGGGCACAGACATATTTTTTCTGTTCAGGTCCGCGAGAATCTGAAAACGCATTTAAAATTTGTTCCAGTTTTTTTCTGCCAGCCACTTTGAATCGCCATTCAGGGATGGTATTTCTGCTCATAATGGCATATCCGCTTCCACCACCACAGCAATAATTATGAGCGCCATGAGGGTGCATTTCTCTAAATTGCGGACATATTTTATTCAAAATATCCCGTTGAGGTTTAATAATTCCCATGAGGCGCGTCAAGTTGCAAGGGTCATGAATCGTAACCGGGAAATTGTTTCGTGAGGGGTCTAACTTTAACTTTCCGGACATGACAATATCCCTGAGCAAAGGAAAGCAACTTTCTCTTGGCACGTTCAATTCTTCTGGGAGGACACGATCTGCAATAACAGTCAGTGCTTTATGAGCATGACCGCATTCGCCTAAGACGATCTTTTTAACACCCAGTTTTTTAGCAGCCTGAGCTTGAAGCAGGGCTGTTCGGGCAAACTGAACATCATCATAAAAAACGCCATAATTGATACTGTCATAAGCAGCCAGATCGCTGGACAATGTCCATGACAGTCCTGCTGCTTTAAATATAATTGAAAAGGCAGCAATATTTTCAGGCCATGCGAGAATTTCACCCGCATTGTGGATCAATAGAATGTCAGCACCTTCGACATCCCAGGGCGTTTCGATTTCAAAACCGGTTTCTTCGCTAAAGTCTTCATCAATAAATTCCACATTATCTTTGACAACAAGTTTTGTCATTGCGGTTGAAGACCCTTTTTCCAATTGCAACATGGACCCTTTTTCATGCAATTCCGGCACAGTGATGCCCATTTCCTGACTGAATATTTTTCGAATTTCTCGGGCAACCAGGGCGTTATCCGCGCCAATGGGACAGGTTTGGGCACATCGCCGACAGATATTACATCGATAGGCCATTTCTCCTAACCGAGCCACGGTTCTCCAATTCAATTCGAGATCACCATATCGCCATTTGGCAAAAGGTTCTTTTTTTACATAGGTTTTGTATATCCGTCTGAAAATTTCGCTGCGGTATATGGGGCGGTACATTTCATTTCTACCGGAAGCTTCAAACAAGTGGCAAGCATCTGAACAGGTATTACATCTGGCACAATGGTTCATTGTTGTTTCCAGAATCTGCAAAAATGTCCAGTTGTTTTCTTTGGTAAACAATTTCCGCATGCCTTCAATAAATTGGTTAACAAGCGCTTCTTCTTCTTGTATGGTTTTGGGCTTTGGGACCGGTAAAATCAATGTATCATCTAAAATGCAGACATATTTTTCTTTCAGATCTTCGGATATCGGTTTCCAGTCTTCTTCTTTAACGTTCCATGATGGCAATGACATCAGATCTTCCGGTTTGACACTGGTTAGCTTTTCAGTGTCTTTACTTACATCGTTTATGCTTAGCTTTTTATTTGCATTCATCGTATACTCCTTTTTATGATTCTGGCTGTGCAACCGGGTTAAAGGTTGCCACTTCAGCCCATGTCGTTTTTCCATGTCCAGCGATATGGGATGCAGACCATGATACCGGATAGTTCAAAACAGACCCGATATGTGCCTGGACTTTTAAATTGTTAACATTGGGCTCATCTCCCCATCGAATGTCATGATAGAGAAAATATTTCATAAAAAAATGAGACATGTGAGTCATGGGGATATATGCAAACAAGATAAAAGCCAGAATCATTTGAAGACCAAACAGATTATTTGGAATGGGAGTGAAATTGAATTGAATCATATTGACAATAAAATCACGGGCCATGATAAATTTGGGATCAACAAACAGCCACGTAATCAAAGAAATGGACATGCTGACAATGAACATTCCTAAATTCACATAGTGATCAGTCCCTGAATATTCTCTGAGTTCAGGCTCATTCAGACGTTTTTGAAAAAGCATGATGGAACCAACAAGGCATAGAACGATTCCTGCCCCCCCCATGAAAATCATGAGTGGTGAAACCGTGAGAACGAGACAATTTTCGGTACATCCTATAATTTGAGCAAACACATTGATCATCAGCAATCCCAAAAAACCGCATATCAGGTACAGACCCAGATGGAAGGCATATGTGGACAACCATAAGGGACGATTATGTTCCCACACCGCTTTGAGGAAAAAAATTTCTGGAATCATAACCTTAAGTTCTCCAATCAATGATTTCTCACGTTTTTTTTTCCACCAATCCACATCTTCCAAATAACTTCCACCATGAGCAGCACGTTTACCTTCATGGGCAACAGGATATAGTTCCCATCGCACATGCATGGGTTGCTTGATATAGCTCACAACTCGATGAATAACCGATATAAGAAAAGCGATAACAGCTATATAGCCTAACAAATATATAAGTATTGACATAATTGTTCTCCTTTTTTAATCAAAGATCTAATTGGGCAACAACCCGGACACAATTTTTAATAATGCATCCGGATCAATGGGCTTGCTCATGAAACCTTCGGGTTTTGTAAAACCGGCAAGTTTTTTAAGAAAGCTTTGCATGTTATCACCAATAGCTGTGACAATAACCACTGGAATAGTTTTGATTTCCGGATCATTTTTATACATCCGATATGTTCGGACACCCGATTGTTCCGGCATGGTAATATCCAGTGTTATCAGGTCAGGTTTTTCGGCTTTGGCCATTTCAAAACCTTTTGCACCATCAAAGGCGCTCATTGTCTCATAACCATTATCCTGGAACAGAGCGGTCAGGTATTTCACCATATCGCTCTCATCGTCCACGATCAGAATTCTTTTCTTGTCACTCATAATTCCTCTCTTTCTATGTTTAGATGTTAAGATCAATGAAGACCTTATTTTTTACATGTTTCAAGCTTGAAAAAATTTTTTAGACCGTATTTTTTTTAAATTTTTTTTGATGCGCTTTAATTTCTTTTTCAGCAAGCTGTCTGATTTTATAAGCATTATTACTTAAGATGCCATAA
>PEAL01000164.1 GCA_002753725.1 Deltaproteobacteria bacterium
GAATCAATCGGGAATCAGGAATTTTTTTCATCAACTCAGACCATGTTTGAATCACCTGAGTATTTATTTTTCCCAAATAATTGAATGAACCAAAAGTAATATACTGATTTTTTAGAAAAGGCAATCTTGAGATTTCAGGAAGATCTTCAGGAGGGCTATAACAGAGAAAGGGTGGTTCTAACCGAATCAGTTTTTCTGGATATTCAATACAATCATTAATTGGATCGGCAATGGTATCTGTGATACGATAATCCATCTGACAAAGGCCTGTTGTATTGGGATAGCCAATATAAGTCACTTGCAGAGGCGCTGGTTTGAAAGCAAAAAGGTCCAGGCGATGATTTTGCGTATGACCCGCCAGATCTACCAGGATATCGATCCCATCCTTTTGAACACATCTCGCTGCTGCAGAAGCACTCATTCCTCTGATGTCTCTAAATTTATGACCAAGCGCTTGAATCTTGTCTGTCAGATGATCCTTTTTTTGCACGTTTGAGTAAATATAAATTTTAAACCGTTTACGATCATGTTTTATCAGTAGAGGGAATATAAAATAAAAGACACTGTGTTCACGGAAATCAGGAGAGACATATCCAATTTTTATGACTCGAGTTGGATCGAAATCATGATATCGATGCGAACATATGGGATGGCTTGATGAAAGTTTAGTTCCCCACTCTTGATGGTAAGCCAATGTCTGGTTCTTTTCTATATCAGGTATAAAATTTAAAAAATACAGATATACGCTGAATATGTTTACATCATGTTTCTGCTGAAATGATTCCAAAAACATGGACTGCGCAGTATGGATATCTGCCCTATCTAAATAGAGGACTCCTAAGCTTGCATAGACTTCTGCAAAATCCTTTTTTACCTGAATTGCTAATTTAAAAAAATCTTCTGCCAGGGATAGATGGCCTGATATTTGACAAATTTTTCCCAAATTATAGTAAGCAGGCGCATAATCTGGTTTTAGCTTGATAATGGATTGAAAGCAGTTCATCGCTTCTATATTGAGATGACTGTCCTGGTAAGCACACCCTAATTCATATATTGCTTGATAGAAGTTTGGATTTATTTCAATCAATCGCTTAAGATGATGAATGGCCTGTTGATAATTCCCTGTTTGATATAATAATTTTCCATACCCAAACAATGCTTTCTGATGTCCTGCATCTATCGCCAGGATTTTTTGATACCATTCCGAGGCTTCTTTAAAATAGCCGTCCATCTGCCATGCCAGGGCCAGATTTATCAAGCAAGGGATATGATTTTTTTGATAGTGTACCCCCTGAGTCAATATTTTTCTCGCAATATGATATTGTTTCGTATGTGAATAGCACAACCCAAGGCTTGCCCTCGCATCCATAAACCCGGGTTCAAGCGAAACTGCCTTTTCCCAGGCCTCTATAGCCTGTGAAAAAAGTTTTTGCTCATAACAGGCCAGCCCCAGTTGATGATATAAATCAGAATTTGAAGGCGATTGCTCAATCGCTTTATAAATTGGAGAGAAATTGTTCAATTTTGTTCTTTCAATATTTTTTGGAATTTCTGTTCCAATTGTCGAGTAAAAGAGTGTCCATCAGTCAATACAGATTGTTTTAACATTGTTCTCAATTGTTTGCTTAAGGCCTTTAAAAGAGATGGATTCAAAGCCAAATAAATGGCTTTTGCGGTATAATCTTCTCTTGATTGAGCAATCAAATCATTCAATCCAAGAGCGTTTAAAATGCTGCATCCGACACGCGAGACATGAGATTTCCCAGACAAGGCGATTACCGGAATTCCCATCCATAATGCTTCAAATGTGGTTGTTGTACCATTGTATGGGAACGTATCCAAAGCGATATCTATGGATTGATAGGCAGCCAGATGATCCTGAACATTGGGAATATATCCTAAGAAAATTAATTGCTGATCCTTGACACCACATTCCATAAATTTTTTCCGCCAAAAATTTTGCGTATCTATGCCGGTAAACCCTGAAGATTTCAGGATCAGTCGTGACTCAGGAAGTGTTTTCAGAATCGTTGCCCAGACACCCACAACATCATCGTTTAATTTTCCAATGCTATTGAAAGATCCAAACGTTATCACAGGATTAGATAAAGGAGCATCATGTATCGGCGTTTCATCTGGGGGGGAATAACATAAAAAGCAAGGTTCAAGATATATTAGCTTCTCAACATATAAATGATTGGTTTCTTGAGGATCGGTTATGGCATCGGTTATTCTGTAATCGACTGTCGGAAGGCCGGTGGTGTTTGGATATCCCAAATATGTCATTTGAATGGGGGCTGGTTTATGAGCAAAAATCATTAATCGATTATTGGCAGAATGTCCTGCAAGATCAACCAAAATGTCGATATGGTCCTTTTCTATTTGTTTACACACATTGTTATCTGATACTTCATAAATATTTCGCCAATGTACATTAAAGGATTGTAAAGATAAGGTTATATGGTCAGGTTTGGAAACATTGGCATAGCAGAAAATCTCAAAATTCTCAGGGTTATGGTTTTTAAGGATTGGTTTTATAAAAAAAGATACCGAATGATGTCTAAAATCAGGAGATACATACCCTATCCGGATGCGCTTGTTTTGGGGCTTGTGTATACTTTTAGACCTAATTTGATGATGGGAAAATTTTTTCCCAAAAGATACATGTTCTTCAAAAATAAATTCAGGCGTTTTTTCTTGCAAAAAGTGAAGTAAAAAAAGGCGGTTGCTTTGCGCCTCAACAAAATTTTCTTGCTGTTCAACAAGCTGACAAAAGGTTTCATAAGCAAGCATATTCTTTCCCTGATCTTTCAAAATGACACCATAGTCATTCAGGGCTTGAATATAATCAGGGGCAACCGTCAATGCCAGTTTTAAGTGATGCTCGGCACGTTCCAATTGATGGTGTTTTCGATACATACCGGCAATATTTTTATGATATTCAGGTTTTTCTGGAGAATAGTCTATTGCTTTCATGCAATATTGTTGGGCTTTTTCAAGATTTCCTTTTTTCAGGTAAACGGCTGCAATATTGTTATAAGCAGCACTATGCGTTGAATCATATTTTAAGGCCTGTTCAAATGAAAAAATCGCTGATTCATCATCGCCAACACCATTGAGTGCAACACCTAAGTTATTCAAACTATCAACATGTCCGGAATTGTATGATAAAGCATTTCGAAAGGCAACAATTGCTTTATTCCACAAGCTTTGTTTACTATAGAGTAACCCGAGATGATAATAAAAAAAATAAATATCGGATTTAAGGTCAATGGCTTTTTGGATCAGTTTTTCAGCTTCTTGAAAATTTCCACGATCCATAAGCAAACAACCCAATAAATTGGCAGCATCTGCATTATCTGAATCGTGTAAGAGTAATTTTTTGTACAGTTTTTCAGCAGCAATCAGATCGCCTGAATTTTGGAAATTCAGAGCTTGTTTTAAAAGCTCAGATGGTGTTGACATAATCAGATTGATCCTTACTGCGACCTTATTCCCTGTTGTTTCCATAACTGAAGATATGTTTGTTCAATTTTTTGGGTGAATCGCTTTGCATCCATCAGTGGTGAAGACTGAAACATGTGTCTGAGATTTTTTCTGACATTTTTCAATAATGAGATATTTCTGCACACATGAATTGTTTTAGCGATATAGTTTTCAGTTGAATTCGCGATAAAATCATTCAGGCCAATATGTGAAAGAATGCTCGCTCCAACACGTCCTGCATGATATTCACCACATCGTGTGATAACAGGGACGCCCATCCATAAGGCATCACAGGTCGTTGTTGTTCCATTGTATGGAAATGGATCCAGGGCTAAGTCAACCTGGTGGTAAATTTCTAAATGAGATTCTATACTATCCAAAAATCCCATACATTTGATTTGATCGGGGTGAACGCCATGAGCTACAAATTTATTGATAATATACTCCTGTGTTTCATCACTGGATAAGGGGCGCGCCTTTAAAAGAAGTTTGACTTCTGGCAAATTACAAAGAATTTCAGACCATACGCTTATGACCATTTCATTCACTTTAGCCAAATTATTAAAGGATCCCAATGTGACATAATCATTTTTTTCTGCAGGAAGCCTTGATACTTCTGGACTTTTTTCCTGGGGAAGATAGCATAAAAAGCCTTCAGGCATTCGAATTAATTGCTCTGAATAGAAGGGATCATGTGACTCAGGATCTGAGATATCATCTGTTAAACGATATTGAATGGTTGACAGGCCCGTTGTGTTTGGGTATCCCAAATAGGTTATCTGAACCTTTGCGGGTTGCTGAGCAAAAACAGGTAATCTGTTTCCTGAGAAATGGCCAGACAAATCCACTAAAATATCAACCCTGTCATAAAAAATTTTTTCAGCCATTTGATCATTTGTCATTTGAACGGTATCTACCCATTCTGATGCATAATTTTTAAGCCTTTGAGTGATCGCATCCGGTTGATTCACATCTGAATAACAATAAATATCAAATGCATGAAGATTATGATTTTTCAAAACAGGTTCGATAAAATAAGCAATAGAATTTTGACAAAAATCTGATGATACATAACCAATCCGTAAGAATTTTTTGTTGCACGTTTCCTGAATTCGATTTTTAAACGTCTTGCAGGATTTAAACAGCGTGTTGTATTTGAAATGAGCACAATACATGTCCCTGGCAGATACAATAGGAACATAATTAAGGCACATCAAATAATTACTGACAAGTTGAGGAACATTGCTGTTGAGTGCCAATACTTTTTGAAAATTGGTCATAGCGTCAAAGACATCGCCGATTGTTAATTGCGCCTGGCCAAGATTGTTGTAGGCTTCTGCATATGCATTATCATATTCTAACGCTTTGTTTAAATTCAAAAGAGCATCCTTAATGTGTCCCTGGCGAAGATAAATAACGCCTAAACTGTTAAAATAAATTCTGTTTGGAGATATCTGAATGGCTTTTTTGATATATTCAACCGCTTTTTTGTTGTGACCTTGACCACTGCTGATAACTCCCATCAAATGAAGTGCATCGGAATGCTTAGGATCGATTTGAATAATTTTTTTATAATACGATTCTGCAAGTACCCAATCACCTTTTTGGTGGGCAGCAAGACCTTTTTGAAAAAAATCATTTGTTTGATTCTTTGATAACATTTTTCATCTTTCTTGTTCAATGATTATACTGATGCCACATCCATCGATACAGTTGCTCCAGGTCTGTAATAAATTTTTCAGATTGATGTAGCGGTGACTGCTGAACAATAGCGCGCAAATTTTGTCTTAATTGAGTGAGAAAATGAATATTTTCAGATAGGCAGATAACTTTCTCTATGTATTCTTCAGATGTTTGCGCAATACAATCGTTCAATCCTAATGTGTTTAAAATACTCACACTCACTCGAGAAACATGTGCCTGTCCTTGAAGGGTAATAACCGGAACGCCCATCCACAAGGCCTGACAGGTTGTTGTGGTTCCATGATAAGGAAACGTATCCAGCGCAATATCTATTTGATGGTAGAGTTTAAGATGCTCCAGGCGTGAGGGTGTTCGTTCCAATACTGTCAATCGATGGGTATCGATACCTTTTTTTTCAAAAAAAGTCAGTATTCTTTTTGAAATCAAAGGGTCATGGAAGGCCTGAGCTTTCAATATTAACCGTGAATTGGGCAGGCATGTCAACATCTTTGCCCAAATTTCAAGAAGATAGGGATTCACTTTTGACATGCGGGTAAAAGAACCCAAAGTAATAAATCCATTGTTCAAAGCAGGTAAGCAGGATACCTCCGGCGTTTGATATTCAGGATGATAGCATAAAAAACATTGTGGCATTCGGGCGAGTGTTTCTGTATAAAATGGTTCGAATTCCTTTGGGTCTGCCCACTGGTCTGTAATGCGATAATCGATCTGATCCAACCCCGTTGTTCCAGGATATCCCAGGTAAGAGACTTGAATGGGTGCAGGTTTCATTGCAAAAATACCCAGTCTGTTATTTTTACTATGTCCGGCTAAATCAACCAGAATATGTATTCGATCTTTTTGAATTTTTTGGCATACGGCGTCGTCACTCATTGAAGAAATATCGACCCATTTTGTGGAAAGGCTTTTTATCTTTTCAGTCATGGCATCTGCACTGTTGATATGCGCATAACAAATAATTTGAAACTGACGTTTATCATGATTCAATAAAATTGGATGCAAAAAAGAGGCAACTGGATGTGTACGAAAATCTGGAGATAGATAGCCGATATTAATTGGGTTTTGATCTTGATCAAAATTGTTTTTTGTCTGTTTATATTTGTTCAAATTTGGATAGACACACCATTTCAAATGATATTTATATAAAAGGTTAGCATTACATTCTGGATGATAATGCAGGCTGAAAAGAAAATTACTACGTGTCAGAGTGTCTGTGTTTTCCATGAAAGCAGCTTTTTCATAATAATCAATGGCTTTTTGGATTTCTCCCTGTTCTTCATAGCATAACCCAAGATTTATTAGCGGTTTATATCTTTCTGGAAATCGTTTGATACAGTCCAGTAAAAGGTTTTCCGCATCAATGAGGTCACCCATTAAAATTTTAATGATCGATAAATTATTGGCAGGAGCAAAATAGTTCGGATCAATGAGAACGGCTTTTTCATATTGTATTGCAGCATCAGGAAGATGATTCAGTTTTTCCAGAATGAGCCCATAATGAAATAGAAATACAGCATTACTCTGAAAGTTATTATAAGCTCTTTGAGCATGATCAAATGCCAGTTGATACTTTTTTTTATCCAGAAAAAGGAGAGCCAGATTTGCATGGGCAGGGGGATAATTCGGCTGAAGATTTAATGCCTTAAAAAAACAGGCCTGAGCATCTTGTTTTTGTCCCATCTCTTTAAACGTTGCCCCAAGATTATTAATTGCATCAATATGATCCGCTTGTATAAGGAGCATTTCTTGAAAACAAGATACCGCATCTGTGTATTGATGGGTGCTTTTATAAAATAATCCTTTTTGAAACAAAAACTCAATTGTTTCCTTTGGAATTTTACAAGATTTTGGGTTAAATAAATCTGGCATAAAAAACACCGCATTTAATTGTCTGAGTCGATGAACGGCCAAAGCTTGAAAGGTTCAATTGTTTGGGTTTCAGGGTTCGTATAATAAAATTGAGAACATTTTTCATTACACATTGCAGCAATTCTCGAAAAGCTACTTTGACCAAGAACGACAATATCACTTTGTGACAGGACGTAAAAATCCGTAAAAAAATCATCAAAATAAAATTGATTGTCCAAATTTTCACTGATAAAAGGTGAAAATTTATAAAAATCTGCTTTTACAGATTCTATTTCATCGCTGGCAATATACAAAACAGGTTGAGGCAAATGGGGCCAAATTTGTTCCAACCATTCCAAATAGAGTTGGTTGGGAGGTACGTAATACCCTCCTTTAAGGAAATCGCCCCTTCGGATATGGATAGATAAAAGCGTTTTTTTATTTTTTTTTAACAGAAGAATACTTTTTTCCAACTTTTCTTTCCAATATCGTCGTGGCTTTAGAATTTGTTGTATAAATTTTTTTTCCTCCAATGTTCTGGGCTGCACATAAAATCCATCTCTAAGATTAAATTTTTTTCTGGGAGGCGGGCAATTGCCGTTAAAGGATTGAATTAATGAAGGATCTTTAGAATCAATAGATTTATATATTTGAGAAATGTACGGATCATTGCAACCGTCAAAAAAATACCTCCCAGCCCAATCAGAAGTTTCTATATATAATTTGTGCCTCCTTGCATAGAGTTTTAGGCCTAAGTAATACTGGATTTGATGCCCTAATCGTCCATAAATACCAAGATCGCTCATGGTGATTGTTCCAGAATAATCAGATTCAGGGCGAGTGCCATGTTCTGGACTGGTATCCGAAAATAGTATGGGCCCATAATAATGTTTGATTTGAAGAATCGTTTTATATGTAAAAATCCACCCTGCGCCAGGATCTTGTTGTTCAGCCTTTTTTAAATAACGGTATCCCTGATTGTTTTTACCAAAGGTGACAAAAAGTACTCCCTTTACAAACAAATATTTGCTATCATTTTCCGGTATCTCTTTTAACCATTGATCTATATTGATACTCGTATTATTTACGAGCCTGTTAAGCGATGACGCGACAAGATTTTTTTGGCATAGACAGTGCTCAAGGATGATGAGAATAAAAAAGACTGTATAATCATAAGGATATTTTTCCAATATTTTATGACATTCTGATAATGATTCTTCAAATTTTCCTAAATTCAACAAATATTGAGCTAAATTAATATTGATATATTTATTATCAGGATTTAATGTCAGCCCTTTTTTTAAACAGGCTACGGCTTTTTCCTTCTGATGATTCTTCCAGTATGTCACGCCCAGATTACAATAATAGTCCTCCAGATCAGGTATTAATTGAATGGAATATTCCATTTCTGCAATCGCTTTGCTTAAGTTATTTTGTTCCATATATGAAAGCCCAATATAATGATGGGCATCTGAGTGTTCTGGGTCGTATTCAATTATTTGCTGAAATAGTCGAATAGCTTCTTCATGTTGATTCTTTTGCTGCAACAGAAAAGCCTGTTCTAATACATCTGACATTTGCTCTTGTTGAGGCATCAACTATTCTCCATATCTTTCTTAATGGTTCACAGTTTCAATTTTCTGAGTTTCAGGATTAACCCGATAGAACTGAGAACATTTCTCATTACACATTGCAGCAATTCTCGAAAAGCTACTTTGTGCAACAACAACAATATCACTGTGTGATAGGACATAAAAATCAGTTAAAAAATCATCAAAACAAAAAATTTTCCCAAAATCCCTACCAATAAAAGGATTAAATTTCCAATAGTCCGCTTGAATTTTTTCAGCTTCATCGCTGGAAAGATATAACACGGGCTGATCCAAATCTGGCCAAATTTTTTCCAACCATTTTAAATATACTTGATTCGACGGCACATAACGCCCATCTTTAATGAAATCGCCCCTTCGAACATGAATTGTCAGCAATGTTTTGTGATGTTTTTTCAAACGGGTAATACACGGTTCTAACTTTTTGCGCCAAAAGGGACGCAGTTTTAATAATTGCTGAATATGTTGTTTTTCTTCTGATGTTGTTGGCATATGAAAACAGCTTCCCCTTAGATTAAATTTTTTTTTGGGAGGAGAGCAATTGTCTTCTGTTGAACGGATAAAAGCAGGATCGGTTGAGTCTATCGTATCATAAATATCTGAGACAAAAGGGTCATCGCAACCTTCAAATAAATAACGGCCCAGCCAATCTGATACTTCAAGACAATAATTGTGCTTTCTTGCATATTTTTTCAAGCCCAAATAATACTGGATTTGGTGTCCAAGGCGGCCTCTAATCCCCAGATCATTCATAGAAATAACGCCTTGATAATCGGAATGATGAAGGACTTGAGGTTTTTTACATATATTTGAGTTCGCTATTGAACCATAATGATGGTTGATTTGAAAAATTGTTTTATAGGTAAAAATCCACCCTGAGCCGGGAACAATGCTTTCAGACTTTTTAATAAAATGAATTCCTTGCTCATATTTTTCAAATAAAATATACAGCACTCCTTTTGTGAACAAAAATATATCATCACCCTCCGATATACTTGCCAGCCACTTCTCAAGAGAAATATTTTTTTTTCTTACATGGCTCTTTACTGTAGACGTAATAATATCTTTTTTACATAAGCGATGTTCAATGAGAATCAACAGAAAAAATACAGTATAATTATCTGGATATTTTTCCAAAAATTTGTAACATTCTATCAAGGACTCTTCCAGTCTTCCTGCATCCATAAGAACCTGAGATAAATTAATTTGAATATATTGATGATCAGCTTTTAATTTCAGGCCTTGTTTAAAACAATTTATTGCTTTTTCTCTTTGTCCATTTTTCCAGTAAGCCATACCAAGATTAGAGTAATAATAATCCAGCTCAGGTGATAATTGAACCGCATATTCCATCTCAAAAACTGCTTTCTGAAATTTTTTTTGGTGCAGATACGATACACCCAAATAGTGGTGAGCATCTGAGTTATTGGGCTCAATTTCAATCATTTCGCTTAAAATATGAATTGCCGATTCATGTTGATCCTTTTGTTGATAAATAAACGCCTGGCCCATCATTTCTGACAATATTTTTTTTTCATTACCTGTAGACATATCACATCACCTCAACCATTTTTTTGCAAACGCTCTGGCGTTATTCAGTAAAATATCATCCCTTCTCATGATGGTTCCAAAATAGTTCACTGTTTTGGAACCATCAGCAAGAGATATCCCCATTTGATGCGCATATCCTTCTGTTGGAACCGTATAACAATACAAGCCTTTTTCCAATGCCTGCAATCCCATATTCCATTCTTCCAGAAAACACGGACTGAACTGAACATCAAAAGACATCTGATGGTATAAAAAACGTTCCATATGGACAGCAAAAAAAGCGCCCATAAAATCATGCACTTTAACAGGTGTTTGTATATTACTGGCGTTAAATTGTTCAAGGATCAACTCATTCGGGAAATCAAATTCAGTGTTCAATTGCCGTTTAAACCGTTCATAATCGATTCGTTTTCCTTCTGGAGAAACAATGAGTGTTTTATCCAAAGCAAACAGATAAGCCTCTAATGTATCTACTGCTTTGGCTGTCACATGCAGATCAGCATTTAAAAAAAATGCTGATCTGCCTTCAGCAAGATTTACTCCAATATTCCAGGATCGGCTGACACCTGCATTGTGACTGTTTAAGCAATATTTATCAATTCGTGGATGGTGATGAATTTTGTCAAAGACCTCAATACTATTGAAAACACAGATAACTTCGCCGGGAATATTTCCCAGATCCTCTAACAACGTTTGAATGTTGAATGGACTATGGGGTGAAAAATCAAGAACAGGTATGATAAAGCTGCGTGTTGGCATAACTTGTTTAATATATTAAATTAATTAAAAAATAACTATGAAAAACTCTTTAAAAAAAATAACAATTTCTTGTCACTTTTTTGTGTGCTAAAAAAATTTTATCGGCCAGATTTCATCATTCCTTGACATCATTTTCTCCACAAGGACCGTGTCCCCGGAATTTCGATATTCATTCGGGCGCATTCCCAAAAAGTCGGACA
>PEAL01000165.1 GCA_002753725.1 Deltaproteobacteria bacterium
TGTCATCTGCAAGGATTGCCAGACTGACCACTGGCTTTTTATATAACTCAAAGGCTCTATAATTGTAAACAAAGGATCTATGGCCAAATGCATTTTCTTTTTGTCCTTGGATTTCTGCATGCACTAACACCCAGGTATCTTCTCCGGATTTTTTTCTCACCTTCATTAACTTATCGGCCAGTCGTCCCCCAACACGCGCTTCTCGGGTTATTTGCATTAATTCTTTATCCAATGATTCATATCCTTTTTCCCAATCTATATCACTGGCTATTTCAGGATAAAAAAATTGCATAAATGATTCAAAATATTTTTCTATAATTTCTTTCCAGGGACTGTCAAAATCATTTCGAACAGGCATTGCTGCATTATCATCGATATAAGCCTCAAGCGTTTCATAAATACTCTTTACATCTTTTTTTTGAGACAAATCTGACAATATGGTTTCAATAAAGCTGTTTTTCTTGAGTTGTCTGAAAGATTCCGTAAAATTAAGATCAAATATCCAGCTGATTTGGAGTAGTTTGAAATCATTCAGTGTTTTGACATTTGTAAAAAGAACGGTTGCGTTTTCATTAATTGTTTTTAATATGATATCTGACATTTCCGATGTATTTGCTAATTGAGGCCAAATAAGCTGATAGATCGAATCATTTTTTTGTTTACAATACTCTGCCATTTGTCTCCACAGATCTAATTTATCGGCATCTCTGATCAATCGGGTATAAAACAAAATTTCTGTATCATCTAATATGGGTAATGTCTTAAGGTTATGAAATGCGATAGCTTTTTTTATAATTTCATGTTCACGTTCAGTGCAGCTTGAAAAAAGTTGTTCGGTATCTGCGCGCTTTAGTGATACTGAAGGATAACGGGCTAATTGTTTATGACGGTATTCCCACAGTTGTTCAAAACTGGCCAGATCATGAAATAATGCAATCGTTTCAGCAATATTTTTTTCAGAATGTGTCAAAGATAGGGACTCACAAATATTGACGATATGTTCGCAAACATTTAAAGTATGTTTTTCATACCAATCAATATAAATGGCTGGTATTTGACTGTTTGATCGACTGTCAGCAACATGATGTGTAAACCATTTTCTAGAAGCGGTGATATTTAGCATCCTTGTTTCCTTTCAGTTGAAGTTTATGTGCCTTATAAAATTGAAAAAGATCATACAAGAAAACATTCATTGTGTATCTATTTTTACAGTAAAATTAATCTGTTTTTGGAGGATGCACCTTAATAAACCATATATTATAATTACATAATCTCAATTTCATCATTTATGTCAAGTTTTATTATCAAAATTTTCAAGAAATAAAAGACTTACATCATTTCAAGTTTGACATATCCGGGTTTTATCTTTAAATATAATAAAGATTGAAAATATAAATAAAGTCTGTAACATATTTAAATAATTACATGAGGAAAAGAATGAAGAAACACCCCCTTCCTGATATTCAGGCAGTGGATATTTTGATTGTCGATGACCGCGCAGAAAACTTGTTATCGCTTGAAAGTCTTTTAGAAGATTTACCGGTCAATATCGTTAAGGCAACCTCTGGGAACCAGGCATTAAGTCTGATGCTTGAGTATGATTTTGCGCTGGTTTTACTGGATGTTCAAATGCCTGAAATGAATGGTTTTGAGGTGGCGGAATTGATGCGCAGTTTGGAACGGACACGACTGATACCGATTATCTTTGTTACTGCCATTAATAAAGATGAAGAACATGTTTTTAAAGGTTATATTACAGGTGCTGTTGATTATATGTTCAAACCGCTCAATGCGGATATTATTCGTAGTAAAGTTAGTGTCTTTGTTGATTTGCATAAAGGCAAAAAATCTCTTGAACTGGCAACCCTTGAGAATGAAGCCATCATCAACGAATTGAAGAAATCTGAGGTAATATTAAAAAAAAGGGATCGTCTGTTATCTGGAGCTCATCGGATTTCCAAAATTTTACTCGAAGCAAGTGATGTCAAAATGGCTTTAGATCAGTCTATTGCTGCCATCGGAACTTCTGCAAGTGTTGATCGTGCCTACATTTATAAAATAGCTAATCGTGAATCTCATGAATTTAAGCTCTATGCATCATGGTCACGCGGTCAAAATGTTTCTCGCGTTATTGCCATCAATCCAGAGGTTTCATTTCAGAAGCTGAGCCGCTGGATAGAGATATTCGCCAATGGAAATGCAGTATATGGCCAGTTCGATGATTTTAAACCTGATGAACAGTTTTATTTAAAATCAAAAAAGATTATTTCATTGTTGATGGTCCCTATTTTGATTAAGGGAGAGGTGTGGGGTATTATTGGTCTGGATCGTATGCATGTTGCTCACCATTGGATGAATTCTGAAGTGACTGTGCTTCAAAGCATAGCATCTGTTATTGGCAGTGCAATTATTCGTTTTCAAATCGAGCAGGAGAATGAGAACTCGCGCATGGAGCTTAAATCGGTCAATCAGGAACTTGAAGATGCTTTAAAATTTGCCAATCATATGGCAAAAAAAGCAGAAGAAGCCAATGAGGCCAAAAGTGAATTTCTGGCCAACATGAGCCATGAAATTCGAACGCCCATTAATGGCATTGTGGGAATGACAGAATTATTGATGGATCTTGATATTACAAGAGATGCTCGCGAATATGTTGAAATGATTAAAACATCCGGTGATGCTCTTTTATCGGTGATTAATGATATTTTGGATTTTTCCAAAATTGAAGCCAGAAAGCTGGATCTGGAAGATATTAATTTTGATTTGCGCGTTACTGTCGAAGATACCACTGCCATTGTCAGTCATCGTGCCTTTATGAAAGGCCTTGAAATTAATTGTCTCATACATCCGGATGTGCCTTCCCTGTTAATCGGAGATCCCGGTCGATTACGTCAAATCTTGACCAATCTTACAGGAAATGCAATTAAATTTACAGATTATGGTGAAGTCATCATTCAGGTGACCCTTGAAAAAGACATGCCATCTTTTGTTCGATTAAAGTTTGAAATTTCAGATACAGGTATCGGTATTCCCAAAGACCGAATGGACCGATTATTTCAATCTTTTTCCCAGGTTGATAGCTCCATGACCCGAAAATATGGCGGTACTGGATTGGGTCTGATCATCTCCAGACGACTGGTTGAAATGATGAACGGAAAAATCGGTGTAACAAGTGAAACCAGCAAAGGGTCAACGTTCTGGTTTACCATTGTTTTAAAAAAACAAGAGATGACAGAAATCAAGCCTTCCCCAAAAAAAATAATCGCTGATCATTGTCGCGTATTGATTGTGGATGACAATCATACCAACCGGCTTGTCATTCGATTACAGCTTAAAAGTATGGGATTTCAGATGGATGAAGCCTATGAAGGAAGAATGGCCTATGATATGCTCATGCAAGGGATACAGGACAATAAACCCTATTATTTGGCCATTATTGATATGCAAATGCCAATTATGGATGGTGAAACCCTTGGGAAAAAGATCAAAAGTACCCAGGAACTCAGTCAGACGAAAATGATCCTGATAACATCTGCCGGACTTCGGGGTGATAGCGCAAGAATGAAAGACATCGGATTTGATGCTTATTTGAACAAACCCGTCAAACAAAATATTTTAATTGAATGTGTCCAGGAAGTATTTAGCAAAACAAAGCAAAACAGCTCTGAAAAAAAATCGATCATTACCCGGCATACGCTGCTTGAAAACAAAAAACGAAACATTCAATTTTTGGTTGTCGAAGATCATATTGTGAATCAAAAGGTTATTATTGGAATGCTGAATAAATTTGGATTTCATGCAGATACGGCCACCAATGGGCGTGAAGCCATAAAAGCTTTAGAGAAAAAAGCCTATGACATTATTTTTATGGATATTCAAATGCCCATAATGAATGGTTACGAAACAACACAAGCCATTCGAAATCCAGAAACACCTATTAAAAAACATGATCCTGTCATTATTGCCTTAACCGCCAATGTTATGAAATCTGATCGTGAAAAATGTATCGTCAGTGGAATGAATGATTATTTACCCAAACCTTTCAATTCAAAAGAGCTTCAGGACATTATCCGTCAATATATTTCTGTCATTGAAAAAAAAGGCGATTCTCTTTCAACTCATTTGACATTGGATGACAGGACTGAAAAAGGTGAAATTTATAATCGAAACGAACTGCTTGATCGTCTGGATAACGATGAACAATTATGCGAGGATCTGATCCTGTCGTTTACAGAAGATTTTACAAAACGATTCAAAAAAGTTAGAGAAGCGTGGCATAAGAAGGATTTTTCAACGTTAGGAATGCTTGCCCATTCAATAAAAGGTTCTGCATCATTGATCGAAGCTTGCCAAATTAAAGATATTTCCGTAAAAATTGAACAGGAGGCCAAGAAAGAATCAAATGAAAAAATTGATGTTTTAATCGAAGACCTTGGTAGAGCGTTTAGATTTTTTAATGAGGTTGTCAAAACGATAGAGACGTAATTTCTCTATAGAATTCTCGAAATAAAAAAATGAGAAGAAAAATGTTGGGATGAAAAAGGTTCGCATCCCAACATCAATCTTAACATTTTAACGAAAAAAATAATCAAGCCGCTTTGGGTAATTCCAATGCAAGATCCCGTTCATAACAAACCAATCCACACTGTAAGCAGCGATCTGCTTCGTGTTTTGCCATTTCTGGAGTAAATCCTTGTTCCAATTCATTTTTAACAGCCAGTTCCTGAGGCGTTCTGATAGGCATAATTTGTCGAGGTTTTTTATCGACCTGCGTCAGTTGCGAGACATCCTGAATATCACTTTCTGGTTTCAATACATCTTCTTCAAGGGCAATCTTATTTCCATAGATAACATGATGAACCGATGCTGCGGTACGTCTTCCACCAGCAATAGCACGGATAGCTGCATTGTAATCTGTTTTTTCATCATTTTCCGAAAACAGACCTTTCTCATTGAACTGTGCTGGTTTTTTGTAGGGTGCAATAGCTTCCCATTCACCGGTTTTCTCATCATTTTCTGAAATTACAGATGTAAAAATCAGCTCGGGAAATCGCCCATAGGAAACAAACAAGGTGTTGGCATCTAAGGTTTCTGTTGCGCCAGTATCCATATTTAGATAGTCAATTTGTTTTAGCGTATTTCCTTCACCTCGGAATCGCTGGACTGCTGCTTGAAAAATAATATGAATACCTTTATCTTTCGCTTGAGCCAGTTGGTCTTTGTTGATTCCGCTGGAAGCTATATTCTGCTGCATCATTATCGTAATTCGCTTTGCACCTTTGTTCAACAATATTTCTGAAGCTTTAACAGCCATATTTCCACTGGCCATGATGACACAATGCCCGGAAACAGGAACTGTACCTTCAACGTTTACTTTTAAGGCATCTATCAGTAAAAACATCCCTGGTACCTGTTGTTCAATGGACTGGTCGGCATTTCGTGCCAGACGGCTGTCCCATCCACCTGTTGTCAGGCAGACAGCAGCATATCCTTGGTCAAGTAATGATGGGATGGTAAAATCTTTTCCACAGACTTGCTCATATTCTGCTTTAACGCCCATTTCTAAGATGCCATCAATATCCCAGTCCAGAATATCCAGAGGTAACCGTTCCTTTGCAATGGCTTTTCTCAGGATGCCGCCCAGTTGAGTGGTGGCCTCGTATATGGTGGGAGAATGTCCCAAACGTGCTAAAAAGAATGCACTGGAAAGACCAGAAATTCCGCCACCGATGACAGCAATGGTTCGGTTGGTTGCAGGTGCTTTAAAGGGTTGAATGCGTTTTCCGCTGGTCTGCTCAAAATCCGCTGCAAATCGTTTCAGTCCATTAATCGCTACGGATGTATCCTGAAGATTTCTTCTACAGTCTGTTTCGCAGGGATGGGGACAGATACGACCAACGGTTGATGGAAACGGGTTACGTTCTTTGATGACTTGAACGGCTTCAAAACAATTGCCAATGGCGATTTGGTGAATATATTCCCGAATGTTGATCCCAGCCGGGCAGGCCCTTTGACAGGGCGTCGTACAATCATCCACGGTATATTCACGAAGAATTCTGCGGGTAACCGATGATAACTTGATAATGTGTTTAGGACAAACACGTTCACAGGTACCACATCCCGTACATTTGTCCTGATCCACCACTGGTAATCCATCTTTGCCCATTATCAAGGCATCAAATGGACAGGCCCGAACACAGGTTCCAAGTCCCAGGCAACCGATATCACAAAGTTTCATCCCGCCAGACATCAGATGAGCAGCACGACAATCCTGAATGCCATCATAATTAAAAAGCGTTTCCGCTTTTTCGACACTATAATAACATCCGGGTTTTGCAATATCCGGTTCTTTTGCTTCGAGAGAAACCCCTAAAATTGCTGCAATGGATGCTGCCAGATCCTCACCACCGGCAACACATGAATTGGGAGCAGCTTTACCGGCCACAATGGCTTCAGCATTGGCAGAGCATCCCGGAAGTCCGCATCCACCACAGTTTGCACCTGGAAGGGCCTCATCTACAGCTTCAACTTTTGGATCAACGTAAACATAAAAAATTCGGGAGGCCGCAGCCAAAACAATGCCAATAATAAGGCCCAAACCACCCAACATAAAAACGGCTTGAATCATGATTTTACTCCTTAATCAATCGCATCAAATTTACACTTGCTAAAGCAGGTCAAACATTTGACACATTTTTCCTTATCGATTACTGCCACTTCTTTCTTTTTCCAGATGATTGCATTGGTAGGGCATGCTTTGAAACATACCCCACACATTTTGCATCGTTCCGGATCGACCTCAAATTTCAGCAATGCAGGACATCGTTTAGCCGGGCAGTGTTTTTCATTAATATGGGCTTCATATTCATGACGGAAATATCGCAATGTTGATAATACTGGATTGGGAGCAGTCTGACCCAGTCCACAAAGTGCTGAATCTTTGATGACATAGGATAACTCTTCAAGTGTTGCAAGATCTTCAGGCTCGCCATTTCCTTCACAAATTTTTTCTAAAATTTCAAGTAATCGTCGCGTACCTTCGCGGCATGGGGTACATTTACCGCAGGATTCTTCTTGAATAAAATCCATGAAAAAACGGGCCATATCAACCATGCAGGTTTGATCATCCATAATAATGACCCCGCCAGATCCCATAATGGCCCCCACTTTGACAATTTCTTCGAAATCGACCGAGGTATCCAGATATTGTTCTGGCACACAGCCGCCCGATGGCCCACCGAGTTGAACTGCTTTGAATTTTCGTTTATTGGGTATCCCACCACCAATTTTAAAGATAATATCTCTGAGGGACGCACCCATTGGCACTTCAACCAAACCAATATTGTTGACATCCCCGGAAAGGGCAAAAACTTTCGTGCCTTTGCTTGAACCTGTTCCAACAGATGAATACCATTTACTACCGTTTAATATAATCTGAGGAATACTGGCCAGCGTTTCCACATTGTTGAGAATACTGGGCTTTTTCCACAGGCCTTGATGCGCAGGAAAAGGCGGTCTTGGACGCGGCATACCGCGTTTTCCCTCAACCGATGCCATCAGAGCAGTTTCTTCGCCACAGACAAAAGCCCCTGCTCCCTGACAAATTTCAATATTAAGATCAAACCCTGTGTCAAAAATATTTTCCCCGACAAATCCATATTCTTTAGCAGTATCAATGGCCAGTTGAAGGCGCCGGATAGCCAGTGGATATTCGGTTCGACAATAGATAAATCCTTCATGAGCATTGATTGCTTTAGCGGCAATGACCATGCCCTCAATCACTGAATGAGGATCGGCCTCAAGAATACTTCGATCCATAAATGCGCCCGGATCGCCCTCATCAGCGTTGCAAAGGACATATTTGACATCGTTTTTGCTCTGAAAGGCAAATCGCCATTTCAATCCTGTAGGGAATCCAGCCCCACCGCGTCCACGAATACCGGATGCCAGAACTTCCTCAATGATTGTCTCGGATGTCATTTCTTGTAATGCTTTGGCAGCAGCAAAATAGCCATCGCGGGCAATGTATTCATCAATGGATTCGGGATTGATCAGACCTTTATTCCTAAGTACACGTGTCAACTGATTTGAGAAAAAGGGTATATCGCTCAGTTTTGGTATCACTTTTTTCTTTGCCAGTGGCTCTGAATACATCAATCGTTCAACAGGTTTATTGCCTTTAAAGTGACTTTCCACCAGTTCTTTAGCATCTTCAGGCTTAACCTTTTGATAAAAGATACCATCCGGCTGAACCACCATAATGGGCCCGAGTGCACAGAAACCATTACATCCGGTTTCTACAATGATCACATTTTCGGAAAGGCCCTGTTGATTGATTTCTTGCTGCAGGCTATCCATAACAGAAAGACTTCCGGTAGCATGACAGCCGGTACCGCTACACAGCAAAACATGTCGTGTTTTTTCAAAAGGGATTTCTCCCATTCTCAGGGCAAATATTTGAGACTTTTCTTGTTTGATGCGTTTTAAGTCATCGATGGTCAACTTTGGCATTTTATTCTCCATAATCTGAAGTATACAAAAGGATAACAGAAATGACACCTGGTATTTTCAGATGTACTTTTCAAATCATCCTCCAAACAATCGCGTTTACCATGAACCATCCATTCCCCTCAAGCCCTCCATATACAACCGGCCACAGGAAACAAACATGGATTCACGGGTCAACAATATGGGGATTGAATTGGCGTTTGCCATCTCAATCACCGATTCTGACGGTTTTTTTCCCCGCACAAAAACAACGGCACCGACTTCTGCCATGATGCATATCTCAATGACATCTGGTGTGGTCTGTCCAGTCAATAAGACACATCCTTTAGCTGTAGCTGACAACACATCATCCATCAAATCTGCACCACCACCGGAAATGATTTCAATGTCTAATTGATCGCCGCCGCTAACGAGCGTCGCGCCTAATATGTCCTTGATTTGTTTGAGTTTCATTATTCATATCTGTTTAAAATGTTTAAAATGTTATCTGCTTTGACATCGCCATGAGTATCCTGTCCAACGACAACAACAGGTGCAAGTCCACATGCTCCAAGGCATCGGACAGATTCCATTGAAAAACGTCTGTCAGAAGTGGTGCCACCAAAGCAAAGTTTATATTCATTACTGATACGTTCAACTGTTTCTTTAATACCTTTTACGTAGCAAGCTGTTCCCATGCAAACCTTGATGGTATGTCTTCCTTTAGGGGTCATGGAGAACAATGAATAAAACGTTGCTACGCCATAGACCTCGCTTTTGGATATGTTCAGTCCACTACTGATATAATCCATGAGAACAGAGGGTAAATATCCGACAACATCCTGAGATTTCCTGAGAACCGCAATCAAAGCACCTGGCTTTTGTTGATTCTCTGTAATGATATCATCGATTATATTCCACATATCTAATGTGATATCAGGATGTTCTGGTCTTTCACGATTTAACATTCTTGGTTCCTCACTTTTCTATATATTTAATCATAATACAGATATGGCTGCGTTACGTGCTGATAAAAAATACACAGTCATAGAATATAGATTTCCAAAAAAAAGGTTTTATCTACTAAAAATAAAAGGGCCTATTTTTTTCATAATCTCCAAAAAAAGTCAATGCTATCCTCATAAAGTATTTAATATTTTCGTTTTCAATGCATGAATCAAAACAACATCATTTCGAGAACTTCATCAAATTCATCCATGTCCATTGAGGTGACCGCTTGTTTATGTAAGATTTTCAAGATATCGACTTCGTTGATATTGTAAAGGGTATCGAGAATGCTCGAAGGGATATCTTCAAAGCGAACCGTCAACACATCAATGATTGCATCACGCGCCTGATGAACCACCCCATTATGAAACAATTTTTCATGAACACTCATAAAAATATCTTTGCCGGTTTTTTCAAACACCTCTTCCATTACCGAACGGATATTTTTTTCATCTAATTCTGTGGATGAGCAGACGTATTCAATGACATGAGATAAAAACTGTCTGGTTCGATCATGATTCAGATTTTTTTTAAGGGGGGTGAGCAATTGTGGAAGCATATCAATAAAATGGCGATCGTTGATATTTTGAAGCAAGCGCATTCCTGTGGCAAGTATGGGATTTTCAGGTAATTTTTTTTCACTGAGTTGGGAGAGATCATATAAAATATATTGAAAATCGGGTAAAAACAAGGAAAGCTCTTTTACCTTGCCGAAAAGATTTCCAAATTGATCCGACACATTCCATGATGTTGTTCCATTGTAAAGAACAACAGGAATCGTCAGTGGTAAATGTCCAATCAACCCCTGGCTGATGGTTTGTTCCCATATGCGTTCCATGTACCGTAACAACAAATAAGATATGAGCGGTTCAGGATTGCCTTTATGTTGAAACAGCAGATAAATAAAAGCAGGCGCGAGATCTGTGCGATACACTCTAAAAAGCATATCCGATAATTGGTGATAAAGATCATCATCAACAAATTGATCTTTACTGATTTCAAGAGCTGTAATATCGAGAGATTGTTGATTTGGTTCCGGGATAACCGCTTTAAAAAATGCACTTGCGGTTTCTTGCCGGGACAACAGTTGTCTCAGAAATTTTCCATGAGGATTGGATACATCCTGCACAGCTTACTCCCTTGCTTTTTAATTGATATACTAAATTATTAAGATATGGTTGACGGTATTTTCTATGACGTACAATATAATAATTCAACAGGTGAAATGTCATACGTTTTTCCAGATCAAGCATTTTAGCATATTTGTTTGATAATGAAAATTCTAAATAAGGTCAAGAAAGAAAAAAAATGGATTGAGATTCATAATTTCAGATCAATAGGGCGCATTCCCAAAAATTCGGTTCTTTACATATACTCAATGTTAAAGTCTCTTCGCTGGGAACTTATTTTTCGAGCATTTTTTAGCAATTTATCTGATATAGATATAGAACAGTTCGTTCTTTATTCTTTATCAGTGGGTTGCTATAGACACAAAAAAGTGATAAAATGTATTTAATTTACAGCAAGAGATGATGTTCTAAGGTTCTATAAAGAACGACTAAAATAAATACTGATTATATCGGATTTTGGGGAGTAATGAAAACAGATAGTTTG
>PEAL01000166.1 GCA_002753725.1 Deltaproteobacteria bacterium
AGCAGGTTTTTTGTCCTTTGTTTTTTCCCGTTGGATCATTTTGAAACGGGTCGTGCATTTTTTACAAATGCCCATTCTTCCAAGATTTGTTCGATAAATCCGGTATACTTTACCGCATTTGGGACAGGGAACTGTTAATAAAGCCATGTCAGACATAATTCAGCCCTTTAAAGTTTGTTAATCTTGTATTCAAATTTCTGTAACTTGATGCCTTAGACAACATAAAATACGTTAAGTAGATGTCACTGTTATTGACAGGAAGGTGTTAAAATGGGTTTTGAACTTCGGCTTGAATCAGTCTTTTGGTCTTAAGCAGTTTTTCAGTGATAGATTGATCACATTTGGATAGAAACGAATTTGAAATATCATAATGAATAATGGAATAATGCAAAAAAAATGCCATGCCAAAAAAAATATCAGGCTTGCTTTTTATAAGCATTTATTATACATTAGATAATTAAATTACTGAGACCTTTACGCTGTTTGTCTGCATAAAGTATTTTAAGTGATTGCCCGCCAGAAAATGGATTTTCATTACAAAAAAACCAAAGGAGTGATTAATGAATTCATTCAATATTGAAGCCATCTTCAAACAGGAAGGAAATGAGGGGCTTTCCTTCATTGAACGTATTGAAGATCCACATCAATTGTGTGAAGAGATGGTTGCAATCGCAAATGCCAATGGTGGTCTGCTGATTATTGGTGTCAATCAATCTGGTGAGTCAATGAAGCTATCTGATGATGATATTGTCAGCGCCATGCGAATGATTACACAGGTGTCTTTTGAATATGTCCATCCATCTATTTTTCCTAAAACACAACTTGTCGACTATCAAGAGGCTAAAGCGATTGTGATTCAGATTCCCGCCGGAATTCAAAAACCCTACTGCACGGTAACGGGTCGTTTTTTGATAAAAACAGAATCAAAAACCATTGAAGAAATTGAAATTGATGATTTGCGTCATTTTTTTCAGGAAAAAATGATCACTCAGGCAGACCAAATGATTGTTGAAGGGGCAGATCACAGGCATATTGATATTGAAAACTTTCAACAATTTTTTGAGAAAAAATTCACGGTTGGCCTTCCTGGACATATTCCGCTGATGACAATATTAGAAAGCATGAAGTTGGCATCAAATGGGCAAATCAATACTGCCGGTATGCTTCTTTTTGGTAGTTTTCCCAATGAAAATTTTTCGTTGAGTCAAATTGTCGCCATGTCGTTTTATGGAAATGATACATCGGTTTTAGAATACAGAGACAGTGATAATTTTGAGGGGACCATTGCTCAGTTATTTGACCAGGGGATGAACTTTATTCAGCAGAATCTGGCTGCACCAATGAAAGAGAATCCATCACTAAAAGAAATTCCTGAAAAAGTTATCCAGGAAGTTCTGATCAATGCGCTTGTTCATAGAAGTTATTACATGGATTATTTTACCAGTGGAAACATTGTTATATCCGTATTTGACAATCGTATAGAAATTGAAAGCCCGGGGGCACTTCCTGAAATACTAACCCTCGATAGCATTAAAACTGGAACCGCATTTCAACGCAATTCGACAATCGCTCATTATCTTACTGATATGTTACCTTTTCGCGGGATCGGATTGGGAATATCTGCGATTCTTTCCAAATACCCGGGCATTGAACTTATTGACGATGAGGATTCTGATCAATTCATTGTCGTCATTAAACGACCAGAATAAACTCCCTCGATAATATAGATAATATCATAGAAAGGACAAAATAAATGAGACCTTATTCAATAGCACTTGCTGGGAAAGGTGGAACCGGAAAAACAACTTTAGCTGGCATGCTTATTAAATATTTAATACAAAAAGAAAAAACCCCTATTCTAGCCGTAGATGCCGATGCTAATGCTAATTTTAACGATGTCCTGGGTGTCGAAATTAATGGCACTCTTGGCGAGGCTCGAGAATCTATGAAAAAGGGAAGTGTGCCATCCGGTATGACCAAAGATGTTTTTATGTCCATGAAAATGCAGGAATCTGTTGTAGAAACCCAACATTTTGATCTTATTGTCATGGGCCGTCCCGAAGGAGCAGGCTGTTATTGCGCAGCCAATACGTTGTTGACCAATTTTCTGGATCGACTGACAGATAATTACCCCTACCTGATTATGGACAATGAAGCTGGCATGGAGCATATCAGCCGATTGACCACACGAAATGTAGATGTCATGATGCTCGTGTCTGACGGTTCGGTTCGCGGTGTAACTGCGGCTGTTCGTATCAACGATCTGGCAAAAAGCCTTCATATTGGTATGGGCAAAAGTTTTTTAATTATCAACCGCGCGAAAACAGAACCTTCTGAAAAAATACTAAACATTATTCAGGATGCGGGTATTGACTATGCCGGATATTTGCCTGCTGATGATACAGTTTATGAGTTTGACATGAATGGAAAAGCGACCATTGATTTGCCATTGAATAATAAATTTGTTCAGGCAGTGTTCTCTATTTTTGACAAACAGCTCAATGTGTAACTTATTCAAAGCGACTTGATGGAAAATCTATTTTCTGGGAAAATTAAATAATTTTAGCCCCTTAAGAGAAGGAACCTTATTATGAAAAAATACTTTTTCATCTGTTTTGTTTGTTTTTTTTTATTTTTACCCTTGAATGATTCTTTTGGAGATCAACTGATCCTGGTTGCTGATGAATGGTGTCCTTACAATTGCGAGCCTGATTCGGCTAAGCTGGGATATATGATTGATCTTGCTAAAGCCATATTTGCCGAAGCGGGTCATACGGTTCAATATAAAGCCATCAACTGGTCTCGATCCATTGTAAAATCCAGGGAAGGAAAGTATCATGGTATCATTGGTGCTGTAAAAGCTGAAGCCCCTGACTTTATTTTTCCTGAAGAACCTTTAGGACTTGCAAAAAATCGGTTTTGGGTAAAAAAAGGTGACCCCTGGCGTTACAAAGGCATTGACTCTTTAAAAGATCGATGGCTTGGGATTATTCAAGACTATGATTATGGAAAAAAGTTAAGTCCGTACATTGATGAAAAAAAAGGGTCTTTGGCTGTTCAGGTCAGAGCTGGTGATGATGCCCTCGATATACTGATAAATAAATTAGAACATGGTCGAATCAATGTGTTGAATGAAGATAAAAATGTTTTCATGTATAAAGTTAAAGAAATGGGAAAATCCAAGTTGTTTGATGATGCTGGTGACGATATGACCTCTATTGAATCCAGTTATGTAAACATTGCATTCTCGCCTTTTTTTGCAGCGTCCAAATCGTATGCAAAAATCTTATCTGATGGCGTTATTCGGTATAGAAAGAATGGTAAATTGAATGAAATTTTATTAAGATACGGTTTGACAGACTGGGATTAATTAGGATTAATTAGGATTAATTAGGATTAATTAGGATTAATTAGGATTAATTAGGATTAATTAGGATTAATTAGGATTATAATCTTAGCCATCCTAATAATCCTAATAATCCTAATAATAATCTTAGCCATCCTAATAATCCTAATAATCCTAATAATCCTAATAATTAATCCGAAAGGACTTTTTCATGGACCTAAAAGAAACAATACGAAGTATCCCTCATTGGCCGATAGAATCGGTTACATTTCGTGATATTACAACGCTTATGCAAAATCCTGAAGCGTTTATGCATTCATGCGATCTGTTATATGAACGCTACAAAGGGAAAGCTCTTGACAAAATTGTAGCTATTGATGCGCGAGGTTTTGTGTTTGGTGCTGTTCTGGCGTATAAATTGAAAATCGGTTTGGTGCCTGTTCGCAAAAAAGGTAAGCTGCCATCATCGACCATTCAGGCAGATTATACACTGGAATACGGTGTCAATACCGTTGAAATGCATGATGATAGCATCGCAAAAGGGGAAAAAGTCATCATTGTTGATGATCTCATTGCAACCGGTGGAACGGTCGCTGCCGCAGTTCAATTGGTTGAGCAGCTTGGCGGAGAAATCGTTGAGTGTGCATTTGTTATTGAATTGCCAGATTTACACGGTAGACAAAAAATATCAAAATATCCGGTTTTCTCTCTGGTTGCATTTGAAGGAGAGTAGACGAGTAGACAACTGAAAATAAAGTCATCTTGAGTAGAGGTTCATTGGTATCCTTCATTGATTGACGTACGATGATTATCAGTAGGGGGAAATTTTTTTCGCCTCTGCAAAGTATTTCCTTTTCCGCAAAAGAAAGAAAAATCAATGGTTTCGAACAAACAAAAAAGAGCATTTGCACTGGGCATTCTTCTGATTCTTGTAATCCTTGGTGCATCCTACTATTATCTGACATTGGAAAAACGTCCGCAGGATTTGATTGCTATTGTTGGTGATCAGAAAATTTTTATTGAAGATTTTAATGAAGAAATGCAACGCCGTGGGGGCCGCCATCTTGAAAAGTTGGATAAGAATAAATTACTTGATGAAATGATTTTACGAAGTGCTATGGTTGATCAGGCTTTAAAAATGGGAATTAATCAGCATCGTGATTTTATTCGTATTTATGAAAATCTGCTTGTGGGGCAGTACAAAAAACAAGAGTTAACTCCCCTGATTGATGGTGTGAATTTCAGTGCAGATGAAATTCAGCAGTATTATACAGACAATATCCAAAAATATACGCAGCCTGCAAAAGCTCGTCTGGCAATCATTTACATGAAAACACATTCCAAAATGAGTGATGAAAAAAAACAACAGATTTTAAATCGCATGAATGAAGCACTCAATAAAGCAAAGCAACCGGTAAGCGGGAGAGGTTTTGGTCGCATTTCAGTGCAATATTCTGAAGATCAGGTGTCCCGATATAAAGGCGGTGATATTGGATGGCTTTATGAAAATCGGGCCTATCGATGGGATGCCAATGTTCTGAAAACTGGTTTTGCACTGGAAAAAATAAATGATGTCAGTGATATTATCACGACCGATACAGGGCTTTACATTGTCAAACTCCTTGACCGCAGGCCATCCCAAATTACACCCTTTAAAAAGGTCAAAGAACGTATTCGTCATAAACAACTGCTTGAAACGCGAAAAGAAACAGAACAAAAATTTGACAAGGATGTACGTGCAAAAACACCGGTTCAAATTTATCATGATGTTTTAGATAAAGTGGATATTCCCAAACAAAATCAGGAAAATATATCGCCTGTACCATCACCTTCATGAACAATGGAATGAATGGGCAGATGAACTCATTGATGAATCACTTTCAAACATGTTCCAATGCCAATGCCTTGTGTACTGAGTACCGCCTGATAGGGCCATATTTGAACGCCAGCATCGATGGCTTGATAAAATAACCTTGCATAATCAGGGTCAATATAATCGGCCGGTGCAAAACATTTTGCATCGCTTCGTTGAATAAAAAAGAAGAGTGCTGTATCAATACCTTGTTGACTTAGATCAATCAATGTTTTTAGATGTTTCTGCCCTCTGAGGGTTACAGCATCCGGAAAAATAGCAATTTCGTCTTCAACCAGGGTCACGTTTTTAGCTTCGATCCACAGTTGTTTTTGATCGTTTCCAACACAAGCATCCAGACGGCTGTTCCCCTTTTTAACCTCACTTTGAAATGAGTAAAACGGCTGCAACTCCTTAATTTGTTTGTGTGTCCATCCTGTTTTCAGCATACGATTGGGAACCAGTGTATTGACTCCTGTCCACATGCCACCAATGTCAACCATTTCTAATGTATAGAGAAGTTTTCGATTGGGATTTTTAGCGCGAGAAAGAAAGACCTTTTGTCCAGGTCTCAACAGGCCCATCATTGATCCTGTGTTGTTGGTGTGGGCCCAAAAACGTTGGCCATTATGCTCCACCTCAACGGAAAAACGTTTATAGCGGCGGATAAAGCGGCATTCAATACAATCGTTGTCAAACAATAAGAGAAGATTATTTTTTGGTGAAGAATTCATTATCACTCCAGCGAACATCTTCTGAATTAAACTTATAATTCTTTATCATAGATATAAAGATCAGAAACATATTTGTATATCAAAAAATCGGTTATGGTCTTTTCTCTGAACTCCCGATAAATAACAGGGTCATGAATAAACAGGCGTATACAATTTAACATCACCTGATGTCTTAAAAATGGTGATGCCTTGTTGAGTATGATTAAATCTATTTCCTTTTGAGTATATTGTGACAGATCATTTATCTGCCCAAGGATATCAAGTCCTTCAGGGGGGGTGTAGAAGTAAAGCCCAAGATCAATATCACTATTTTCATTGGGACGTCCTTTAGCATAAGAACCAAAAACAAGCGCAAAACATATGTTTCGATTGTTTAGCAATGCTTCTTTTAATCGTTCGATCTCAATCATATTATTGTTGATACTATTATTCATTTGTAATGACTTGTATTTTCCTGGATAAATAATTTCTGACAGAATAAATAAAAAGTCGAAAATCATTCAATTGCTTTCTGAATATGCCATAGGTAATACTGTCATCAACAGTATCATAACCATGAATGATAAGGTTACGATACCGTGCCATTAATTGAAATGTCTGAAGGGTATCTTTTGATATGATATCTGCATCGGCAATGATTTCAAAACAGTTTGCATAGCTTTTAGGTTCCTGTAAATCAAGCGCACTGACAAAGTGCTTACAGATATTAATCATTTGTTCAATAGATAACTCGATATTTCTTTCAACAAAACGCTTGAATATAATATTTTTTGAAAAAGACTCAAAATTTTTTGGGGCTTTTTCATTTTCAATTTCTCTAATGAACATTTCAATTTTTCTTAATTTATTTTCAATAAGCAGTCTGTCTATCATTGCTAAAATTCCTTAAGGTGTATTTTAATCCAGCCCTGGTGGACTGTGACAATAGTCCACCATAAATGATGGCAAATGAGGATGCCTTTGTACAATCAAATGGCTGGATTGACGGCTATCACGCAGCTGACAAGATGCTCTCAACCATCGGGATGCATTTAAAAAATCCGATGGCAGTTGTATGACTTGACTGTCCATATCCATATCAGGAGCATCTATTTCAACGGTTCCTTCATTGCCACGTTTGGATGACGCCTCAATGATCGTATCCGCAGATTGAATAAAATGATTTGAGAAAAGGTATATAGCGCCGCCATCGCCATCAATAGCATTTGCTGTGACTTTACTTCTATTCAAGGCAAGCTGTTCTGTTGTGATATTCATATCTCCACCATTTCCAAAACCATCTTTGACATTGGTGGTAATATCACTGTTCAGTACGATCATATCATTTGTTTGAATGGAAATTTTGCCACCACCAGAACTTGTAGAATCCGTTAAGATACTGCTGCTATTTAGAATTTTAAGCGTGCCCGATTGATTAGCATCACTGATATGAACCGAACCTGCCGGACCGCCTGAAAAATTCGCATGGCTTTCTGATGTTATTTTTGATGCATGATTCAACACAATAGTGTCCGCACTTAACAAAATATTTCCTGCTTCACCATTACCATTTGTAGATGTCGATACAGAACTGTTCTGATCCATTTGAACCTGATGGCCTTGAATATCAATGATTCCTGCACTCCCAGACTGAAAAAAAGGCACCCACTGATTATCTATAAATACATACGTTTGTGGCGTTTTGTCTTCAACAGTGATACATTTTCCAATATCACCGGTCTGAGCATTCAGGAGGGAAAGCTCACCCCTGTCAGTCACTGAATAGATTGTTTTTATATCCATCCATCCATCGCCAAGATAAATCTGTTGATGATTTCCTGAGTGAATGCTTGCAATATCTCCGATTTGAGAAAGATGTTGAATCGTATCCCTTTGATTTTCAAAGTGACGAATTGCGTTGACTTGAATCCATTCGTCAGAATGTAGAACATAGGTTGATTCAATAGTCCCTGCATCATTTTTGATCATTGCCAGGGCCTGATTTTCCAAGAATTTCTGCGTTTTCAGTTCAGACAGATTTTCAATCGTTGAAATATCGAATTGATTGATACGGACCGGTTCAGCATATATATTTGTGTTATAATTTACATCGGCATAACAATAAATATAAAGGCCGTTTTTTTTCTCACCAGAATCTAAAAAGCTTATCATTGTCCCATTGGGAAGGGGTGGTGTTTCGTACTCTCCTGCCAAATGAGAAAGATAGTTGGCATCATTGATTTCTATCGTTTGTGATGATTCAGTGATGGGTGTCCATGACATGCCTCGATAAGTTTGCATATAAATGTATTGCGTCATCGTACCATTATTTTGATTTTTTACCCACGCTATTTCTCCAGTGAACAATTTATTTTGAATGATAAGCTCATCAAGATCTTGAATATGATCAACAATATAAAAAAAATTTGTCATGGGAACCAATTGGTTATTAAAAACAAAGTAACGCGTTTGACGTCCGCCATCTGGAAACGACACAATATCTCCAGTCTTCAAGGCAGACTGCTGGAATTGTTCAAAAGATTCAAATTGAGTATTGGGGTCATAAAGGCTTTCTGATGTTATTTGACCAAATTTCAGATCAATCTTTTCAGCATTAACCAAAATACTGCCGCCGTTTCCTGATCCATTGCTGGAAGTTGAAATCAGTGCATCTGATCCAAGCAAACAGAGTGTTTGGGTTTGAATGTTAATATTTCCAGCATTCCCCCCAATGGCGTTAAGTGTTTTGGATGCGATCGCTGACTGCCCATATAAATTTAATGCGCTGGTTTGAATCATAATATCTCCGGCATTGCCAATACTTGAGCTGGTAGTCGTGATGATGGCCTCATCTATAAGCGAAATGTTTGAAGCTTTAATATTTATGCTATCACCATTGCCACCATTGCTGTCCAAAGAGACTTCTCCAGTGATTGCGCTTGTCAACGATTCATTTCCAGTCACTTGTAACATATTGGTTGTTTCCAGTTGAATGTATCCAGCTGTGCCACGGCCATATGTTGTTGAATTTATAGTTGATCCATTCTTCACCGCTATGTTTTTAGCTTTTAAATTCAAAGTCCCGCCATCACCAGCCAGTTCTCTTTTTGAGGATGTTACCACCTGAATTGTGCATTGATTGTCAAAAGATGCGGTCTCAGCGACATCAATATTGATCCTCCCCCCCTGTCCTTCCCCTGCAGTGGCAGTGTTAATTATGACATAATTTTTAAAATCAAGATATTTTGCAGAAATGCTGACATTTCCCCCCTGTCCACCATTACTTCCTTCATACCAGGTGCCGGCAATAATGATACTTGATTTTTCAATAGTATTTTTTTCACCGAGAAAAGAAAATTTTTCATAGGCCTTTATAGAAATATTTCCACTCTTACCCTGGCCATCTGTCGTTGAATTGATATAGACAGAGCCTTCAAAGTAAATATTCTTTCCTTCCAAAGCAATGCTACCAGCATCACCAGCACCGCCAGTAATCAATAAAGATGCAACTTCAAGGTGAGACCCATCCCCATGAAATGTCTTGCCCTTGAAAAAAATATTTTCTTTAGCAATGATTTCAATTTCGCCGCCATTTCCTGTACCAATCGTTGCAGAATCAATTGCAGCGCCATTAAGAAAAGATACATTGACCGCATTAATCAAAACGCTGCCCGCATTCCCTGCATCAGGTTGATCAGATGTAGATCTCAAAAATATGCCACTTTTTTGAAAATCTTCATTTTCGCCATCAAAAACAATATCGGTATTGGACACAATGTCTATGTTACCTGCGTTACCAATATCATTTGTCGATGAATCGATATAAGCGCCATTGGTAAACAACAGATTATTGACACGAATATCAATGTTTCCACCATTATTGATTCCTCGGGTAATACCCAGAACCTGACTGTTATCAACAATAAGTTTTCCTGAACGAATAAAAATATCGCCACCGGCTGATCCGCTGGTATCAAGGATAGAGTGATCGGATATAGTGATATCACCCAATACATCTACATCTAGCGTGGGGATATTATTCTCAAAAACATGAACAGATCCTGTTGATGCAACACTAATCAATTGAATGCTTCCAGACGAGGCTTGAATTTTTGCATGGTCATTGATCAGAATATCACCAGCAATCAATGACAGAGTTTTATTTTCTGAAACATATAAACCCGGGCGTGATGAATTTTTTTCACCTGTTTGATCAGCGATTCCTTGGATGGCTATTGTTGAAAGGTTATCGCTCAGGAATCCAAATGATACAAGGGGAGCAACCGTCAGTTTGGATGTATCATTGGCGCTTCCATCAAAACCCAAATGATCTGAAAAATGAATGTCATCTGCTGTACTCGCATAAAATGAACCGGCAACATCAAGATATGCATCAGCTCCGACCATAATTCCATTGGCGTTAATGAGATAAAACTGTTGCGCCTCAGACTTCAGGAGTCCATTGATCCAGGAATAATTCGCGCCAGTGACTTGTGCCACAGTATGATCAAAACCAGCATCTTGAAAAATAGCTGATTCACCTTGATGGATGTTAAATTGTTTAAACTTGTGAAAAACAGTGGTCTGATTTTGAACGCCACCTGAAATTGTAAACGTTGAGGCATCGGTGTTTACAATGGTTTCAGGAACATCAGGTATGATACCATGAGGGTGAACGTTATTTTGTGAAGAATAATCAAGGGCCTGAAGCTCCACCTTTAATAAAAAAAGACACACAATACAAAAAATAATTTGCTTGACTGGCATCGACGATATCCTTTGGGATTATTTTGGAATTCCAGTAAAAACCAAAGATTTACCCCATTTTGAAAAAGGCACTTGATGGTATTCCCAATCATAAATATCCTGGTAGGGTTCAACCATTGCCAGAAGTTCGTCCTTATCATGAATACGAAACAGGCTGACAATGCCATCGAATGTACCGATGATTGGAATGAGGGGAATAAAAAAAGAAAAGAACAGTTTTGTCAGACGATTTTTTTGGGTAATAAACGGGAGAGCTATAAATGACAGTGTCAGCATGGGAAAAAAAGCAAGGAAGCATTCAGGCTTTCTGGGAAAAGCTTCAAGAATAAATATCGCTCGTCTTTTTTCAACACTATCCTGGATAATTTTTGTTGCCATATCAGTAGAAAAGTGGTGAAA
>PEAL01000167.1 GCA_002753725.1 Deltaproteobacteria bacterium
TTGATTTTATGCAACATGCATTGATAGCAGGCCTTTTAACCAGTTGTATTTGTGGTCTCATGGGCTCCCTGGCTGTTGTCAATCGCATTGTATTTCTTTCCGGCGGCATTGCTCATGCAGCATATGGAGGCATTGGACTATCCATATTCATGGGCTGGCCTTTCCTTGTCGGTACAATCGGTTATTCAATGGCATCGGCTGTTCTCATGGCTGCAATAACACTCCACAATAAAGAACGTTCCGATGCGATTATTGGTGTGATATGGGCTTCAGGAATGGCCTGTGGCATTATCCTGGTGGATCTTACTCCGGGTTATCAGGTTGACCTGATGAGTTATTTGTTTGGCAGCATTCTGACTGTTCCCAAAATAGATCTCTGGCTCATGGCTGGCGTTGCTGTATTGATAACTCTTTTTGTCTGTATTTTTTATGCCGATCTTCTCGCTATCTCATATGATGAAGAATTTGCACGTGTTCGAGGCGTTAAAGTAAAAACGCTGTATTTTTCCATGATCATCATGCTTGCCGTTTCAATCGTTCTGATGATTCAGGTGGTGGGATTGATATTAATTATCGCCTTATTGACGATTCCTGCATATATCATGGAAAAATATGCAAAATCGCTGTTTCAAATGATGATTGGCGCTAGTGCTTTGGGATGTATATTTTCAGTCATGGGACTTTTTTTATCTTATCGATTTAATGTTTCTGCTGGTGCATCTATTATTCTTGTTGCCAGTGTCTTTTTTCTGATATCAGGCGTGACGGTGAATATTTTTCAAAAAGTCTCATAGGGCATAACTTAAATGCTGCTTTTCCGGTATTCATAAAGAATTTAATTTTTATTTACATCTTTTTTCAAATGTCCTATATTGATTGCATATCTAAGGTTTGAATCAGAATTTAGAGAATTAGAAATGGATAAACATATGAATCAAGCGTTATTGGCTTTGGAAGATGGCCGAACATTTAATTGCCGATCATTTACCGGAACGGGCGAAGCATTTGGTGAAATGGTATTTAATACCGGCATGACAGGTTATCAGGAAGTCCTGACAGACCCCTCATATCGAGGACAATTGGTTACCATGACATATCCCCTTGTGGGAAATTATGGTATTAATTTAGAGGATGTTGAATCAGATCAAATTCAAGTGTCTGCATTTTTGCTTCGTGAATATCAACCCTTTTATAGTAATTATCGTTCAAAACAGTCCCTGTCTGACTATCTGAAAGCAGCAGGGGTTATCGGTGTCGATCATTTTGATACGCGCGCATTGACCCGTCATATTCGAGAAAAAGGTGCGATGCGATCCGCCATATCAACGCAGGATTTACACCCTGACTCACTGGTAGAAAGGGTTAGAGAACAACCCACAATGAATGGTCGGGATCTGGCGCAAGATGTGAGTACAATCGTTCCCTATCGATGGCAAAACAATCAACCCATTTTTGAACCCCTCACATTGGATCAGACGGTCTGGAAAGACCGGACCCATCGACACGCTGTCGTTATTATTGATTTTGGTATTAAATATAGTATTCTCAGAAATTTGGAACATTTTGGCTGTGAAATGATTATCGTGCCGGCATCAACCCCCTCGTCTGTCATACAGGATATGGCGCCGGATGGAATCTTTTTGTCCAATGGGCCGGGTGATCCGGAGCCTGTTACATATGCCATTCAAACCGTTCGAGACTTATTGGATTATAGACCTATTTTCGGTATTTGTCTGGGACACCAGATCTTAGCCCTGGCTTTGGGAGCAAAAACCTATAAATTGAAATTTGGTCATCGCGGGATCAATCAGCCTGTACGACATTATGTAACCGGTAGAATCGAAATTACATCACAGAATCATGGTTTTGCTGTTGATGAAGACAGTCTTCGGGAATGTCATCTGAACTTAACCCATATCAATCTCAATGATAACACGGTTGAAGGGTTTAGACATCCTAAAATGCCTTTATTTGCTGTTCAGTACCACCCGGAAGCATCGCCCGGTCCTCATGATGCCAGGTATTTGTTTAAACAATTTATTGATGATATGAAAAAATGTTGACAGTCATTTTAGATTGGAGTCCTAAAGCTTTAGCTTTGGGAGTCACAGAAAAACAACGCATTGAAAAGCTAAGGAACTCCCAAAGCTAAAGCTTTGGGACTCCACCCACGGGACTTCAAATGGGAACGTTATTTAATAGCGATTCCTTAGCAAAACAAAAATATAAAAAGAGGTGTTTTATGAACAATTTTATCACAAAAAAAATTCACACAACTATCCCGACGTATTGTTTAACCATTCTATGTCTGAGTTTTTTTATGCTCACTGGTTGCGCGACCGAAACTCACAAAACAATACAAACAGAATCTGTTACAACGTATAAAACCGTTTACAGCGGCCCAAAACATACATTGGCCATTGGAAAATTTGCCAATCGCTCAACGTATATGAATGGTATTTTTTCTGATGGAAACGATCGACTGGGATCTCAGGCAAAAATGATTTTAAAAACACATCTGGCACAAACCAATCGGTTTATCACCGTAGACAGAAGCAATCTTGCAGAAATTTCTCAAGAATCCAAATTGATGGGAAAAAAGCAAAAATTGACCGGAGCGTCCAATGTGGTCACCGGAGAAGTGACAGAATTTGGTCGAAAAGATGTGGGCGATCAACAATTATTTGGCATTTTAGGTCATGGAAAAAAACAGATTGCTTACACAAAAGTGTCTATCAATATTGTTGATGTGCAAACCTCACAAATCGTTTATGCCATTCAAGGAGCCGGTGAATATGCGTTATCAAATCGTGAAGTGCTTGGCTTTGGCGGAACAGCCTCTTATGATGCAACCCTGACAGGAAAAGTATTGAATCTTGCGATTATGGACGCTGTCAATAAACTTGTTGAAGGATTGGAGCGTGGAGAATGGTCCCTTGTGGAATAATTATGAAAAGACTGTCTTTGATACTGCTTATCAGTATTGTTGCTGTTGGATGTGCATCAAACACATTGTATCAATGGGGGCAATATGAAGATTTTCTGTATCAACGATATCTCAAACCTGGAAAGATTACACCACAGCAAGAAATAACAGCATTGGAAGCACACCTTGAAAAAACTTATGCAAAAGAACTGTTGCCTCCTCCTGGACTTCATGCCCATTTAGGATATCTATATCTTTCTGAGGGGCAACAGAATCGAGCAGTGGAACACTTTCACATTGAAAAAAAACTTTTTCCAGAGTCTTCAACCTTTATCAATGGACTCATCAAACGGATAAACCAATGAAAAATAAGATAATATGTCTCATTGTTCTTTGGATCGGTTTAAACCTTTCAGCGTGTACCTCTACACCGCGTAAACCTTATGATTATCGATCCTATTTGAAACATATGCCAACCTCGATTCTTGTTCTTCCGCCGGTCAATCAATCACTGGAAGTTATGGCGCCGTATATGTATCTTTCAATCGTTACACGTCCATTAGCGGAAAAAGGATATTATGTCTATCCTGTTGCTGTCATTGATGCGTTGATGAAAGAAAATGGCGTAACTTCGCCTGCAGAAATGCATCAAATTCCTTTAAATAAAATTAAAGAAATTATTGATCCTGATGCAATATTGTACATGACCATAAAAAAATGGGGAACCAAATATATGGTCATTGATTCTCAAACCACTATTCATATATCCGCCAGACTGATTGATACGAATTCAGGAAAAACCCTGTGGCAGAGTGAAAAACAACTCATAAAAAGTGCCAATGATAATGCCAACAACATTGCTGAAATGTTGATTTCTGCTTTGATCAATCAGGTACTCAGCAACTTTTTTGATCCCTCAATAGATGTTGCCCGAAAATTGAATCAAGTCATGTATTATAATGGTTTTAATGGATTGCTGATTGGTGAGCATCATCCTCTTTTCAAAGAAAGCCAGAAAAAATGCTCTGAACAGATGAAAGGAGCATATCAATAATTGACCTGGCGGTACGCCTCATACAATCCAACCGCAGCGGCGGCTGCCAGATTCAAGCTTCGTACATGCGTCCCAGGCATGGGAATATACACTTGTGCATGACATCCCTCTCGAATCTCTTTAGGCAGTCCATGAATTTCACTTCCAAACAAAAGCCAGTCGTTTGCTTGAAATTCAAAGTCCGTGTATTGAATCGTACCTATTTTGCTGAAGCCAACCCAACGTGCATGTTTATCTATCTGGCGTTTAAAAGTATCAACGGATTCATAATGATGGATATCCACATAGGGCCAATAATCCAGACCTGCACGTTTGACCGCTTTATCTGAAACATCAAATCCCAGTGGCCCCACCAGATGGAGCCGGGTTTCTGTTGCTGCACAGGTTCGGGCTATATTTCCAGTGTTGGGCGGTATTTGCGGATGCACAAGAACCAGGTTCAGTGTATTTGATTTTTTAAGGCTATTCACGGTAAAAATTCCTGAGTGAGTCGTTCTTTGTCCGGTATTTTTTCAGAGTTATGGGACTTTCTATTTTTGTCTGGCTGCGGCAAATTAAATGCCCTGTCTAATACTAAATCTTGCTCATGCCGTGCAACAATAAGGTCGTTAACACGTGTCTGAACAAGGGTATTTCGAGATGAAGTTATCATGCAAAAAGGAATAATCAATGATATTAAAACGATAATTAATATTAACGACATTGTTTCTTTATATTGTATTGTCATTTCAGCCTCCATTTTTTTAAACAGACTTATCTGAATAATGTTATGCAATTATTTTTCAATAAAAATAACGCAATGCGGCATAAATGTCAACCACAATTTTTCTGCGTTGCGGCATTTTGGTCGGGTTTTCATGCAGTTGATTTAGAATGTCATCCCCATTGTTCATTACTGCTACTATCTGAAAGATAAAAAGATATATACCCATCATGATTTTTTAGAAAAATCGATCAAAAACACCATGTTCCAGCAGGATATTGCCCCCAATCATCAACAGAATGATACCACCAATAGACTCTGCTGATGTGCTTAATTTTGAAGACGCTCCCACCGTTTTTCCGATATACAACCCCAAACCGGTAAACAGTGTTGCAATACAGCCAATGATTATTGCTGGGAAAATAATTGAAACATTGAGCATGGAAATACTAAATCCAACAGCCAGGGCATCAATGCTGGTCACAATGGAAAGCATCACCAATGTCAGTCCTTTTGTAGGGTCTTTAATCATTTGATGTTTTTTTTGATCCTTTTGAAACGCTTCTTTTAGCATATTCCCCCCCACATATGCCAATAAGCCAAAAGCGATCCAATGGTCATAAATTTCAATGGCAGAACGAATACTTACGCCCATACTCCAGCCCATGACCGGCATAATGGCCTGAAAAAAACCAAAATGCCAGGATAGACGAAATGTTTGCCGAAAATTTACATGGATTAAACGGATTCCCACAGCTATAGCAACGGTAAAAGCATCCATAGCCAGGGCAATAGCGATGACAATAATTTTGAGTAAAGACATTGTTTTTAAGGAGTTTCTATCATTTCACGGGCATGTTCGATTGTTTTTTCAGTAATGATTTCACCGCCCAACATTCGTGCAATTTCATCAACACGCTCGTTATGGTTAATGGGGGAGATGGTGGTATGTGTTCTGCCATTTTTGACATGTTTTGTAATTCGAAAATGGTGTTGTCCATATTTGGCAATTTGGGGCAGATGGGTGATACAAATGATTTGATGATGGTCACTCAAGGCAATCATCTTTTGCCCCACCATTTCTGCAACACCTCCGCCAATACCAGCATCCACTTCATCAAATATCACCGTTGAAACAGACTCCGTTCCAGCCAGAATCGCTTTTAAAGCAAGAACAACTCTTGACAATTCACCACCCGATGCAATGGCAGCCAGAGGTTTCATGTCTTCGCCCACATTGGGGGCAATCATAAAATTAGATCGATCCATACCGGTTTCAGTAAAAACAAACGCATCGTCTGTAAGAAATTCATCCGCTTGATCATCTTTTTTTCGATGGTCTATTTGTACCTGAAAGCGCGTTTGATTCATTTTTAACTGATGCAATTCATTTTCAACGGCTATGGATAATTCTCCTGCGCACTGTTTTCGTTTGTCTGAAAGCATATGAGTGGACAATTTTAATTGTGTCTGAGCGAAAGCCACATCTTTTTCAGCCTGGACAATTTTTTCTTCTATTGATTCCAGACCATCCAATTCTTCCTGGATTTTTTGAAAATGTGATTCAATGGATTCGAGAGAGCCCCCATATTTTCGTTTCAGACGATTTAACAAATAGATGCGGTCTTCAACAATCTGTAGGCGATGATCATCAACCTGAATCCCTTCCAGATAGTGGCGAAGTTCACCGGTGATATCATCAATCAATACACTGGCCTCTTGAATTCGTTCACAGGTGTTTGTCAGAGATTGATCCAGGCTTGATGCTTGTTCCACATCTTTTTGAATTTTGCTCAAAACTTCAACGATGGCACCATCAGAGTCATAAAGCTGCTCAATGCTGTGATTAATTTTTTGAAAAATGGTTTCAGCATGTTGCAAACGCATCTGTTCATTTTCCAAGATTTTATCTTCCTGATGCTGAATGGCAGCATTGGTGATTTCTTGTGCTTGAAAGCGAATCAATTCAATATGTTCTATCTGACGATGCTGCTGTGTTCGAAGTTTTTTTAGATTGTCAACCAAAGGAATTAATTGATGATATAATTGATACACTGTTGAACGCAAAGGCATCAATTGTCCAAACTGATCGAGGATTAACAAATGCTCATCTTCATTCAACAATCGCTGATGCGCGTGTTGTCCTGAAATGTTGACAAGATTGGCTGTCAACTGGGATAAAAGTTGGATGGTGGACAGGCGGTCATTAATAAAAATTTTATGCCGGTCTTTTCGGGAAATGACGCGACGAATCAACAATCCATTTTCAGGATCAAGGTCATTGGTTGTCATCATTTGTTTGATGGTTGGATGGCCATCTATATCAAAAAAGCCTTCAACTTCAGCGGTTTCTGCGCCTGTTCGGATATATTTACCTGTCGCCCGATGACCCAATAATAAATTGAGTGCATTAATAATAATGGATTTTCCGGCGCCTGTTTCGCCACTTAATACTGTCAGACCTTTGAAAAATTGGATTTTCAGATCTTCAATAATTGCAAAATTTCTAATGCGTAATTCTTTTAGCATTTACTTTTCCAGTAAGGAATCCAAATTTAATAACGTTCATGACTTAAAATAATGGTAACTCCATTACTTTGAACACGTCCCTTACAATTTTTGAGTGCCAATATAATCCAGTTTTTTTTATATTGCAAGAATGCTTTTTGATGGCCATAGTCGTTGCCTGAGGGTAACAGACATCCAGAACCGATGGATTTCAGAACAAGAGTTTTGCGGCGATGAAAGCTGAAATGACAGACGAACAGCTAACATAAATTTATATAACAATGTCATTAGATTAGATTAGATTCCTTTTTTTCTTATTTTTTTGCTGGCAATTGAATTCTTACCTGTGTACCATAAACCGATCTGTTTTCCAGGCTAATGGTCCCATGATGAACGTCTATGATATTCTTAACAATAGACAGGCCAAGTCCTGTACCTTTTTCTTTTGAGGTATAAAAAGGGTCCCAGATTTTATTTAAAACATCATCCTGAATACCTTCACCTTCATCATCGATAACAATCCAAATATCCTGTTTGTCGGCGGTAACAGATATACTGATCAGGCCGCCATTTGGCATTGCTTGCATAGCGTTGATCAAAAGATTTAAGAATGCCTGATAGAGCATGTTTTTATCCGCAATTATTTCCGGAAGATTATTTTGATAGGATGTTTTGACTTCACACTTCGTTTTTTCAAATTCAGGCCTTAAAAAGGCTGCATTTTTGTTCAGTATATCCTCAATATTGCATGCTTTAAACGATGGGTTTGCAGGGCGGGATAACATCAGAAACCCTGTGACAATATCATTCAATCGTCCTGTTTCTTCAATAATGACATTCGGCAGATTGTTTGATGGATCAAAGGCGTTCATTTTTTTCTGAAGCAATTGAGCAGAGCTGCGAATGATACCCAAAGGATTTCGTATTTCATGAGATACGCCGGCGGCCATCTCTCCCAGAGCGGCAAACCGTTCGGAATGCCTTAATTGTTCTTCTAATTTGAGACGTTCTTCTGTCCGTTTTCGAATAATTTTTTCACCGCGTACGACAACATAAATTAATGCCAGGGCCAACAATCCCATCACGGTAAGAGATGTCATAAAAATAAAAAATTTAAAGTGAAAGACGGCAAGGTAGTCCTGGGATAAATCCTGGACAATCTCGAGGATTCCCAAAATAGGGCCAGACATATTGGATACAGATTTTTCTGCGCGTAGTGGAATATAGGTGGAGAGTTTGCTGATCTTAGGAAGCCCGAGCATCAGTTCAAAAAGAGTACCTTTTTGAAGCAGTATAGAGGTTGCTTTTCCAGACCGAGCCATAAAATAGCCAATGCCCCCCATGTTTCGCCGGCCACTTATTTGTTGATCAAAACTATAGGAGATGGTTTGATCCATGTCATAAATATTGACCTGGTCCACTTCAAAACTGTGAAGTGTTCCTCGTACCACCCGGTCAAGGCGATCATATTGAGATTTATTGCTTAACTGAATTTTTCCCACTTCAATGGCAACAGGAATGACAAACTGAAGAAAAACTTGATGGTTCAAATTTTCTGCCAGCAGCAAGGCATAATCTTCACTTTTGGTGAGCAACATGCTTCGAGCCCATTGCATGATCAGCAAAGACATGACCAGGGTTCCCATAAAAACAAAAATTAAGCTGGTAAATGTGACATATTTGACAAGACGAAATGGCCGGGTATTATTTTTCACGGTAAAAACCATTTTTTATAAAGATTACCCCCACTCTTGATTACTCAATTAAAGCACGCACAAAAAGTTCCGAATCAAAAGGTTGTAAATCTTCGGTTTTTTCACCAATACCAATGTAGCGAATCGGAATATCAAAGGTATTGGCAATACTCACAACGATCCCACCTTTTGCTGTTCCATCAAGCTTGGTTAATATAATACCTGTCACATTCAATGCTTCATGAAATAAGCGGGTTTGAGATATGGCATTTTGTCCGGTGGTGGCATCCAGTACCAGGAAAACATCATGAGGCGCCTCGGGCAGTTTTTTAGCAATGGATCGGCGTATTTTTCTTATTTCTTCCATGAGATTTTTTTTGGTATGAAGTCTCCCCGCAGTATCAATGATCGCAACATCAGCTTTGCGGGAAATCGCCGCTTGAACCGTATCAAAAGCCACAGCAGCAGGATCGGCATTGTCTTTATGTCGAACAATATCTGCACCCGCTTTTTCTGCCCACAGTTCAAGCTGTTCAACGGCAGCAGCACGGAATGTATCGGATGCGCCAATGATGACTTTTTTGCCTTGTTCAATCAAGCGCGATGCCAGTTTTCCGATGCTCGTTGTTTTTCCAACACCATTAACACCAACAACCAGGATAACATGAGGATGATAGATCATGTGCGATTCTGGCGGACTGCTTTCTGGAAGTCTTTTCATAAGTTCGTCCAGCACAGCAGATTTTAGTTCATCAGTTGTTTTGATTTGTTTTTTCTTGATCTGATCTGTCAATGTATCCATAATGGTCATGGTTGTTTCAACACCAATATCTGCTGTGATCAAGGATTCTTCAAGAGACTCCATCAGGTCGTCATCCAGACGTTTTTTTCCCCAGGTATCAAATCGCTGCCCCATTGTTTTTCGGGATTTTTTCAGACGTTCCTTTAGTCGTTTGAAAACGCGCTTTTTTGCCTTTTTGGGAGATACATCGTCTGGATCATCCCTCTCTGCTGCAATTTCCAATTCTTCAGGTTGGTGATCTTGCTCTATATCTGAATCATTCTTAAGCGTTGACGCTATCTCCATTTCAGAAGGATCGGGAAAAACAGGTTTTTCAACGATTTCTTCTGTTTGAATCGGTTCCTGTTGATCTGTTTTTCTTTTAAAGAATCGCCTGTTTTTCTTTTCAGGTTTATCTTTCTTGTTACGCCATTTCATTGTTTTCACCATTAAATTAGTATATTATTCAATTGTTATCTTTGTTGAGTCTTCTTTGTGAGTGGTATCCTTTTTGTCTGTCAACTGACAGGCATCGCGCATTCAGGTTGAGACAGCTTTGACATCCTGATAATTCTTGATCAGATGTCGAACCTCAAGTTTTCCTATTTTTTGAAAAAGCGTTGAATTGTCTGATGCGCATTTTCTATATCTCATACAATAATGATATGGTGTTAAATCTATATTATTTTTTCTTGTAAATCAATTGAAAAGACGTTATTTTTGTTGGCCACTAAGGGGTGAAAAGAGAGATATGAAAGATAACGCAAGTATCCAACCCATCCAGAGAAAGAGCCAACGGCCCTCGGATATCGCTCTCTTAATCAGTGCTGAACCTGATATCAATTGGATTAATCAATGGTGTATCAATGAATTAGATCAATTTATAAAGCAAGTAATATTAATTAGCGCCCAAAAAAACGAATGGTTGTTAAGGTGATTTCCGAAAAAGAATATACCCGGATTCAAATCAGTTTGTAGTTCCGCTTTTAGGCGTTTCTTTTCAAGTCCAGGGCACATTAATAATTAATTAAAGAACCGCCTAAAGGCGGAACTACAAACTGGATGCCCCTTAATTATTGGGTACATTCTTTTCCGGAAATCACCTAAAGCTCATTTCATATTAGTTGATACAAAAATCAATGTATAGGTTTTTAGCTTAACATGATGAAAATAAAATATAGGGTTCTATCCGAACCTCTCAATGCCTGATTTTAAATATTTCAAAAAAAAGAGTCAATTTAAAGCCAATAATATCAAAGCATCATTCATCTAATTTCCATAATGCTGCTTTATTATTAGTAGCTATCCATTCCTTCTCCGTTTATTCGTTTCAGATTTAGCCCAACTGTTTTAGTTTTTTTCTCGCTAAGTATAATATACAATTTTTTACATACT
>PEAL01000020.1 GCA_002753725.1 Deltaproteobacteria bacterium
TCCGGATGGCCATAATATCCGAACCATCTTTCTATGGTGTCTCTTTTAAAGAGATCTGTGTTATACGCCAGTGTTAGAGAGATCATTCCTCCCTGTTCAATCGTTTCCAAATCAAGATCCATCATAGATGTATCCACTTTTATCTCATAAGGAGTAACACTCAAGTCTTTAATTCTGAATAAGCGATCATCTGCTCTTTCGTAGGTAAACATTGCATCAAACAAGGGATTACGGCTCAAATCCCGTTCGAGATTCAGATTGTCTACCAGAAGTTCAAAGGGATAGTCCTGATGATCATAAGCTTTCAGAGCGTTTGCTTTGACTGTTTTCAAAAATTCAATAAAGGTATAATTTGTTTTTGGCTGATTTCGTATAACAATCGTGTTGGCAAACATCCCCAAAACATTTTCAAAATCTGCGGGACGCCCACTTACAGGCATTCCAACAATAATATCCTTCTGATTCGTCAGCCGATGTAACAGAACGTTGTACGCACCTAATAAAATCATTGTCAGAGTGACGCCATTGTTTCTTGCCAGCGTTTTCAATTGTTCAGTCGTGTCTTTTGACAGATGGGAATAAATAATATCACCTTTAGAAGAACGGGTAGGCGGTCTTGGATAATCCAAAGGAAGATTCAACGATGGAATCTCATTAGAAAATGTTTTCAGCCAATATGCCTTTTGAGTATTCATTGTCTCTGAATGCAATTGTTCCTGATGCCAGACCAGAAAATCTCTGTATTTTTGGGGCAATAAAGGAAGGGGGTTACCTTCATACAAAAGGGCAATCTCTTTTACCAAAATATTAAGGGACATTCCATCTATGGCAATATGATGTGTATCAAGAATCATAAGACAAGACTGTTCTGACAACGTAACAATACAAACTTTTAAAAGCGGAGCCTTTTCTAAATCAAAAGGCTGCTGAAAATTTTGGATAAGTTCATCTATTTTATTTGCTGAACCATCTTTATAATGGATTGTAAAATCAAGTTGTTCATGTACCTGTTGAATGAGTTTTCCATTTTGCAATTTAAAGCTGCTACGAAGAGAGTCGTGCCTTTTGATAATTTTAGCAAATGCGTCTTCCAATCGTTGAAAATCAAGTTTACCTTTTATTTGATAGGCTAATGTGATTCGATAACCCGTCTTTTCAGCATCTAATTTATCCAGAAAAAAAATCCGCGACTGACCTGATGACATGGGGTAACAGTTAGCCGTTATCCGTGGACTGTCAGTTTCAAGAGTTTTTTTTTTATCACTCTTTGCTGAGTGTTCATTACTCCAAAAACCGTTTGCCTTCATCTCCTTGATGCTATCTTTCATAGCGCGGATGATAAGTTCCACGTCTTCATCCGTATGGGCTGCGGAAAGAAAACATATATGCCGCTCCCATGTATAAATTCCTTTTTCCAGAAGAATATGAAAAAAAAGATTCATTTCTATGGGCTCTAACAACAGATGATATTTTCCAAAAGTTTCAAATTTAAACAAAGAACCGAAATTATTGATACGAAGGGAGACATTTTCTTTTTCAAAAAATTCATTCAGGGTACGCCTAAAATAATCAGTCCGATGATTTACCTGTTCCTGAAGACCGGGGCCTTGCTCCTTCATATATCGAAGTACTGCTCTGCTGGCTGCCATGGAAAGGGGATGCTTGCAAAAAGTGCCAGCAAAAACAGTTACTTCTTTATGGGGATAAGAGTTATCTCCAAATTTCCACATGCCGCCGTCAAGCGCATCCATATATTCGGCTTTTCCAGCAACAACACCAATGGGCATGCCGCCACCAACAATTTTGCCATAGGTAACAAGATCAGCTTTTATATCAAAATGTTCTTGCGCGCCACCGGGAGCAATTCGGAATCCGGTTATCAGCTCATCAAAAATAAGGCAAATACCGTGTTTAAGGGTGATTTCTCTCAGTTCATGCAAAAATTCTCTGGGCTGAAATCCAGGTCTGCGGCTTTGCACGGGTTCAACCAAAATAGCTGCTAATTCATGAGCATGGGCTTTTATAATTTTTACAGATTCCGGTAGTCCATATGGTAAAATAATCATATCCTCTGTCATGCCCGGAGGTGTACCTGGAGAAGATGGATGAGCAAAATAACTGTCATCATCCGGTTCAATGAGAACACCGTCAAATATGCCATGATAAGAGCCGATAAACTGAACGATCTTTTTTCGTCTGGTTACCAAGCGTGCAACACGCATTGCAGCCATGACAGCTTCCGAACCTGTATTGCAGAATGTAACTCGTTCAACGCCTGTCAAATCAGATATTAATTGCGCGGCCTCACCAGCTAAGGGTGTCTGAGGTCCAAGTTCAAATCCTTCATTTAATTGATCTTCTATTGCCTTGATAATAAATGGAACACTGTTTCCAAAAAAACTGACACCATAACCAACGGCAACATCGAAATATTCATTGCCATCGATATCCCATAGTTTTGATCCTGACGCGCGAGATACAGTAATGGGATATTTTAATTCTTTTAAACTGAGACGAAATCCAAGAGATGCAATCCAGTCAGAAAGAACAGGACGATTTTTTTGAGTCAGTTCTTTTGATTTTTTTGTACGTGCTACATAACGGGTAATGAATTGATTAAGATAATCCTGTTGCTGAGGTGTAAGGGGATCTTCTTCAAATTTTATGGAACGTAATTTCAGGTTTTTATCTACTGAAGCGCCGGGCACAACTGCCTGGGATTGACAACTTTTCCTGCAAGAAGTAGAAGCATCGGTTGATTCTGTAATATTAGTATTTACTTCTTCTATTCCATGAATATTTATCTCTGCCCCTCTGATCCCTTTTAAGACATCCAACTGATGTGTCATCAGTCGAGACATGGCCTGCATCTGTTGTGACATAAGACTTTCAAGCATTGAAGCGGAAGCTGAGAAACGAACGTCCGGTTGATTGTTTTTTATTTCTGGTAACGGGTCAGTGGCAAGTGGTAACGGGTTTCTGTCAATTGACTTCTGAGGGCTGACGTTTGGTTTTGGACTGTTATCTTCCGGAATTTTATTTTCACTTACCCAATCATCTGACAATTTTTGCACAAGATACTCTACCAGTTTATTGAAAGAAGAAGCTTCTTCATAAAACTGGCTTATCTTTAATTCAATTCCGAAACGTTTTTGAATTTTCTGACCAATGCGGACAATCATCAGGGAATCAAGTCCAAACATAAGAAAATTTGTATCTGTATCTATTGTCGATGTCTCAATTCCAGAAATATCTCTGAGAATTGTGTCAAGTTCTGCTATAATAATTTCTTTCATTTTTTATCTCACTTTATTTAACATTTCAAGTTGTTGATCCATAAGATGCGTCATCGTGCGAATCTGTTCTGACATAATCCGATGAATAGAATCAGTTGCTGTTAGCCGTTGATTATTGGGTGATGTTTTTTGACTGATGGTTTTAATATTCTGACGGATAGTTTCAGATTTCAGGTTTAAACATTCAGGTTCCTGATAGTTGAGTTTTGACTCCTCAGCACGGGTTTCTGTTTTTTGAGTTTGATCGTCTGATTGAATCCAATATCTTTCCCGTTGAAACGGATAATTTGGCAATATGACTTTCTGGTAATGAGAAGTGTTGTAAAATTTTTGCCAATTTATAGAGGCCCCGCTGACAAATAAAGCGCCTAAACTTTCCAACATTTGCTGCAAGTCAGAATATTTAGGCCGCAGACTCGGAAGCCATTGTATGGGGGTTTCAATAGATGCGCCATATCCTTCAGGCAGACACTGATCAAGACCCAGCAGAACCGGGTCAGGTCCTATTTCAACAAAAATTTCGTGATTTTTTTCATGAAGCATTTTCATGCTATCAGCAAATTTGACAGGCTGGCGCAAATGATTCAGCCAGTATTGAGGGCTTGCAATTTCATCCGTTACAAATTCTCCGGTAAGATTGGAAATCAGCTTAATTTTCGGTGAAGTCAATTTTACCTGAGAGAGAACCTTTTCATATTCCGCAAGCATATATTCTGTTAATGGAGAATGAAACGCATGAGATATATTTACTTTTATTGTGCGGATTCTCTCCGTTTCCAGCGATTCTGCAATTTTTCGAACGGCCTCTTTTCTGCCAGAAAAAAGAATAATTCCCGGTCCATTGACAGCGGCAACTGAAACATCTTTCATATAAGGCTGAATAGCCTCAGTCACTTTATTTTCAGGAGCAAATGCGGTGAGCATTTCACCTTCAGGAGACAATTCTTTCATAAGCCGGGCACGATTTGCAACCAGTTTTAAGCCATCTTCCAGGCTAAAGACACCAGCAACACAGGCCGCAATATATTCACCCAGGCTATGGCCCAATACAATTTCCGGCTGAATCCCCCATGATTTCCATAATTCTGCCAAAGCATACTCCACTGCAAATGTAGCAGGTTGTGAATATATTGTGTCATTAATGAAGTATAAGGGGCCTGTTTTCTGATCATCATTTTTGGGGTTCATCATTTCGAACAGGGATTTATCCTTAGGGGTCAAGTCAATATTTTTTGGATACAAAATTTCGAGCAGGGGTTTATCCATATGTGATTGTAAAATTTTATCGCATTGATCAATCATTTTACGAAAAACAGATTGAGTCTCATACAGCTCGCGGCCCATGCCGACATATTGAGCCCCCTGCCCTGTAAAAAGAAAAACCGGCTTTGATTTATTCGCAGTTGCTTTTCCATTCAATACACCTTTAGATACTGTTTTGTTTGAAGCAAATAAAGCCAGCTTTTCCTGAATTTGAATGGATGATTCTGCTATGACACATAACCGATGTGGAAAATTTGTTCGACATGTATTTGAAGTAAAACAAATATCTTCAATGGCAATATCCGGTTTTTTCAATAGATAGTGATCATATCTGCCTGCCAGTTCTTTCAAAGCATTTTCTGTTTTTGCAGAGAGAGTAAGAATATGCAGTGGAGATGGGGTAGCTGCTATCGGCTTAACATTTAGCAATTCTATATCAGAATCAGTATGTTGTGTTTCTTCCATTGACGTCTGGTTTCTGAATTCTTCCACCACAAAATGGGCATTTGTTCCGCTGTAGCCAAAAGAACTGATTCCTGCTATTTTTTTTTCATTCATTGATTGCCAGGGAATACGTTCTGTTGCGACTTTTATAGGCAGTTCATCCCATAGAACATGAGGATTTGGGTGCTGAAAATGCAGATGGGGTGGAATCTCCTGATGTTGCAATGCAAGGATCGTCTTGATAAATCCTGCGATACCGGCTGCGCCCTCCAGATGCCCCAGATTCGTCTTTACAGAACCAATAATCAAAGGCTCTTCTTTACTTCTATTTTTACCAAATATAGAACCGAGAGCACTCGCTTCTATAGGATCCCCTAGAGAAGTTGCACTTCCATGTGTTTCGATATAATAGATTTCCGATGGATTGACTCTGGCGTTTTTCATAGCTGCTGTTATAACAGCTTCCTGTGCCAATTCATTTGGAACTGTTAATCCACTACTTCTGCCATTATGATTGGTTGCTGAACCACGAATCACAGCCAATACATTATCCTCATCAGACAGAGCATCTGATAAACGCTTCAATATCACCACACCACAACCTTCTCCCCTGACATATCCATTTGCCGAAGCATCAAAACTTTTGCATCGACCATCGGGAGAGAGCATCTGTGCATGACTTATTGCAATACTATCATCAGGAGACAGTATTACATTAACACCGCCTGCAACAGCCAAATCAGATTCTCTCATACGAAGACTCTGACAGGCCAGATGAAGTGTGACAAGCGAGGAAGAACATGCTGTATCCAAGGTTATCGCAGGGCCTTGCAAACCGAAAAAATATGACAACCGACCTGCTACAACACTGAGACCATTGCCAGTAGCAGTATGACTATCATATGTTATGGGATCATTGATATATGACCTGTTTCTCATAACGCCGATAAATACGCCGGTTTTAGTTTGTTTCAGGCTTTCAGGTAATAAAGAAGCATTTTCTATTGCTTCCCAACAGACTTCAAGAAGCAGTCGCTGGTTAGGATCCATCATGATCGTTTCATTGGGTGTTATTCCGAAAAACAATGGATCAAAAGCATCTACCTGGCTTAAAAAAGCACCATGCCTGGAATACATTTTTCCTGGTTTATCAGGATCAGGGTCATAAAAAGCGTCTATATTCCATCTATCAGGTGGAACTTCTGTGATCGTATCTGTTCCATTGCTCAGAAGTTTCCAGAATTCATCAGGATTATCAGCGCCTCCAGGAAAACGGCAGCCCATACTGATAATCGCTATGGGTTCTGTTAATGCACCTTCTACAGAATTTAGTCGAGTCTGCATTCTTTTTAATGCCAAAAGTGCTCGTTTTGTTGAGGAAAGAGACCGGGGGGAGGTTGTTTTCATAATGTTTTACTCTTTAATAACTTTTATACTGATTATCATGTTTTGATTAAAAGACTTAGGAATCAAAATTTAATAACGTTCCCTTGGTGGAGTCCCAAAGTTTTAGCTTTGGGACTCACAGAAAAACAACGCATTGAAAAGCTAAGAACTCCCAAAGCTAAAGCTTAGGACTCCACTCAAGGGACTTCAAATGATAAAGTTATTTAATCGCGATTCCTTAGGAATGCTCGAATAATAAGTTCCCCATTTAATAAAATGTGCATTCCTTTTTTTGAAACGAGGAACTTATTTTTTGCGTACTTCTAAGATTTTATCTTGTTAGCTGCGTTTATACTCCACCAAAGTACAAAGTCGTCCAAAGATTTAAAATCAAAGATAGCATGTGCAAGAGGATTAAGGATATCGTCACCAGCATTTAATAAGTTTTCTTTTTTAACAGGTAGCCGTCTTCCAAATCGATTGTAAAGAAGTGTATATAAAATATCCTGTCGGCCTTCCTGTCGGCCTTCCTGTCGGCCTTCCTGTCGGCCTTCCTGTCGGCCTTCCTGTCGGCCTTCCTGTCGGCCGATATTTATTAATTCCTCACCAGCCTTTGTATCTGAAAGATCAAAGTTTAGCATTTTTCTTACCTCCATGATGCTTAAATCTTTAAATCGATTTAATATAAACAATGATAACACATTCAAAACATTTCTATTTAAGGACTCAGGGTATGCTTTGAGGGCTATAGATTTCCATTGATAGCATTTTTGTGCCAATTCATTTCCTGGCGTATTACCAGGTATTGTAAATGGTACAAGAATAACTAATCGTGGATCAATTTCAATCAGATTTTCTGCTGTAAAATTTGATAACACAATTTCTTTAAACCTGCCATGAATGGCTGATTCTCCGGATGTGCTTTCAATGGATAAAGGTAACGCTTTGTCCTGGTAAAATTGATCTGTGTAAATAATGGCTGTAAGCACAGATCCTTTATATTGATCCTGTGTACAAGACATGATTACTTTTGAAGCAGTTATATGACGAATCATTTCTTCCGCATAAGCCTGAAATTCGATGAATATTCTTTCGTTGTTGCTGTCAGGATCTTTTGGAATAGCCATAATATCAGGATATAGCGATTTTTCTTTAAGCACGACAGCTTTTGCCTCATAGCCTATAGGCGTTGAAGCACCAATTAATTTTAAAATGGCTTCTCCACCAAAACTCATTAACTGGTAAAAGGGCTCATCTGTTCCGCGATTGCCTTCTGCATACCATAAATCGTATGCCGTTTGTAAATTTATCCAAAATTCAGGTTTGGTATTTCTGAATATTTCAGATAATTTCAATGCGATAGATGGGGTTATTGAGCCTTTTCCAGATAATATGCTTGATACAGAATTATAAGTGATATCCAACATTTTTGCTAAATCTGATACAGCTATATTGTTTGGTTCCAGATAATTTTTTTTCAGAATCAATCCCGGTCGAATAGGGGGCGATTTCTGCATGCCTGTCTCCTTTTGAACATCAATATGAGAAAATATATTTGATTTTTATATCTCTCTATTTTTTAATAATGTGCAACGCTAAAATTAAACTCCGGATTTTGATCGTTTACTGAATCAAGATGTTCCAACTCATTGAGCAGTGCATCTTCTGCTATCATCTGAGGGAACTTATTTTTTGCGTACTTCTAAGATTTTATCTTGTTAGCTGCGTTTATACTCCACCAAAGTACAAAGTCGTCCAAAGATTTAAAATCAAAGATAGCATGTGCAAGAGGATTAAGGATATCGTCACCAGCATTTAATAAGTTTTCTTTTTTAACAGGTAGCCGTCTTCCAAATCGATTGTAAAGAAGTGTATATAAAATATCCTGTCGGCCTTCCTGTCGGCCTTCCTGTCGGCCTTCCTGTCGGCCTTCCTGTCGGCCTTCCTGTCGGCCTTCCTGTCGGCCGATATTTATTAATTCCTCACCAGCCTTTGTATCTGAAAGATCAAAGTTTAGCATTTTTCTTACCTCCATGATGCTTAAATCTTTAAATCGATTTAATATAAACAATGATAACACATTCAAAACATTTCTATTTAAGGACTCAGGGTATGCTTTGAGGGCTATAGATTTCCATTGATAGCATTTTTGTGCCAATTCATTTCCTGGCGTATTACCAGGTATTGTAAATGGTACAAGAATAACTAATCGTGGATCAATTTCAATCAGATTTTCTGCTGTAAAATTTGATAACACAATTTCTTTAAACCTGCCATGAATGGCTGATTCTCCGGATGTGCTTTCAATGGATAAAGGTAACGCTTTGTCCTGGTAAAATTGATCTGTGTAAATAATGGCTGTAAGCACAGATCCTTTATATTGATCCTGTGTACAAGACATGATTACTTTTGAAGCAGTTATATGACGAATCATTTCTTCCGCATAAGCCTGAAATTCGATGAATATTCTTTCGTTGTTGCTGTCAGGATCTTTTGGAATAGCCATAATATCAGGATATAGCGATTTTTCTTTAAGCACGACAGCTTTTGCCTCATAGCCTATAGGCGTTGAAGCACCAATTAATTTTAAAATGGCTTCTCCACCAAAACTCATTAACTGGTAAAAGGGCTCATCTGTTCCGCGATTGCCTTCTGCATACCATAAATCGTATGCCGTTTGTAAATTTATCCAAAATTCAGGTTTGGTATTTCTGAATATTTCAGATAATTTCAATGCGATAGATGGGGTTATTGAGCCTTTTCCAGATAATATGCTTGATACAGAATTATAAGTGATATCCAACATTTTTGCTAAATCTGATACAGCTATATTGTTTGGTTCCAGATAATTTTTTTTCAGAATCAATCCCGGTCGAATAGGGGGCGATTTCTGCATGCCTGTCTCCTTTTGAACATCAATATGAGAAAATATATTTGATTTTTATATCTCTCTATTCTTTAATGTGCAACGCTAAAGTTAAACTCCGGATTTTGATCATCTACTGAATCAAGATATTCCAACTCATTGAGCAGTGCATCTTCTGCTTCCATTTCTGAAAGTTGTTCCACATCCTTTTCAATAGATGAATTGTTTTTATGTGGAATCAGAGCCTGAATTTTTTCAAAACCGTCAAGGTCTTTAAAGATCTCCTTTGCCAGATAAATTGATAACTGTTTTACTGTGGGATATTTAAAAAGTATTGTGAAAGGAAACTGACAATCAAGACTTTTTTTCAGAGATTTATAAAACTTGATGCACAGGTTATCATTTATGCCCATATCATAAAAACCCTGATTTAAATCAAGTGCTTGAGTTGTATTCATTGTCATGTTTTTCCCACCGGTTATCTCAGAAACCAGCAAGCTGATATGAGCCAATAACATATCCCATCTTTTTTCAGCAGGAATCTCTTTTAAATTCAGAGTTTTAACCTCTGAAGAATGATAAGTGTATCCCACAGAAGCCAAATATATAGTAAATTCTTCATCCCCGGAAAGACCAATTACATTATCGATTAATTCCTGATCATAAGAGGCCAGAGCACATGCCCCAGCGCCAATGGCTTCACATGCAAGGTATAAATTTTGACAAATATGTCCGGTGTCTAAAGCAATGGCCTTATATGATGCTTCTGCATATTGCCATTCCATACGTTCTGGAATGGTTGTCCAGATAAATGTTAAAGCGCCTCTTGTGCAGAAAATCTGGTTCAAGGTTGACCGATTGATGAGCGTTTCCAGATTGTTATATTTAGCAACCTCAACAAGTTCATGACTCATTGGTAAATACCGATAAATGCCCTTTTCTATCCCCTCGACCCTGAATGCTGCAATATACGTTTCTATAGCATGTCTGCATCCTGCTGAAGGAACCGTTCGAAAATTATTATGTTTTGACTTTGTTTTACGCATTCCTTGTGTGGCCCACAACAGAAAGGAAAGATTTTCAAGCGAGATTGATTTTTCAGTATAAACACGCCGAGATTTTCTATTTCTAATTGCGGATTCAAGACTTATTGCAGAAATTGTTTTCCATGTTCCTGGTGAAACCAGACTAATTTTTTTGTCTTGTGGATCACAAGGTTTTTGTATTGGTGGTGCAATGCCTCTCTTTTGTTTTGATCTGGAAATATCAATTTTATTTTGATTGCTATTTTTCAAAAATGCTCTGTTCTTATGCATAAATGATCCCTTGATTCGGGTGTATGTAAAAGTTAGGGGAAGCTTACTGAATCAAGATGTTCCAGCTCATTGAGCAGTGTATCTTCTGCTTCCATTTCTGAAAGTTGTTCCACATCCTTTTCAATAGTAATAGATGAATTGTTTTTATGTGGAATCAGACCCTGAATTTTTTCAAAACCGTCAACGTCTTTAAATACCTCCTTTGCCAGATAAATTGATAACTGTTTTACTGTGGGATATTTAAAAAGTATTGTGAAAGGAAACTGACAATTAAGGCTTTTTTCCAATGATTCATGAAATTTCAAACATTGGGAATAATCCATGCCCATATCAACAAATCCTTGATCAAAATTAAAGTCCTGAGTTGTTTCATATCTTTGATTTGAAATAATTCCTGTTGCTTCAGAAGCTATTAAACTTATATGTGTCAATAACATCTCCCATTTTTTTTCAGGAAGTATTTTCGTCAGGCTTAAATTCTTGCTTAAAGTTTTCTGTTTAGAGATTTCATGCATCATTCTTATACATTCGATAATGTTTGCTTTATTATCAATCTGCTGTGTAATCTGTGTAATTGTATCAGGAAATACTTTTCTTGACTCTACAAGTTCTTTCCCCGCTTGAATTGTGGCGTTCAAAATATCAGTAATTTTTTTCCCATAAGGTGGTTTAAAAAGAAATGCCGAATGGCGGTAAATTTCAGCAACAACAAGGTCTTTTCCGAACATATGATTTATATACATTGAAAGTGCTTCGAACTCAGCTTCTTGAGGAAGTGAAGATACAGCAAGAACTGCTATGGAAGGTAGATTGTAACGGGCTTGCATAAAAATTTCATCATCTTTTTGGAAGAATAATTTAAATGCAGGATAAGTTCGATCAATAAATTTTTTCATAAGTGAATTGAAAAAACGAAAATAAATAGGAGAGGCATACAAAACAAGGTCGGATGCAAGCCATTTGGGAAGCAGTTCATTTGTCATATCATCTTTATGAGTACAGATAGCTAATATTTGACAGCGTTCACAACCAATGCAGGCTTTTATTTTCTTTTCTTTTAAAGAAACAACGTCCACTTCGGCACCTGCCATTTTCATACCTTTTACAAGATGATCAAGCATCAAAGTTGTTTTACTTTTTTTTGCAGTTCGAGGGCTTGAATTGATAGCAAGAATTTTCATTATTTATCATTCCTTACTGCATAAATTCAACGTTCAAATAAATTCTGAATTTCAGATTAAGTAATTCTAATCTTTGATTTCCAATTGTTCAAGTTCATCAAGAAGAAGCATTTCAGCTTCATCTTCTGAAAGTTCTTCCATTTCTGTTATGATAGACGTATCAGGTATTGAAGCGTCATTCTTAACGTTTGATTCTGATACAGGCAAATCAGACGAAAATTGCAAAGCATTGATCTCCTGAAAAAGATACGCTACAAGGGCATTAATATTCGGATACTTAAATGCTAAAGTGGTCGGAAGCGTCAGTTGTAAATGATCAATAAGCCGACTTCTTAATTCTATGGTCATCATGGAATCCAAACCCATTTCAAAAAAACCTTGCTCTGTATCCAGGGGTTTGGAAGGGTCTATTCCAAGAACTTGAGAAATAATATTGCAGGTAAAGTCATGAACATGTTTTTTTCGTTCCTCAACAGGTATACCTTTTAACTGATTTAAAAAATCTGATTCATTTCCTTGTATTTCATCATTTTCTCCATCCTTGTTACCGGTGTTCGTATGGGGATGAACCAGATAGGAAAATCGGGGAGAATGACCTGATGCATGAGTTTGACTCCATTTTTGCCAATCCATATCGGCAACGGCTATCTGAACCCCACCAGAGGATGAAGGTAATCGTTCTTTCAGGATTTCAAAGGCAGAATTTGAGGGAAAACCTTTAACTCCGATTCTGTCAAGATGTTTACTGATATCAGCATCTTTTGCAGCATAACCTGTGTCAGATATTGCTCCCCAGTTAATTGCAAGAGCTGGCAATCCCATATGATGTCGATAATGTGACAGGGCATCAAGAAATGAATTTGCTGCTGCATAATTCCCCTGACCCGGGTTCCCTAATATCGATGTTATGGAAGAAAACATTACAAAAAAGTCTAATTGTAAAGTCAATGTCTGCTGATGTAGATTCCACGCACCTGTCATTTTGGGGCCCATGACTTTTTCAATATGCTTATAAGTCATATCGGTTAATACGGCGTCATCATACACATTTGCAGAATGAATAAGCCCTTTTAAGGGAGGCATGCTTTCAGCTATTTCAGTAAATATTTTATTGATTTGCTCTGCATCCGTAACATCTGCTTTTGCCACTTTGATGTGAATACCTGCTTGTTTCATATTTTCAACAGCCTCGGCTGCTTCAGGGGTTGTGATACCGCTTCTTCCAAGCAAAACCAAATGACGCGCTCCTTGCTCACCCATCCATCTGGCAGCCGAGAGTCCAAATCCGCTAAGTCCTCCGGTGATTAAATAGGTTCCTGTATCATGAATCATTTGCTTAGAAAGAGACGTAATAAAAATATTTTCATCCTGAACATAAAAATTTGTTTTTCCATTACCATTGAACTGAACTTCAAAACCTTTATTTGGATCTTTTTTGATTTGTAAAGAAATCTGATCAGATAATAGGTGAGGGTCATCGATCTCCAAAGAAATTTTATTTGTAACAGATATCATCTCTTTGCTTTTGTTCATGTGTGATGTTTGGGGATGCTTTCTTTCTGAAGTCTTTATCAGTCTTCGAACATATCGAGCATTCTTTCGTAATGCAATTTCATCTTCAAGCGTACCTGTCACTATTTCTTTAAACAAAGCGTGAATGTCTTTGGGGGAACCTATGTCAACCAATCGGGTTTGATAATCAGGCCGTTCATTCATAATAACTCTACCCAGTCCCCATAAGGGAGCCTGATAAATAAACAGTGTTTCATTGTCAGTATCAACGGCCTGTCCCTTTTCTGATACCAGCCAGAGAGCAGGGGGCTTTGTCCATTCAAAATTAGTCAGGGATTGAACCAGATGTAACACAGAGTACAAGGAAATTTTGTAATCTTGAATAGTTGAATAAGTACACGGTATGCTTGCACTCCATAGATGAATCACACCTTTACATCCAGGAAAAACATCAAAGACAGTTTCAAGCATATTGTTCATATCTTCGGGATTTTCCGGACGAATACTGAAACGGGTAGAACTAAATTGTTTATATTCCTTTCCCGCTGAAACGAGAATGGCTGTTTCTTTTCTCTTTTCAAAAAATTCTGCCAATTGACACCAGGGGGCTTTGGTATCAGCAAAAATAAGCCACGACCCTGTTTGTATCGATTGAGGTTTCAGACTTTCCGATGAAGCAATAGTATCAGCCGATTCATGAACCGGTAGTGCCTGGTTTTCCCACTGAAATTCATAAAGCCAGTCTTGTTTCGCATCAAGAGCTGAAATCATTGTTTCCAAAGACTGACATAAAAACCCTCTGATTTCTGTGAGAAGGTTCCCTGCGTCATCAAAAAGTTCAATATCCCCGATTAAACGGGCAGTATCATGGGAAGTAAGACGGGCGTAACACCATAAATGTTGAGTGATATCCGGATGGCCATAATATCCGAACCGTTCTGTCCGGGCCGGTAAATAGGTTGTCTGTTCCGCACCTTCAAAAACAGCAGCTCCAAGGAATGTCTGAAAACAGGAATCCAGAATTACTGGATGCAGAAAATAACCGTCATCACCGTGTTCTATAACGTCAGGAAGGCAAATCTGTGCAAAAGCTTCTTTATTTCCTTTCCAGAATCGATGAATCCCTTGAAATTTAATACCATATTCAAACCCCATCCTGTAAAATTTTTCATAACACTCTTTAACAGAAATTTCATCCTGACATCTATTGCGAATGGCATTGATTTCAAAACTAACTTTTCGTGCAATATGTGGCGTGGGAGTCATTTCTCCTGTTATATGAAGGCTCCATTTGTCTTCATCTGTACTGCTGAAAATTTTAAAATTTTCCTGGTCAGAATCAAATATAAATTGAAGTCGGGGTATTTTCCCATCTTCAGGGAGAAAAAGTGCTTTTTTAAAGTGAATTTCGCTCAATGTACAACTGGCATTGCCAAAAATTTCTTTTGCTGCTGCGATGGCCATTTCAGAATATCCTGCGCCTGGATATACAACAGAGCCTTGTATCTGATGGTCACTAATATATTCAAGTACTTGTTGACTCGGTTCCGAATTCCATATTGGATAAGGCGTTGCCAGACGGCTTCCCAGTAAAGGATGTACCGCATTTGAGAGCCTGATTTGACGAAGACCTTTTCCCAATCGTTCTTCACGCCCCTGTTCTGATTCTGCCCAATAACGTTCTTCCTGCCAGGAATATGTTGGCAGGCGGGTAAATTTTCCATTGGGATAGAATCGATCCCACTTTATGGGATAACCGATCGTATAAAGTTTGGCAACAGAACTGAGCATTTCAATTTGTTCATCTTCTTTTCGACGGAGAGAATGGAGTACTGTTCCTGTCGTGTTTGCATTGTCAAGACATTCGGAAACGGATCCCCCCAGCACAGGATGTGCGCTGATCTCTAAAAAGGTGGTATAACCGGCATTTATTATATCTTTAACAGCATTGGCAAAAAGAACAGGATTTCTAATGTTTTCAGCCCAATATTCAGGTGTTAGAAATTCTCCTTGAATCTGTTTTCCAGTAACGGTCGAAAATAAAGGAATTTTAGCAGGACACGGGTTTATTCCTTTCAATGATGCCACCAGTTCTGCTTTTAAAGGCTCCATCATGGGACTGTGATAAGGGACTTCTACCCTTAAAAATCGACAAAAAATATCTTTTTTAGCCAGTATTTCAGAGATTGCTTCAAGACTTTTTGTATCACCTGACAGGGTAACAGAATCAGGGCTATTAACAGCACCGACTGAAACGAGAGATGAATAATTTTTGAGAAGTTCTTCCATTTCTGCCATTGATAGCCCAACTGCCAGCATTTTTCCTTTTCCTGCCGTGCGTTGTTGCAAACGACTCCGATGAAATGTAACACGAAGCGCATCTTCAAGGCTTAAAACGCCAGCCACATGTGCTGCCGCTATTTCTCCCACACTGTGTCCCACGATAGCGGAAGGATAAACGCCCCATGATTTCCATAATTCAGATAATGCAACCTGAATAAAAAAAATAGCGGGTTGTGCAATCTGAGTCTCATTAATTTTAGAATCCGCTTCATTTGCAGTTAATTCATCCAGTAATGACCACTCCACATACTGACGTAATATTGTATCGCATTTTTTAATAATTTTTTTGAATACCTCGTTCTGCTCCAAAAGTTGTCGGCCCATTTTCCACCACTGAGGCCCCATTCCGGAAAAGACAAAGACCAGTTCCGAGGATTTCTCTACAATTCTTCCATGAACCAATCCTCGACGGTGTTCACCAGATATAAATACGTTCAATTTCTCTTGAATCTCTTCGACTGAATTTGCAGTCAATGCCAGACGATAAGGATGATGCGTTCTTCGTCTGGCGGTTGTATATCCAATATCAGGCGGATAAAGATCTGCTTTTTGATTTTCTAAAAAATCAAGATATGACCGGCAAATGCCTTGAAGGGCATCAGGCGTTTTTGCAGAAAAAGGAATGAGTAATAAAGGGGGAGAAGATTCAGACATTAGCGCATTCTCATAACGTTTCATTGTGGATTGTGAATTTTTAGCTTTTTCCATTATCACATGAGCATTGGTTCCGCCAAATCCGAAAGAATTTACGCCGGCCATGAGAGGAGAGCCATTATCAGGAAAAACTTCCAGTCTTTTAGCAACTTTTATGGGGAATTTGTCAAAACGAATTTTAGGATTTGGTTTTTGAAAATGAATACTGGGTGGAATGGCTCCAAAATGCAGGCATAATGCAGTTTTAATCAGACCTGCAATTCCGGCGGCAGCTTCCATATGTCCCATATTACTTTTTAGCGAACCGATAATACATTTATTTTCAGGTAAACGTCCTGCCCCATAAACCGTTCCAATGGCATTGGCTTCGATAGGATCACCAGCAGCAGTTCCGGTTCCGTGTGCCTCAACGTATTGAATTTGATTCGGTCGCACTCCTGCATGATCACAAACTTCTTTTATCAGATTTATCTGAGCTTCACCGTTGGGAATTGTAATACTGGAGGTACGGCCATCCTGATTTACACCGGTTCCTTTAATAAGAGCATAAACAGGGTCTTCATCTTTTAGAGCTTTTGATAAGGGCTTTAATACAACGACTCCCAGACCTTCACTTCGCACATATCCGTTTGCCTGTTCGTCAAAACTTTTGCATCTGCCATCAGGAGATAAAAACCCCCCTTTTGCCGCAGCAAGGGTCCATTCAGGTTTAAAAATAAGATTGACCCCACCTGCCAAAGCAAGATCAGATTCCTTTGCCCATATACTTTGACATGCCAGATGAACGGCTACCAATGATGAAGAGCATGCTGTATCAAGGCTTACAGAAGGTCCTTTCAAATTAAACCAGTAAGAAATCCGATTTGCCAATAAGGTAGCAAAACTTCCTGTGGCTGTATGCATTCCAATAATGTCCCTCTGAAGTTCACTAAGAGAAAGGAGTTTATAGTCCAGTGCAAATTCTCCAATAAAAACGCCTGTTCTTGTATTTGAAAGATTTTCAGGAATCTGTCCGCAGTCTTCCAATGCTTCCCATACCACTTGCATCATGAGTCGCTGCTGAGGGTCAATTGCAGATGCCTCCCGTGGAGATATCCCAAAAAAATGGGCATCAAAGGAATCGATCTGATCCAAAAAACCCCCATGTCGAATGTGCATTTTACCGGGCTTTTCTGGATCTTCATCAAAATATGTTTTCAGATTCCAACGATCTGTTGGTATTTCAGTAATAGTGTCAGTACCGGCGCATAAAAGATTCCAAAAAGATTCAGGGTTTTTAACACCGCCAGGAAAACGACAACCTATGCCAGTTATCGCAATGGGTTCAGGATTATTCATAATTCTTCTCTCTCTTGATTACATTGGGCGCATTCTCAAAAAGTCGGGGATTTTTTTTCTTAGGAATGCTGGAGTCCCCAATCTTTAGATTTGGGCGTCAGTTATCTTTTCAATTCGTAAAATTTCATCAAGAATGCCAAGGTCATCGGCGATTTTTCTAAATAATATAATACGGTTATAAAAGGCATCGCTGTCTAATGGATTATCAGGAAAAAGTTTTTGAGCATGATTTTTGATAAACAGTTTTTCTTCCTGACTGATAGTTTCCTTTAATGCTATTTCCAAAATAATTTTTTTATTTTCTTTATCCAATTGAATAAACGCTTCTCTTTCCAATTGCCCCTGTCTGACCCAGTATGCACTTTCAAGGGCTTCAGAATAGCAGTTGTAATTTTTATATGAATAATATTCAAGAAGGGGAAAAATATGACATAGTGTTACCATTGAATCAGGAGTGTATCCCATTTCAGTGAGTTCTTTTATTATTTTTTCTCCGTCATATTCATTGATTTGTTCAGAATAAGGAAAAATTATTTTGGGCAAATTGTCATCGTCAGTATTCAATATTATGTCCAGCTGATTGTTCAGTATTTCATTTAAAAGGGTTTTATCAATGGTTTCTAACATTATTTTGACAATATCTTTAAAATTTGCTGGAATAGTACGCATTTGTCTTGGGTTACCGCAATGTACTACATATTTTATTCCCATTTTAATCGCCATTTGACATGCGGTTGCAATAAAATAATAATGGCATGTATTGCAGGGGATACATTCATCGTCCAAAGCAGGTGAATCTTTTTTTCTACAATTCAGGATCAAATATTTCATAAGTTCTCTATGTTTTCGATAAGATCCATAACTGATAAAATCAAAGTCATCCGCCTGAAGAATCGTTTCAATATTCTGGAATGAAGCATCACTATCAAATCTGTGTTTATGGTAATACGCCAGTATTCTTCCCGTTATCTCTTTTTTTAATTTTTTTAACATGTACACGCTGTCCTTACCACCGCTTAACATGAACAGACAGTCATATTCAGTTCCTTTGACGGGAATCCGATTTTTAAAATTTTGGTAATCGTTAATGATATCATCATCCTTTTTTGAATATTCCCTTTTCATTTTTCCATTGCACATGCTGCACAGATTATTTTCATCAAATTGAATTCCAGGATGTCCTTTTTTTAAAGCACATTTTTTACAATAGATATCCATACTAAATGATCTCCTTTATTTTAATATTGCTTGCAGTTTATATTTAAAATTGGCAAGAATTGTTTCGATGGTTTCTTTGCGATACCTTTTATTATTGAACATGAGATAGACATGTAAGCTTTGTTTTTCTATTATTGCATTAAAATCCAGATGATGGATAATTTTTGCATTTTTACTTACTGAATGACCAGGAGACTCATCAGCTATTTGAAATAAAGCGGTATTATCTTCATCAAACTGTCCTAAATAGTTGAAATTGATTTCTGGCTTTATATGGAATAACAAATCATTTTTATAGTGTTCTGGGGTAACGTATTTTAAAATACTGTATCCAATGCCCTTTTCAGGTATACTTTCAATGAGTTGTTTTATGGTTTCAATTTGACAAAAAATATCTTCAACATCCGGTGATTCTAAAATTACAGGGTAAGTACTTGTAAACCAGCCAACAGTTCTGCTGACATCAAGATCTGCAATGATATCTCGTCTTCCATGTGCTTCAAGAGTAATCAATGTTTTTTGATCCCCATGCCATTGTTTCATGGCATAGGCTAATCCTGTGAGTAAAATTACTTCTGTTCCTGTTCTGTAAATTTGACTGGCCTCTGTCATTAAAGAATATGTTTCCGAAGGGGATAAAGTAAAGCTTGTGACACTGGTATTTTTCATTAATTCATTTTCTGTTTCATCATCATAAGGAAGCGCTTTGACAGGAGTTGATTCTATTTTTTGCCAATATTTTTTTTCCTTAAAAAGGACATCGCTTGTGCTGTATAACTGAATTTTTTCTGCCCATCGTTTAAATGAGTTTGTTTTTAATGGAAGCATTATTGATTGTTTTGATAAATATTGATGATAGCCAGAAATGATATCTTCAAGTAAAATGCGCCATGATACGCCATCAACAATCAAGTGATGGAGTATCATTAATAATCTGTCTCCATCATTTAATCGAAATAAAATAACTTTCATTAATGGGCCATTTTCAAGATCAACGCTGGTTTGAAACTGTTCAGTATGAAATCTTAAATTTTCATCAGGAGTGTCAGAATCTCTCAAATCTAATTTTTGAAAATCAAGTGGGTGATCCAAACCTTTTATTTCTTGAATCAGTTTATTGTCTGAATACTTATATGTCATTCTCAGAGCATCATGATGTTCATGTATTTTTGAAAATACAGCGCGTAATGCCTTTTCATCAAAACCTTCTTTTGCATAAAACATTTGTGAATGATTGAAATGATGCCTGTCTATGCAATATTCCTTAAAAAACCAGCCTGTAATAGCAGTAACAGGAACAACACCGGTAACATGTTCCTGACTTATCTGAGTCGATTGAATGACTTTTTTGGAAAGCTGTGCAATCGTTGGGTATTGAAAAATATCCCTGGCCTTTAATGTTAAATTTTCCTGCTGCAAGCGGGATACAAGTTGAATGGCGCGGATTGAATCGCCGCCAAGTGCAAAAAAATTATCATAAATGCCTATTTTATCGTTATTAAATAGATTCTGCCATATCCTGACAAGTTTTTCTTCACGTTCATTTTGTGGTGGAACGTAATAATTGTCAGAAATTAAGTCAGAACACGTTTGAGGATCTGGCAGATTTTTTTTGTCAATCTTTCCATTGACCGTTAATGGAAATTTTTCAAGTTGGACAAAATAAGCAGGTATGAAAAAATCAGGAAGTGTTTCTTTTAAAAAGCTCCTTAGCTCTTCAATGACAATATCTGATGGTGTAATCAGGTAAGATACAAGTTCTTTTGTATTTCTATCTGTTTTTATTGCCAGAACGAGAGCATCTTTAATTAATGGATGTTGCTGTAATCTATTTTCAATTTCTCCTAATTCAATACGATGACCTCTGATTTTCACCTGATCGTCTTTTCTTCCTAAAAATTCAATATTACCATCAGGCAACCATTGACCAGAATCACCGGTTTTATATAGGATTTCATCAGAAGAAAAGGGATTGTCAATAAATTTTTCCTTAGTTAAATCCGGCCTGTTCAGATATCCTCTGGCCAATCCAATACCGGAAAAATAAATCTCGCCAGGCACACCAACAGGAACGGGGTTAAAGGCCTCGTCCAATATAAAAATGGACGAATTTGCGATTGGTTTGCCAATGGGCACACGTTCATTGTATTTTTTTTCGGGGTCAATTTTATAAAAACTGGCGCACACAGAGGATTCAGTTGGTCCGTAGGCATTGAAATAGTGTTTGTTTTTACTATAAAAAGCCACATCACTGATCACAGCAGCTTCTCCAGCAGTAATAATCGTTTTAACTGTTGGCAAAGGATGTTTATTCAGCATATTAAGATAAACAGGTGGGAAAGTTATGACCGTTACTTGATTGTCACTCAAGTAATTCAGAAAATCTTCAGGCTCGTCAATGATTTCTTTATTGACAGGGACAAGGGCAGCACCCTTTAATAAGGCCATAAATATTTCAGATAGAGAAGCATCAAAAGATGGAGAAGCAAATTGAAGTACATGATCTGATTCCGAAATGTTAAAACCTGAAATTTGAGCAAGGCACATATTCACAAAGCCACCCTGTTCTATCATTACTCCCTTTGGCCTACCAGTAGAACCAGAAGTATAAATAACATAAGCTAAATTATGAATTGAAATTTTATTCTGTGGATTGTTTATATTACATGTTTCCAGCCTGAAATCCTTTTCAGATAATAATACTCTGCAAGCACTGTCTTTTTTCATGTAATCGATTCTTTGCTGCGGATAAGCAGGATCAATGGGAAGGTAAGCTCCCCCGGCTTTTAATATTCCAAGCAGGCTGATAATCATTTTTTCACTTCGATCTGCCATCACACCCACCAGATCATCTGGCTGAATTTGATAATGATCTAATAGATGATGTGCCAGTGCATTTGCTGCTTGGTTCAGTTCTTTGTAGGTTATGGACTTGTTTTTATAAATTATTGCACTGTTATCAGGCGTTTTTTCTACCTGTTCTTCAAAAAGATCGACAATTGTTTTATCTGCCGGATAATCTGTTTTGGTATCATTAAAATCAAATAAAATTTGTTGTTTTTCCGATGCCGTTAATATGTTTAACTTGTTGATTAACTGCTCATCGTTATGCAAAATATTTTTTAATAATTCTTCAAAATGCAACGCAAACCGAATCATTCTGTCTTTTTCAAAAATATCTGAATTATAATTTAGATACAGACATAGTTTATTCTCATCAGTGATAAAATTCAGAGTAATATCAAATTGGCTGATACCCGTCTCATATTCAAAGTGCGATATTTCAAGGTCGTCTAATTTAATTTCTTTGATGTCATTGTTTTGCAGTACCATCATACTATCAAAAATAGGGGAACGGCTGACATCTCTTTGAACGTTAAGTTCTTCCACAAGTCTGTCAAAGGGGTAAACTTGATGTTCATAAGCATCTATAGTGGTTTGCTTAACTGTTTTAAGTAATTTTTTGAAGCTGTCATTTCCATTTATCTGATCTCTTAAAGCAAGAGTATTCACATAAAAACCAATTTGATCTTCAAGATCAGGATGATTTCTTCCAGCAATGGGAGAGCCTATGATAATGTCTTCCTGACCCGTATAGCGATAAAGCAGAGTCTTTAATGCTGTCAATAATGTCATGAAAAGACTGACTTCATTATTTCTGCAATATATTTCAAGCTTAGATGTTAACTCTTTCGTAAAAATATGACTTAATGTATTTCCATTATACGTTTGAACGGATCCCCGTTGATGATCCATTGGAAGGTTAAGCACGGGAAGTTCACCGGACAATTTATCATGCCAATAGTGTTGATGAGCTTTTACATTTTCATCGGAAAGAATTTTGTTTTGCCATGCTGTATAATCTCTGTACTGTATATTTAGAGGAGGTAATTCAATTTTTTTGTCATGAACAAAAGATTTATATAAAAATAATATTTCATTTTCAAGCACTCCCAAAGACCAGCCATCACAAATAATATGGTGGATATTCATGAGAATCACATGACAATCATTGGAAAGCCATAAAAGCCCGATTTTGAGTAAAGGACCATTTTTTAGATCATACGGACAATTTGATTCCTCTTTTGCTATTTCCTTTGCAATTATTTTATTATTATCCTGATCTCTAAGATCTATTTCTTTGAATTCAACTTCCAGGTGTTTATTAATTTTTTGCCTGGGTTCTCCATCTATTTCAATAAAAGTCGTACGCAGGGATTCATGACGGTTGATCGTCATTTCTATAGACCTCTTAAAAGCTTTAACATTAAAAAGTCCTTTAAACATAAAGCCCATTGACAGGTTGTAAGCAGTCAATCCGTCTTCCATTTTATCCAAAATCCACAATCGTCTCTGTGAATGACTGACATCATAAAATGGTCTGTCGTGTAACTTTTCGATATCTAAATATTTGCTAATATTCTGGTTGGTTATTATGTTGCTTAATAATCTGATATTGGGATTATCAAAAAATGTATTTATACTTATTTCAACATCAAATATTTTATGTATTCTGGCAATGATTTGCATTGCCATCAAACTATGTCCACCCGACTCAAAAAAATTATCATCAATCCCCACTGCATCACAATCTAATATTTCTTCCCATATATCAGCCAGTTTTTTTTGGTGTTCATTTTCAGGGGGTTTATATTTGATGGATACGTTTCCAGCGTGTTTATCAAGTCGTTCAAGCTGTTTAGACAATGCAGTGTTTCGGTGATCTCTGGCTTGAACATAAAATTCTTTTTCATTTTGGGAAAGAATATCTATACTTTCAATTGTAATAGTATGATTATTTGTAACCGTTTTAATAATCAATTCCAGATGAGGCTGAATTTTTTCTATAATAACATGATCATATACAGATTGGTTATAAGTAATACTAAAATTTATCGTATTTTTTTCAGGAGAAATAATTAAGGTCAGATCAAAGTGTGTATGATCATAGACTTCAAAATTATCAATAATTATTTGATTTTTTAGATTTTTTCCAGGTTCTCCAGGATCAGGATAATTTTCAAATACAAGGATATGGTCAAAGAGATTTTGCTTAAGACAGGTTTCTGTAAGTATATCTGCAAGGGAATAATAATGATAATTTCTGCTTTCTGTTTCTATCAGATGTACCCTTTTTAACAATTCACTAAAGGGTTGTTCAGGAGCTATTTTAATACGTACAGGAATCGCATTGATTAAAATACCAACCATACGTTCAATATCTTTGATGTCAGCAGGACGTCCAGACACTGTTGCTCCAAAAACAATATCTTCAAGAGCATTATATTTTGTTAATAAAATTCCCCAGATAACCTGAATGACAGTATTAATGGTAATCTGATTTTTTGACGCTACATTCTGCAATGCTTGGGTCATTGTTTCATCAAGTTCAAACTCAATATTTTTTTCAATAAAAGAGTTTCTTTGATCTGTTGTTTTTCGCGGCAGCGTCGTTAAGTGTTTGTAGTCGCTCAGATATTTTTTCCAATAAGATTTTGCTGTCTTTTTATTCTGCCCTTTTAACCAGCGTATGTAATGACTAAAGGATACAGGTGGATTCAGGTTTGGTTTTTCACCCTGTTTAAATGCATTATAAATCGTGTTCAGTTCTTCATAAATAATTCCTGTACTCCAGCCATCTAATAAAATATGATGAAACGTCCAGATGATGTTAAAGGAGGTTTCATCTAACTTAAAGACTGCGATTCGCATTAAAACATCTTTGCTTAAATCAAACTGTGTTTGTTTGTCTTTGTCCTTATAGTGATTATAATGAACCTCTTGTCCTTCTTTAGATAAGGTAGAAATATCTTCATAGTGAAAATCAATGTCACGTATTTTTAAAACAATCTGCAAAGGTTGTGGAACATTTTTATGAACGAAAATAGTTCTTAAAATATCATGCCGGCGCATTATTTCATTCCAGGTATCTTTAAAAACAGGTACATCCAGATGATCGGAAATATGAAAGCAATATTGCTCAAAATAACTCAACGACTCCTTGTCATATAACGTTTGAAACAGCATCCCTTCCTGCATGGGGGTAAGTGCATAAATATTTTTAATATTTTTTTTGGCAAACATGAAAACAATATCCTCATCTCATTTTTTTGAAACGTCCAATATGGAAAGGTTCATCTGTCAATACGACTTTCTGGGGAATTTGAAAATGTAACAGCTTGTCTTTACAGAATTTTCTCATTTTTTTACGAAAATTCGACAGGCTTTCATTTTTTTTCAGTTTCACAGTAGCCATTATCATTTGTCCGGTAATGGGGCTTGGAATGCCTTTTACGACAACATCTTCAACTTCAGGCATCATTTGAATGACTTCTTCAATTTCAACAGGCCATACTTTTTCCCCGCCAAGATTTATTATTTCAGATTTCCTGCCTAAAATTTTAATATACTCGCCATCAACTTCAACGCTGTCGCCAGTAATAAACCATCCATCATCAGTAAAAGGACTTGGAGCATTCAGATAACCTGACATGGCTGTATTGGATTTTACATACAGTATATTATCAACCACTTTGGTTTTGAACGTATCACCATTGACTTTTATCCAGGCAGAATCATTTTTTTTTGATCTGGAAGAGGGCGATCCTAATTCAGTAAGCCCATATTTTTGAATAATTCTTACATGCTTAAACGTTTCTTCTACTTTTTTCAATAATGGCCCTGGCATTTTTTCCGAACCATAAGTAATTATTTTTAATGAACTTAAATCATAATTTTTATATTGCTTAGACAGCATCATCAAGTTTAAAAAAGTCGGTGATGTTGGAAGAACTTCAAGCTTATATTTTTCTATTAACTTACAGACATCTCCTGGTGTCCTTGAGATTGGAAAAGCCACAGAGCCTCCGCTATATAAAGCATAAAAATAAGTATCTATACCTGCAATATGGTCAAACATCAAAAAGCACAAGGTTCTGAAAGGTTTATCTGCCTTTATAAATTTTGATAAAAGCCTGTCAAAATCATGTGCAACAGCCTTTGGTTCGCCTGTGGAACCTGATGTAAACAGAATTAACCCGGGATGCTTTTCCTGGATGAGTTGTTTTAGTATCGTGTTTTGCAAAGGAGTGTCATTTCTTTTGACTACATTAAAATTATTCTCTGTAAAATTAATAATATATTGTGTATGTGAAATATTGAAGTATTGATCAAAATTTGCTTCTGCAAGAGGCGTTAAAGGAACAATAATGTTTTTATTTTTAATTAATGCAATGATCAAAGCAATAGAATCCGGAGAATAATCTCCTGTTATGCTGACAACAGAACCCGATGGAATAGTGTTATTGCTTAAATTTTCAGACCATTTATCGATTAATAAAAGAATATCTTTGTATAAAAAAATGATGTCATTATATATAATTGCTTCATTATCAGAAAATTTTTTCAGTCTTTCGGTAAGATACTCAACCCCCATTACATCCCTCCAAGATAAATATTTGTCCTAAAAATTAATATTTAAGTTTCTTGATTAAGCTAAAAAACCAGCATTTTATCCTGTACATTGTCTGGTTATAAATTTTATATTGTGTTCCCTGAATTTTTTTTTAATTGTTTTCTTCCCCGACTTAACTCCGTTTCAATTTCTTCAATACTCGGTAAGCTCCCTTTCAAATTTTCTGGCAAGGCCTGTGTTAATTCGTATTCAGACACACCTATGGGTTTGTGGATGTTACGCAAAGAATATTCAGCAAACACTTTATTTTTTGTTTCACATAGGATCAGTCCGATGGTTTGTTTATCAGTCTCATGCTTCAGCAGATCATCCACGGCTGAACAGTAAAAATTCATCTTCCCCGCATATTCCGGCTTGAATTCTCCTTTTTTTAATTCAATCACCATAAAACAACGTAGTTGCAAATGATAAAATAAGAGATCAAGATAAAAATCCTGGTCAGTTACTGTCATTTTATATTGCCTGCCGACAAATGCGAAACCTGAACCTAATTCAATTAAAAATTTTTCGAGATGCTTAATAAGTTCAGTCTCTAATTCACGTTCGACAAATGGTTCCGCTATAGTAAGAAAATCAAATATATATGGATCTTTCAGAGTCTGCCGCACTAAATCGGATTGTTGCAGCGACAATGTTGTATCGAAATTATGAGTCAATTGACCTTGCCGAGTATACAGATCCTTTTTTATCATTGAGGTAAGGGTATCTCGGCTCCAACCATTTTTTATGGTTTCTTTCATATACCAGAATCTGATGCTATGATCCTTCAAACGTTGCATAAGCAGAATAGTATGGCCCCATGGAATTTGGGAAACAAGTTGTTTCCTTTTTTCCAATTGGGAAACAGGCTGTTTCCCCATTGAACCTTCATATTCTTTATATCCCAATACATAAGGATCATCTCCGCATTTACAGAAAGTATTGCTTTTGCCTGTGCTTGTTGAATCCTTCTTTTGATATCGCTGAGAAGATTTCCGTACATGATGATTTCATTCATCCCCGAACTCCTTATATCCCTCCAAGATAAATATTTTGTCCTGTAACAAATTCACTTTCTTTTTTTATGAAAAAATCAATCACATTTGAAATATCCTCAAAAGTTCCAAATCTTGATATTGCCTGCCTGGCAAGCAAATTATCCATCTTTTCTTTTGGAACTGAGCGTATCAGGTCTGTCTCAACAGGTGTTGGTCCCACTGAATTTACAGTAATACCAAAATTTGCTAATTCTCTTGCAATAATTTCTGTGAATGAAAGTATTGCAGCTTTTGAAGCAGCATAGATTGCCTCGCCTTCAAGTTTCAGGGGGGTTGCCACCGTAGAAGTATTTACGATTCTTCCATATTTATTTTTTTGCATTAATTTAGCTGCTTCACGGCAAAACAAAAACGTGCCGACAACGTTTGTATTAAGAATATTGTGAACGGTATGAGCAGGTGTCAAAAGAATATGGTTCATTGATGCAATGCCTGCATTATTGATTAAAACATCCAGGCGACCATAGGTTTTACGAATTTTAGCGATCATTTGTTTAACTTTTTTTTCATCTGAAACATCAAGACAAAAATGCTGGTAACCGGACAGCTTGTAATCAACCTCGCCTCGGCTACAACCAATCACTATAAAGCCTTTGCTAACATAATAGTGAGCCAGATATTTTCCAATGCCTTTCCTTGTTCCAGTAATAATCATGACTTGAGTTTCATCCATTTGTGTTTTCCTCGTTTAAAAGAATCACAATATATTCAGCAAGGGAGCCTATTGTCTTAAAAGGACTGTTTTTCAGTGACATTGCTTTTTCATTCGCTAAAATGATAGATGTTTCAAACTCATCTTCTACAGACTGTTCTACAGCAACAATTAATGTAACAAGGGCAATGGAATCAAGAATTCCATCTTTACCATCAAAAAGTGAAGCTGAAGCTCCCAATTCAGCAGGAATTTTATTTTCTAACGTTTCATTAAGTTCTTCTGCCTGCATAATGATTAAATTAACTATTTTTTCATACATGGTTTTAATGCCTCCATTCAGACGTCACTATTCATTGATTGAATAGTGGTTTTAGAAAGATCCAAAGCCGCAGCAGCACAAGACAGACCAACCCCAAAGCCACACAGGACAGATTTTTCTAATCGATTGTTTTTGATAAGATTTTTTTGTTCTAAAGCCAGCATTAGCGGAATAGATGCCTGCCCTGTGTTTCCGGTTTCTTGCATGGCAATGGGAAGTTTTTCTTTAGAGATTTTCATAATTTTTCTTAAATTATTAAGCATGAATTGATTTGCCTGATGAAATCCAAAAAGGGTAACTTCAGATTTTTCCCATCCTTGCTTATCAATGACCGCATCTACTCTTATTGGAACCTCGCGGTTAGAAAAATTCATTATTTCCAGTCCATTCATAAAGAGATCTTCGTCTGAACGCATATTTCCGTCATTTTTTACTGAAACCATTTCCGAATCTTCATTTTTTGGATATCTGCATCCCCCGGCAGGAATGATAAGGTTATCAGCACCAGAACCATCGGTCATAATACTAAAAGATATCTTGCCAGCGCCCTTTTCCAAAATAGTAGCACTACCTGCATCACCAAAGACCATGCGATTTGATCGATCAAGGGGATTGATATATTTGGAAATAACATCTCCAGCACAAACCAGAACAGAATCACAGCTTCCTGAATTTATCAACATGGCGGCCTGAAACAATCCATAAATATAACCCGGACAGCCATTACTGATATCAAAAGCCACGCATTCATTTGAAAGTCCCAGGCGATGCTGAAGGCATGCACTGGTTGCCGGTAAAATATAATCTGGTGTCTGAGAGACAAACACGATGCCTTGAATTTTTTCTTTATCATTATTTTCTAAAATTAAATTTGCTGCTTTTTCACACAGATCAGATGCACATACTTCTTCAGGTGCAACGCGAATCTTTGAAATGCCATTAATTTTTATTATTCGATTAACTTCGTCTTCGCCATAAATATCAGAAAGATCAGTGAGATCATATGTTTCATCAGGTAAAGCCGTTGCAATGGAACGAACGAAAACGTTATTTATTCGTACATTCATAAGTTTATATTATTCTCCATTAATGGTACGCCCTTTTTCACCACGTTCGTGGAACATAAGAAAATGAGGAACTTGTTTTTAGAACATTCCTTAGAGATACTATTCTATCATCAAAATAGTATCTCTAAGGGCCCAAAATGGGCATGTTTGTTCAAATTTGTGCCTATAATCAGCACATTAAACACTTTTGTCTGGTCTGACCCTGTTCAAACAGACCGCTCATTAATACTCACTAAGTGTTCCTGGAAGGTTTCTTTTTAAAGATTTTTTCGTACGTGACCGCTTGGATGGTCCTTCAGTTGAAGGATCTCCAAAAAGTAAATCCAGTAGCGGAAATAAAACCAGCGAACGAATATTAGCACCATGTGATATGGTTCTATTGGTAACAACACCGTACGAGGAACTTGTCCCTAAATGGTAAGCACCTGCTGAATCGTAACCGGTAAGCTGTCCAGGATGAAGCAGGATATTAAAATTTTCATTCCTCATAAAACCATTGCACATATAAAGCCCTGGATATCCCGTATCATACATTTCTTCCGATTCCGTCACATCTTTTTTACAATCGCTCATCAGTTCACTTTCTCCTGCATACATGAACCAATCTGCAATGTCTTCCATATTAGATATGATATCGCCCATTGACCAAACGGTGGAAGGCTCGGTTTGAGAACCATCCTCTAATACACTGTCTTCTTCTGTACAGGCGTGATAGGTTTCTGTGGCTGAATCAAAACACAGATGGAAAGATTCCATATAATTCGCATAACCGACTGCAGAATAATCTGGCATTTCGTACTCTCCGGTTTCAGGAACAATGGTATCAGTCAGATTCAATGGTGTAATAATTCTGTTTCGAATTTGTTCTTCCCAGGTCGAATTTGTTTTACTTTCTATGATCATGCCCAGAAGGATGAATCCTGCGTTGCAGTATTCCCATGCATCTCCAGGCTTTAATGAATGTTCTGTACCAAAAGAGTAGAAAAATTTAGGAAATTCACAGACGATGTCAATGAGATCTTGAGGTACAAACGTTTTTGTATCTGCTCTGTACAGATAGTCTGTTAAAAAATTATCTGTGGAGCCATTTTCATCAGGCTCATCCCACATAAAATTTGCCAGTCCTGATGTATGTTGTAGAAGGTTACGAACAGTAATGTTTTCAGGCGTTAATACGTCACATAATACACCTGGCAGCAAATCAGCCACAGTATCATCAAGGGATAGCAAACCGTCCTGAATAAGATATAAGGTTAACATCGCAGTAAAGGTTTTTGTGATACTCGCTGCCCTGACTTTGTGAGCAGTCGTCATTTCTTCTTTCTTTTCAGTATCAGCAAAACCGGTTGCAGATTTCCAGACTTTTCCTGCTTTGTTTTTTATGACTAAAGCAAGACCAGGGAATTCATATTCTTCTATTGCATTCTCCATAAATGCCTGCACTGTTTTCGCAATATTAGACTCAGGGTCGTTCATCAGCAGCGAAAGCCTTAAATGACCAGATGCAGTTAAGATTGGCGTAATATTTCTACTTCCATCGGGAAAAGTCGTGTCTAAAAGATATTCAATCTCATTGGTATAAGTGGTTTCATCGGATTCGGTAAAATCAATGGTCTCTTCTGATAATACTTCGTGTAAATATTTGTCAATCTTTATGCCGTTTTCAATATCCTTATCAGAATCCAGTGAGGTAAGAAATCTTACGATGTTGAGAACTGTTTTGTTTGTGGAATCTGATCCGGGAACCAGATCTAAAACAGTAATAATGCCGTCACCCTGAACGGTTCCTATCTCTATCCCACCAATACTAAAGGTAACCTTGTTATTATCAGTATACTCGAATTCTCCTTCTTTATTGGTATACCCTGACAATGCCCCACACTTATAGAAAATGCCTTCTATGGGACTATCGATAAACTTTCCGGTTTTAATTTCAGGGGGAGAATAATCATCGTTTGAACTGCATCCAGTAAGTAAAAATAGACTCATACAAACGAAAGACAGGATAACGAAAATACGATTTTTCGAATAAGATTTAATCTTTTTCATAATAAAAAATTCCTTTCATGTTAAAAAAAATTGGTTAAGAGATTTACACTCACCTGAAAAATTTAATAAATGCTTCTTTATTTTCATTTTTTCACAAATTATTTAACAATGTATCCAATCCATCGATATCCAACCCGTCATAGTCAATATCATGCGGGGTTATTTCAGAATCTTCAACATT
>PEAL01000168.1 GCA_002753725.1 Deltaproteobacteria bacterium
TATTCTTCACAATAAAAGCATTGTGTGTATTCATTGTTTGAATCCATGGCAACCCATATGTTTCAACACCTGGGGTTGAAACCCCAGGCGGACGTACAATTTCAGGAAAATGGGGGAAAATGGTGGGGGAAAATGGGGGAAAATGGGGTCACATCTTGATTATTGCACTTAATTTATTTGGGGGTGAGGAAAATGGGGTCACATCTTGATTATTGTGGGGGAAAATGGGTCACATCTTGATTATTGCACTTAATTTATTTGTTAAATCAAAATCTAAAATAACTCTCATTAAGTGCAATAATCAAGATGTGACCCCATTTCCCCCCTAGCCGTCAGGCTAAGCACGACCACCTGAAATTGTACGTCCGCCTGGGGTTGAAACCCCAGGTGTTGAAACATATGGGTTGCCATGGATTCAAACAATGAATACACACAATGCTTTTATTGTGAAGAATATGACCATGATAAAAAAGGCAGGAAATTGATTATCACTCTAAAATCAATATTTTTTTTATTAATGACAAAAAGATATGCATCACCCGCCTCAATCGCTTAAAAGATTTCAAGCGTCTGACTTGTCTGGCAATGGTCAAAGGAGACAGGTAAAATTGCATCATAAATCGGGTGTGGAGTTGGCGAATTTCTTTCGCTGTCATATGTGGATGATCAAAATTGATTCCGGTCATGGCCTGGGTTCTGGGATTTTTTTTGACAGGTGTTTTTAAGGATCGGGTGAATGTTGTCAGAGGTTCTGCCCACATAATGTTTAAGGAAATGTAATCTGGCTTGAGATGTTGAATATTTTTAAATGATTGAAACATCATATCTCTTGTTTCTTCAGGTAATCCCAAAATAGCAAACACCGAAATATGAATACCATTCCCATGACATTCTGAAACAATGGATTGAACCCATTGGTCTGATACGGGTTTACCATAATGCTTTCTAATTTCCGCATGCCCACTTTCCAATCCCAATTCAATACACTGACACCCGGCAGCTGCCATTTTTTGAATCATGTCTGGTGTCAAACAGTCAAAGCGTGTCGAGCAAAACCATCGAAGATTTAATGAACGTTCGATTAATTTTTCACAAAATATTTTCATGGGGGTGAGATCATGAGCAAATGTCAGGTCATGAAAATACACTTCCGAAAATCCACACGATTGAATATATTCCATTTCTTGAATTAAATTATCAGGCGTACGAGTGGTTACCTGTGGATATAAATTGGGCCCCCAACAAAAAGGACAGTTTTTCTGACACCCAAAGGATGCCATTGTGGCGGTTAAATAGCCACCATTACTGTCATAATGAAAATAGTCCGGTGAACGAAAAAGTTCATGCCGTGGCACAGGAAGTTCAAACGCTTGAGGAATGCATTCTATTTTGCCAAATAACGTTCCGTGATTTAAAAATAAAATATTTTTCAGATGGTTGTTCCGATTGCCCTGAAGATAATCAGTGATGTCATTAAACGCATAATCATAAATTAATGCTGACAGTCGTGGGTTTTGCCGCAATATACGTTCAGCATGGCCCATATGTAAACGATCATTGTGGTTGGCCAGTAAAATAACAGTGATCATGGGATATTTTTTTGCAATAGCATTCAGTTGTTTGAGATCTGTTGATTCAAAATAAGGACTGTAGGCAGCAATGATACAATGGGGTTGAAAGGTCATGATTTCTTGCCATAAAGGTAACGAAGATGACACTTGATAATCGCAATAGCGAACCTCATATATAGATGGTGTAAAATATCCGGATAAACAAATATAATCCACAGGCGGCCACCGATAGCCAGGTTTCCCAAGATTGGCTCGATGTAAACTTCGGGCACAATGAATGGATGACGGCAAATTTAATAATAAAATACGATTCATAAGGGTTTCCGGGCCACAAAAACATGAAACATGGCCAGATGTTGAAAAAATGTTTTTTCTAAACGTTCATCCAATGATTTCAAATTTTTAAATGGCACAATCAATATAGAGCGTTGACAGTCAATAGAAAAACCATGATGAAGAATCATGTCTTTCAACTCTTTTTGATAGAAAAAACGTTCCACAGGATCATCAAAATATTGGGGCCCAATGGAACAGACTCGAAGCATTCGACGGATCAAACGATCATACCATTTGAGTCGTTGATTGAAACTGCTGATCATGAGATGCCCACCCGGTTTGAGAACGCGAAATGCTTCACTAAGAAAATGATCCGGGCAATTGAGATAGTATAGCATTTCAAGGGCAACGATACCATCCAGGGATTCGTTTGAAACAGGTAGAGATTCAGCATCACCGCATACTGCTATGTGTCGTTTTTGACGCAAAACCTTACACATATCAACTGCAATATCCATGTGAATCAGTGTATTGATTTGATGGGTCGCTTCAAATAATCCTGGCCCACTTCCTGTACTCAGTACTTTTCCGAACAGATGCGGCAAGACAATGTTGTGTCGTCTGGATACACTATAAGCATCAATAATCGATTCAAACTGTTTGGCAACGTGATTAAAACGACGGGCGACAGCTTGATTATTTTTTACTCCTATGTTCACTCGTGCTTACCTTTATTTTGCAACATCCATAGATATTTTTCTTCAAGTGCGGCCACAAAAGAGTTTGCTTGAGACAGTGGTGAAGCCTTAAAGATGGTTCGAAGATGTTGTCTCATGTGTGACAATAAATTTATATTTTTAGAAAGGGCTATAGCGATATGAATATAGTCATCGGTTGTTCGAGCAATGCATTCGGTTAAACCAATGTTTTTTAATATACTTGTTGTGACTCTCGATACATGGGCCTTTCCTTCCAGGGTAATGACAGGCACCCCCATCCATAAGGCTTCACAGGTTGTGGTTGTTCCATTGTATGGAAAGGTGTCTAATGCAATATCGATCTGATGGTAACACAGAAGATGCTCTTTTATGGTGTTTGTTAAATGGATTAACTCTATGCGATTTTTGTCAATCCCTTTATTTTCAAAAAATGCCCACATTCGACGGGTTATCAGTGTGTCATTAAAGGCCATTGATTTTAAGACCAGATGCGAACGAGGAATGTTTAATAAAATTTGAGCCCAAATTTCAAGGACTTGAGAATTGATTTTCGGCAACCGATTGAGTGATCCCAATGTAATGAACCCATTTTTCTGTGCGGGTAGCGCATTGACTGTTAGAAATTGTATTAAAGGAGTATAACATAAAAAACAATGGGGCATACGAATCAATGTTTCAGAATTGAATGCATCATTTTCAGGTGGATCAGCCCAGGCATCGGTTATGCGGTAATCCATCTGGTTGAGTCCTGTTGTACCAGGATATCCCAGGTAGGTCACTTGAATAGGCGCAGGCTGCATGGTAAAAATACGTAACCGGCTATTATCACTATGCCCGGAAAGATCCACCAGAATATGGATGCGATCCTTTTGAATCAGATGATAGACCTCATCATCACTGAGCATAGAAATATTTCGCCAGTGCCTTACACATTGTTTCATTTTTTCTGTCATTGCGTCCGGTTGATCCACATGTGCATAGCAGAAAAGTTGAAAACGTTCTTGATCATGATTTAAAAGAATGGAATAAAAAAAAGATGAAACCGGATGTAATTTAAAATCTGACGAAACATAACCAATATGAATGGGATGGGTAGGTAATGCATTCCTAAAAGCGTCTTTCTTTTTAGTACTGACTGCCCATGAACAATGGGCCCTGTACAAGTTTTCAGGCGTCAAATCCATTTGATAATGCAATGCAAACAGCAGATTGCTTCTTGCTTGAGATTCTCTTTCTGTCAGAGATGCTGCTTTTGAATAATAGAAAAGACCGGTATCACTTTGACCTTGTTCATCATAACACCGGCCCAAATTAAGTAAGAGCTTATAATTATCAGGAAATCTCTGAATTCCTTGTTTAAAAATATGTTCTGCGTTTGTTAACTGGCCCAAAAGGGTGTAAACAATTCCAAGGTTGTTCCAGGCCACGGAAAGGTTTGGATTAAGGTTTATTGATTCCTGATAATACTTGATTGCTTCTTTGTACTTGCTGATTTTTTGAAAAGTCAATCCTAAAAAGTAGAGAAATCCATCATTGTTTTTGTTCGATGGCAAGGCTTCAAGGGCATGATATAACGCCTGGTGAAAATCATTCTGACCAAAGAAGCTCTTTGCCAGATTGGTATGGCCTTGGGCACAATTGGATTGCAGTTGTATGGTTTTAAAAAAGCACTGTTGGCCTTTTTTAAGCTCCCCTGTTTCTATAAAGGATTCACCCAATAAATTGATGGTTTCGATATCATCCGGGCAAAGGGTTAAAGCTTCCTCAAAACAGTGAACCGCATCTTGATACTGGCCATTGTTCTTAAAAAAGAGACCTTTCTTCCGGAGTAATTCAAATGGGTGTGTCATCATTTCCTAAAATATTAGCAAACTCGAAAAAAAATGAAAGCCATGATCCAAAATCATGGCTTTCATTTAAAATGATAAAAACGATTCATTACTGAACAGTAAATACAATGACGATTGTTAGCGTTTTAAAAATCGAATGATCGTTTGACGACATACACCAATCATATTGGCCGCAATGGTCTGATTACCACTGGAGCGTTTCAATGCTTCGTCGATCAGAGTATCCTGGAGTGTTCTCATTAATGGCAATCGATGCAAGGCAGAGATGAAAGCAGCAGAATCAGAACTTTGGAATTTTCGGATCTGAACACCATTGGGTTGATTTTCTTTGACATATTTTTCAAAGAATTTGGTATCCAACCAATCGCCACGTTTTTGGCTGACCACAGCATCGTATATCATTGCGCGTAATTCTCGAACATTGCCCGGGAATTCGTATTCTGACAAGCAGCTCAGAATTTTTTTGCTGGGTACGCGGAATCGTTTGTTCATGTCTTTTGCAGACATATCAATGAAATAATCCAGCAACAACTGCAAGTCTTCCATACGCTCACGCAGTGGCGGAATAGAAATATGATGGGTGCTGAGTCGATAATAAAGATCAGCTCTGTATTTACCTTGATCAACCATATTTTTGAGATCCTGATTGGTTGCAGCAATCACTTTTGCGCTTGTTCGTTTGACTTTTTTGGATCCCAATGGATAATATTCACGTTCTTGAATAAAATGCAGGAGTTTTTTCTGGGTTTCAAAACTCAGATCAGCAATTTCATCCAGGAATATTGTTCCTTCGGACGCTTTAAAAGCCGTACCGGATTGGTCATCATCTGCACCGTCAAAAGCACCTTTGACATGTCCAAACAATTTATCGCAAAAGCTGACATCATCCATACCTGCAGCACTGATAGAAATAAATTCACCTGTTCGATTACTGCATTTATGAACCGCATTGGCAATCAGTTCTTTTCCTACACCTGTTTCACCGCTGATCAACATCGGTTGAGTGGATGTAGACACGGCTTCCACATATCGGAAAATAGACAACATTTCATTGTTTGATGAAACAATGCCTGAAAAGGCTGCCGGATGTTGCAACTGCCCACTCAGTAGTTGTTTTTGTAACGTTATGTTTTCACTGGAAATATCCCTATATTCCAGGGCCAGTTCAACCGTTGTTACCAGTCGATCCGCATCAACGGGTTTAACCAGGTAGTCATATGCATTTGATTTCATGCATTTGACCGCTGTTTCAATTTCGCCATTTTCTGTGATGATAATCACTGGAACTTCCGGATAGCGTTGCAGAAGTTCTGGCAAAAGATCTTCACCATTTTTTTCGCAGTCCGGAAACATTAAGTCCAGCAAAATTACGCTGACATTTTGGTTATCCAGCTTGGAAAAAACATCATCAGTATTGTCAGAAAACATAAGGTGGTTCATGCCACGATGCTCCAAAATGACCTGATGTGCTTCTCTGGAAACGGGATCGTCATCAATAATATAAATAGGTAATGACGGATATAAATCTTTGCTCATAATAAAACCTCCAATATCAAAAAATCTTAATTATTCCAGGGTTATCTGGAACATAATGGCTTACAGTGATGATACTGCTGCCATAAGGTTGTTGCCATGTCAAAACGATTGACCATCAATGCAGCACATGCGAGAACCTGTATGGACTCGGGGCTTCGAAACAGTGAGTATGAACGTCGGGCATGAAAATACATGTGTTCAAAGTCATTTCCATAAAAATATCTGATTGCCTGTTGAAAATGGTCCTGTGCGCGATCCTTAATGTCAATGAGAGCATCAATATTCATCCCACACCGGTGACATGTTTCTTTCCCTTGATAACGTGCATTGCATGCTGGGCATCGTTTCATCTATTCGTCTCCAATGTAAAAAAGAATTTCTTCCAATTCTTTTTTACACTCCTTCGCACGATCAAGATTTCCTTCTTGAATAGCATCCTGAATATCTTCAATGAGATCGATCATTTCATCCCGATCTTCTTCAGGAGCATCATCAAGTCTTGCCTGTACCTGACGAATAATCTCTTTCATGTCATGAGGAAGCTTATCAAATAAATTGTCTGTTATTTCAACGAGTTCCAGACTTTCTTCTTCGCTGTTCCCCCATGCCTCTTCAATTTTTCTTCTTGATCTGGATATTTCTTCTTCTGAAAAAGATGCAAAAGCATTTTCAATAACAGCATTGATTTTTCGACCACTTTGCTTTTCCATGGCTTCCATTTTAAGAATACCATTGATATCCAGGTCATAATTCAACACAATGGGACTTCCTCCCGGTGTATTATTAGACAAGCGAAACATGTATTTATTAATCAGCACATTGTCCAATGCATTGGGATGTTCTCCCTGATACACCTTGATTTCAGCATTTTCCTGGCCATCGACCATTGTATAAAAGACCTCGCTGCGACTGGCCGGTAGTTTGGTATTTTTTCGAATCAATGGCACAAAGAGGGTATGAATGGGCTGGCCATTCAGTGTTCCAAGAGCAGAGGTGCCAAAGGTATAAGGGGTAATATCCAATAAAATACTTGATTGATCCATCCCCATTTCACGTCCTGCCTGAATGGCTGCGCCAAGAGCCACACACAAATCTGGATCGATCTCTCCATGTGGCAGTTGGCTGAATTTTTCTTCAAGCATTTTTGATATTTTAGGGATCCGCGTTGAACCACCCACCAAAATAATTTTATCGATATCAGCCGGTAAAAGGTTCGCATCTTTCAATGCGGTGTTGACGGCATCCATTGTTCGAGAAATATCATCATCGATCATTTCCTCAAAAGCGTCTCTCGACAGTTCATAGGATAAATGAATATCCCGAAATGTTTTGCGGCCAATATGATCTTCCTCAATTTTTACATAGGGGCTTGAGGACAGTTCAATTTTTGCAGCTTCTGAAGCCCTTTTGAGACGAGCCATCAATTTTTGGGGTTCTTTGATGGTCATTTTGAGTTCATTTTGAATATAGTCCAGTAAGAGCTTCATAATCGCATGATCAAAATCATCCCCGCCCAAATGATTGTCACCCGTGCTGGACAGAACTTCAACCACGTCACTTTCAATCTTGACGATGGATACATCAAAGGTTCCTCCGCCCAGATCGTAGATTAAAATATTCTGATGCTCCGAGCTGTTGGTTTCGTAGGCCAAAGCTGCTGCCGTGGGTTCATTGATGATACGCACGACATTCAAACCCGCAATTTCACCAGCTTCGCGTGTGGCCTGACGTTGAGCATCGGTAAAATAGGCAGGAACTGTAATGACAGCTTTAGAAACTTTTTGGTTAAGTTTCTTTTCTGCCCTTTCTTTCAATGCTTTTAAAATAAATGCTGAAATTTCTTGTGGAAGATAGGACTGATTTCCCAAAACTATTTTTTCTTCTTTTCCCATCAGACGTTTAACTGACAGAACTGTCTGTTCCGGAAAAAGCTCCGCCTGGTTCTTGGCCTCCATCCCAACGATAATTTGCCCCTCTGCATTTAAACCAACACACGAAGGCATAATACCATTGTCATTATCTTGAAAAATTTCTGCGTTGTTATTAATGATAAAAGCAACTTCAGAATTTGTCGTTCCCAGATCGATTCCTACGATAGGTTCCATTTTTTATTCATCTCCATTGAATGGTTCCTCAAGAACGGAATGACCGTTCATCATTAGAGGAGTTATTGATTGATCGCAGCGGGTCGGATTTTGTTTACCACGACCTCCGCAAAGCGAATGACCTCATTTTTTCTCACAAAGCCTGTCAGCATTTCTTCGACAATCATTCCATCGGACATTTCTTCAATCGATTTGCTTCCAACAGCCTTCATGGTTTTGGGATCAAAAAGTTTATCTTTACACGCCAAAGGGAAAATATCCACTGATGCCAGGGCCCTGTCAAACCGTCGAATGGCCATTTCGTAGCCTTCGATAGTACTTTCAATCCCCTTGGGAGCAGGTCTCAATAAACTTTTGTTGTCAGCAATACGCTTGCTGGATGCATACCCCCGAGAAAGGGCGTCTCTCATATCCAAAAAGGGCATGACCGTTCTTTTTTCACTATCCTGGATACTTGTTGCACGAATACGCTCTTCAAGCAGAGCAATGCCTTCGGATCGATCCTTAAACAGTTCCGATGATTTTTGATATTCATCAAGGGTTTCTGCAAGTGTTCGAATCGCTCGATGCTGTTCTCGATTTTGAAGTTTAATTTCCTGGCGAAGTGATGAAAATTCACACAATATTGTGTATAGATCGCAGGCATCCATTGTCGCACTTTGTGTGGGCGATAAAGTGTCCGGAAGATCCAAAAGCCACTCCTGGAAATCTGCCAGGGTTTTTGCTTTCCAGCCATGAGAAACATAGCCTTCAATGCGTTTTTCAATTCTTCGTGTCAGAAAGTCTACCATTTTTTTGAGTACCGGTAATGTCACTCTTTTTGTCATTCGATCACGAATACTCATGATAATGGTAGGAGAAACATTTTTTTTCATTGTTTTTTTTTTTTTTCCAATACTAATTAAACGCTTTTTTTTGCGCATTGATCATATCAAGAAAACCTAAAGGACGACGTTTCAAAGGTTTAACTTTTGCCAGCTCAAATAATTTCTCTTCGCAATCACTGATTTTTCCCAGTGCATGTAATTGATTATGAATTCTGATACGTTCACTTTTGATATTCTCATAAGCTTCCGTTATTTTACGGAATTCCTTGGGGGCCTTTTCCGGCGTGAACTTCTTAACTTTTTGCAAGTATGCCTGCCTGATTTCTTCTTCAGAAGCATCATGTGGCAAGTCAAACACCAGATAACTTATCAGCATAAAATTACCATCTCCTCTTTTTTAAATGGAATAAAATCAATTTCGCTTCACGAGAGATATTCTTGACGTTGTTATTCTCAAATACTTTGGCCAATCGCTTGAGGATGACAATAAAATCAGGAATCGCTGAAAAAAATTGGCTTGCTTCAGAAATGATGTTCTTGGGAGCCCCTCTAATGCCCATCATATCAATAATAAATTCAAAGTGAGCAACAAGTTCTTTTATCATCTGTGGATCGGGGGATTGCTTTCTTTCTGCAAGTTGGAGTTTTTTCAATAAAAGAGACAATTCCCGGTCCATATCCTCCTGTTCATCATCATCATCATCATCATCATCATCATCATCATCAAAATAATCATCAAACTCATCGCCATATTCATCCATTATGAATTTTTTAAATGCACGCTCCATCATACTTTCATTTTCATCATCATCGTCATCATCAAAGTCATCGTAAATTTTATCATGAAGATTTTCATTGGTAATAGGATCATCGTCGCAGCCATCATCAAAGCTTTCATTAAAATCGCGAGCTTTGCTATCTCCAAACAAACTGGGAAAAGGCATGGCAATCAAAGAGAATTCTAATGTTTCCAATGCGCGCTTGAGTGTACCGGCTGCATGTTGTGCCAATCGTCTGGATAATGCACGCAGCTCATCCAATAAAGGTCCCTTTACATCTTCGAGAATATCATAAAACAAATCAGGATCATGTTCTTTGTTTTCTAAATGCCAGATGGTGACCTGATAAAACGATAACAATGCGGCTTGATGGGGGTCTGCATTTTTCAAGCGTCGTCTGATTTCTTTTAAAATCATTCGTGCTGTTTGAGGGGAAAGAATAATATCAAACAAAGATGTAATTTCATGATCATTCAGATGAGTGAAAATATCTTGCATGATTTTGTCAAACAAGAAAGCGATATCAAATCCTTTAAAAAGCGGTTCGACAGATTTGGGTAGTGGCGCTAAAATGGATAAAATGTCCATACCAGAAAGGGTTAATATCTCCTTTTTGAGATCTGTCAAAATTTTATTCACAACACTGGTATTGTTTTTCACACTGCGATCTTTTTCAAGACAAAGGAGGGCAATCGCTTTGATTCTGTCTACGGTACTTAAGGATGACGTATGTTTTTCAATACACTCCAGAAAAGATCTCTGATTTTGAGATATTTCATACAGAATGGAACGTTCTGCGAAATAAGGCACCATGGTTTTGCACTCAATCTGGCTGGCCCGTTCCATGTCACGTTTAACAAGGTGGCTTTTATCGCGTTTATAATTGGTTGCCGCAGATATTAATAATGATATCACATGACGTTCAATCACACGATTGTCATGAGGGGCACGTTTCATTGCATCTTCAAGGATGGTTTCGGCTTTTCGAAATGCATTTTTTTCATAATACAAGGTCGCAAGTTCGAGGCAGGGTAATGGATCATTTTTAAATTGATCCAGCATCATCAACAGATGCTTTTCAACACAATTTTTTGATGCCCTGCCCATTCGAGGAAGTTGTGTCAGCAGTTCATATCCTTTCCGGTTGACAGGATCAAGTTCCAGGGCTTTGCTAACAATTTCAAGGAGTAACTCTTCATTGTTGCTGTATTTCAGGTTCAGTTGACGGGTAAAAAAAGCAAGTCCTTTGGATCTCAATTCAATGCGGTCTTCAAACCATCGGTGTGCTGTTTGAAGCAAAATCATGGCTTTTGCAATTTTTTGTGATTGGGTGTCTGAAAATTCGGTTTT
>PEAL01000021.1 GCA_002753725.1 Deltaproteobacteria bacterium
TGCGGAATATCGTTTTCTTTTCATAGTTGCCCCCTTCTTCATTTTGTATTTATTTTATAGCATATTTAGAGCTTAAGGGACTGTCCAAATTTTGGGGGGAATTATAATGGGCCTCCAAACATAAAAATTAAAAATGTGGAAATTGTTCATATGATCGTCGGATTTTGCTCTCTTGCAAATAAAACTCAATATTGATATATAGTCAAAATCAAAAAAATGGACTCCTGCAGTCTTGAGACAAAAAATCTCCGACTTTTTGGGAATGCGCCCTCGGTCGGCTATTTTTATTTTTTGATAAGCTTTCAAAGCCAGCAAAGAAAGGCAAACATATAATGTATCCATCGTTATTTCATCCCATACAGATCAATTCAGTTGAAATCAAAAACAGAATTGCTTATCCATCTTTGGGATTGTTGTTCTCCTATGATCGAAAACTGAATGATCGATATTATAATTTTTTTGAAGCTCGAGCTCGTGGGGGAGCAGGCATGATCACCGTTGGTCCAGTAGGGATTGATTATATTGGATCTGGTATTGCTACTGTTGCCCTGGATTCGGACGAGTATGTCCCCGATTTTCAAAAACTTACAGGGATTATCCAGGCTGAAGGTGCAAAAGCCTGGGTGCAATTATTTCATGCGGGTGCTTATTCCCACCCAATTTTGATTGATGGCAAACAACCCATTGGCCCATCTGAAGTTTACAGCCCTTATTCAAAAACAACGCCAAAAGCCATGACCATCGAAGACATTCAGATCATTCAGAATTGTTATGTTCATGCTGCGTTACGCGCTCAAGCTGCGGGCTTTGATGGCATTGAAATACTGGCTTCTGCTGGCTATCTGATCACACAATTTTTGTCTCCATTAAAAAACAAACGTGAAGATGACTATGGTGGAAGTCTGGAAAATCGATTGCGATTTCCTCTTGAAGTTATTCAAAAAGTAAGAAAAGCTTTAGGCCCGGATTATCCCCTGACCATTCGTATGGCGGGCAATGATTTTGTTCCTGGCAGCAATACAGATAATGAAACACCAGAAATTGCAAAAGCCTATGAACGGGCAGGTGTCGATGCAATCAATGTCACCGGTGGATGGCATGAATCTCGTGTCCCACAACTTCCCATGACCTTGCCACGAAGTGCTTATGCATATCTGGCTTTTAATATCAAGCAATCCGTATCTGTACCCGTGATGGCATCCAACCGAATTGCTGATCCTGAAGCGGCTGAAAAGATTATCAAAGATGGTCTGGCAGATATGGTTAATTTGGGTCGTGTACTCATTGCTGACCCTTTTTGGCCCCAAAAAGCCTTTGAGGGACGCGCTGATGAAATCCGTCCATGCGTGGCGTGTTCTCAAGGATGCACCGATCAAATTTTTTCTGGTCAGCCTGTAGGATGTATTGGAAATCCTGAGGCTGGCTATGAAAATGATCGCAAGATTACACCTGTCAAACCCCCAAAAAAGGTCATGATCATTGGTGCAGGCCCAGCAGGTCTTGAGGCGGCAGTAACAGCAGCAAAACGAGGGCATAAGGTCTCGTTATATGAAAGGGAATCAGACATTGGCGGTCAACTATGGATTGCCGGTGCGCCACCCCATAAGCAAGAATTACTTTCTTATATTCCCTATTACAGAGCCATGCTGAAAAAATACCCCATTATCTTACACTTGAATACAACCATTGATATTAAACGGATCAAGAAAGAAAAACCTGCTCATATCATTGTGGCTGAAGGTGCAGGCCCGCTGCTTCCTCCTATAAAAGGTATAGACGATGCAGGTATCCTGACAGCATGGGACGTTTTAAAAAATAATCCCTTTTTAGGAAAGCAAACGGCTGTCATTGGTGGTGGTGCAGTCGGTCTTGAAACAGCACTTTATATTGCTACTAAAGGGACGCTCACACCTGAAATGCTTTATTTTTTGTTTTCATATCAGGCAGAATCTGATGAACGATTGCGCGAACTTTTATACAAAGGGACAACCGAAGTCACTGTTTTTGAAATGCTTCCAAAAGTCGGAAAAGATGTGGGCAAATCCACCAAATGGATCTTACTGGATCATTTGAAAAAATTTAATGTCACGATTATTACCTGTGCAAAAGTGATTGAAATTAATGAAAAAAAGATCTTTTTCGAAAAAAACGAAGAAACATTGCAACAGTGCTTTGATAATATTGTGATTGCATCAGGTTCCAAATCCGTTCAGACCTTATCCTCGCAATTACCTGATATCGGAATACCGTTTCAATGCATTGGCGATTGTATTAAACCCGGAAAACTTGGAAATGCAATTCATGGCGGCTATCTTTCGGCGATGAGGATATAAGTAATTGAATAAATAGCTTAAAAATTAAGAAAAATGACGATTCTTGAAATAAATGAAAAGGAAGAATTATGAAAATTAGAGGCGCAATTATTAAGGAACAAAATGTAAAATTTTCTGTCATTGAAACAGTGACTGCAACCCTTAAGTCTCAAACTGACATGAATACTATTAAACAAAAATTTTCACCGCTTTTTGGTAACATTCCAGTCATCTTTATGGCCAAAAACACAAAAGGTATTCCTATTTTTGTTGGAAGAAAAGATATTGTTGATTTTTTGTCCAATAATGATGTCAATAAAATTCCCTGGCGTGAATTTACAGCCAATTAATTATATAGCATCTTCTATCTCAGGATGCCTTACTATCAAAAGCGATTGATACCAAGAATTTTTTCCAGTTGAGTGATAGAATTATAATATTCTATCCTTGCTAAAAGTTCACTTGTTTCTGCGCTTACCAGGTCATTTTGAAAACTAACAATTTGAAAGTTTGACGATCTCCCCATATCCAGTTTTTTTAATTCAATGTCTAACTTCTTTTCAGATAACGATCTTGCTTTTTGTGATAATTCAATTTGTTTTTTTCTGATGTTAACTTCTCTAATTCTGCTTTTTACTTCAATACGTATATCTTCTTTGAGATTAATAACATTATTTTTTGCAATTCTTAAATCGACCTTCGATCGATTAACCGCCTGATCATCGGATAAATCTCCAAATGTATGACTGAACAGAATGCCAACATCCCAGGAAGCACTTTTATTTTTATAGCTTTTACTAAAAAAATTTGCCAGATGATCATATTCATCATTATTGGCATAACCTGCAACAAAGTTTATATCCAGTTGTTTATTATTAGAAGCAATCAAGTAGTTAATTTCCGATATTTTTTGTTGGGCCTGCGCGATTAATAAATCAGGGCTGTTTAATAAAGCAATCATTATCAGATTTTGTGGGCATAGCTTTAATGGCTCTTCAGGTATATGATCCATTGATAATTCATCGATAGCAACAATAGATGTATCTGCGTCAACGTCCAATATTTTAATAAGATCAAATTTTCTTTGTTGCAATTGATTTTCAGATAAGACCAAATCGATTGTTTTATTGGCAACATCATTTTCACTTTGGACCAGATCAAGGGATGCCATCCTTCCTTTTTCTACAAGCTTTTTATTAAATTCATACTGTTTCATTGAAATATTTAATGATTTCTTAATGATTTCATATTGTCTTTGGGCATAGAGCAAATTTCGGTATGAGATAATCGCCAGGGTAAGTATGTTTATTTGGGTCTTTTTTAGTGTTAACTGGCTGATGTTTTCATTCAGTTCTGCAATTTGTATAGAGCCTGTGTTAACGTTTAATCCAAAACCTTTTGAGAGCGGTTGATTTATACGAAATCCTGTATTTTGATGATACTGATTACCTTTTGAATCATCTCCATGGCCATTGATATCATTCCTGGAAGATGACGCTTGTCTTTCTTGAGCGCCATCCCATGTCAGGCTTAATTCAGCACCAGTTTTTAGTTTTAAAGCAACCGTTGTAGATACTGAATAATTATTCATTGTGTCTTGAGTTCTTGAAACACGTTTTTGCTTGTCCAGGTTTGATTCACGACCGATAGATGTTGATACGAATACATCGGGTCTAAATTTATCTTTTTCGACTAATAGGTCAAATTTTTCAGATTTTCTTCTTAACTGTGCATTATTGATGGTTCGGTTATTTTTATTTGTCAATGCGATAACATCTTGAAGGGATACGTTTAAAACAGGTTGGTCAATCTCGATTTCCATCGCGTGTGTATGAGCACCAAAAAGTCCAAATATCACAACGATTGATAGACGACATACATTAAATATCTTTTTCATAATAATAACATATACTTACTACTTTAATAAACCACGTTTTCACTGTTGTGAAAGTAACAGATGATACATTCCACGTTTTTGCTTTAATTCTTCATGAGTTCCTGATTCAATAATGGTGCCCTTGTCAATGACATGGATTTTATCACATTTTTGAATCGTAGACAGGCGATGTGCAATGATCAGCACGGTTCGATCTTTAAATTTTTCAAATATTTGATCCATAACAAAACGTTCAGATTCATTATCAAGGGCAGACGTGCCTTCATCCATAATCAGTATATTTGGATTCTGCAATAAAGTTCTGGCGATAATAATTCGTTGACGTTGTCCTTCACTTAAATTTGAGGCCTCATCTTTGAGAATGGTTTCATATCCATCGGGTAAATTTGAAATAAATTCATGGGCTGCGGCTGATTTTGATGCCTCAAGTATATTTTCATAATGTGCGGAAGGATTTCCCCGCGAAATATTGTCCCTGATGCTACCATCAAAAAGCACGTCTTTTTGCAAAATAACACCCATTTGCCTTCTTAAAGAATGAAGTCTGCAATCTTGATAATTAAAGGAATCAATCGTTATTGATCCTGAATTGGGTGTGTAGAAACCATAGATGAGTTTTACAATGGTAGATTTTCCTGATCCACTTCTTCCCACAAAAGCAACTTTCTCACCTGCCCTAATCAACAAATGAATGTTTTGAAGAACATTGTTTTGAGCGTCTTCTTCATATCTAAAAGTAACATCATTAAACTGAATATCGCCTTTGAGCAAAGGAAGATCAATCAGTTGATCTTTCTTGCTTTCATCTTCTTCAGGCTTACTGTCGTAGATATCGCCCAGACGCTCTACAGCATTTAACGTTTCTTGAAATGTATCCCATGAATTAACGATACTGATCAATGGATTCCGAACATATCCCACAAGGGACAGAAAAGCAACAAGCGCTCCGATAGATAAATTTCCTTCAAATATCATATATGCACCCACAAATATGATGCTTGCATTTGTCAGTGAGGTTAAAAAAGAAGCGCCTGATTCAACGATAGAAAATATGACCTCACTTTTTAATTGTGTATTTAAATAGTGTATATAGAGGTTTTCGTTTTTCCAACGGATAATATGACCAATGCCAAGATTTTTAATCGTTCGCATATTGGTTAATGCTTCAATGAGATGTGTTTGTGTTTCTGACAGCCTTACATAGGCTTCCTGATAATTTTTCTGAATGATCGGGCTTGTCAACACCACCTGAAAAATATCGAATAAAATAATACAAAAGGTTACTGTCATTAAGAAAGGACTGATGGCAAAAAAAAGTATGCTGACAATAATGGCTGTTATAAAATCCAAAATAATCTGAATACTGCCATTCACTAAAAAGCTGATGACAATATCGTTCTGACCAAATCTTGTGGTAATATCTCCAACGGTTCTGTTCTCAAAATAGTGCATTGGAAGGGATAATAAATGTTTATAAAAATCAGAAAGCAAAGACAGGCCGATTTTCCGGCCAATATATAAAATGAGATTTTGCCTGAAATACATGAGCATTAAATTTAAAAAAATAAACAGTGAAACCACAGCGATGGATGGAAGAAAAAGCCTGATATCAGACTTAATGATTACATTATTAATCACATGCATATTAACCAGTGGTAAACAAATTGCAAAAAACTGCATGGATAAAGACATTAACAGAATTTCCAGCAATAAAATTTTTTGTTTAAGGATATAAGGAATAAAATATTTAAAATTTCTTTTAGCCTGTTGCAGCTCTTTAAATTTTTTTGTTGGAGATAAAAAGATCGTATATTTTACCCATGACTTTTCAAATTCTTCACGAGAGTATGTTTTAATACTTTCTGCTGGATCACCGACAGTGATTTTATCCTTATCAACCCTATAGATAACAACCCAATGATATCCTTTCCAATTTGCAATTGCCGGTAAACAAGCTTGCTGGAGTTGCTCCCAGGTTGATTTATATGCAAGTGCTTTAAAACCAACGATTTCAACCCCACGAAGAATATTCATCATTGAGGTGCCATTTCTGGAAACATTTAATAATTCTTTTATTTTATTGATTGAAGGTCTGATTCCATAATAATCGCAAACCATTGTTAAACATGCAGCTCCGCAATCCATCCGTGATTGTTGCCTGATAAAAGGGAAAGAGGAGCGTGATACCCAGAATCGTCTTCTGGGTTTGACTTCAGGTTTAGGGAGATCAATGATTAAAGATGGATCCATTTCTTTTTTAATATGGCCGGATATTTTTCTTGCAATTTTTTCAGTCTGATGTTCAAGCATACCATCTTGAAGATTCATTGGTTACATTCCTTTTCTGCCTTTCAAGCGTCTGGTTCAGCGAGCGTTGAAATGTTATCATTATAAACAGATTGTAACTCAGTGATAATCAGTTGATACAAACGAAGTTGATGCGTAATAAAATTTGCTTCAACAGTTAACCCTGGAAAAAGTTTATAAATCTTTTCTCCTCTACTCAGCTCCTGTTTTGCGAGTTTTAAAATGACTGAAAAACCGCCCTTACCCGTAATATTGGGTATCATTCGTTTTACACGGCTTTCAATGGTGCCATATTCTTTATAAGAATAGGCATCTACTTTAATGGTAACCGGAGTATGGGTTGAAATAAATCCAATATCTTTATTTAAAACATCAGCGATAACTTCCAAAGGACTGTTTTCCGGATATGCCGTTGTAATAAGATCTCCTGGTGATAGCATTTGTCCAATATTTTTATCGCTCATTTTGCAGATATATCCGGTAAAAGGCATATATATTGTTGTTTTTTTTATACTTTCTTTAATGATCGTTAACATCCCTTTTTTTTCTGTAATTGTATTTGTCAGGTTTTGAATGGTTTCACTGGTGCTTGAAAGGTTATCACTAAAGGTTTCTAAGGTCTGTCTAAAGGAAAGTTCCGCATCCTGCAATTGTTTTTTAAAATTTCTTTGTGTTTCATTTATTTTTATTTTCAGGTCATTTAGTTTAATTTTTTCATTTAAAATAGATAGTTCAATATCTGAAATCAGTTTCCGTTTCGTTTCATAAGCTTCCTGAGCGATGTTATAAGCTTCCTTTTCCTGATTAAGCTCCAATGAAGAGTAATATCCCTCGCTGGTCAGTTTTTTGGCATCTTCAAGCATCTGTTTTTTATTATCCAAACTTTGTCTTTCTCTTGCAAGATCATCTTCCGCTATGTCTTTATTTTTTAACAACGTGCTTATTTTACTATTTAACAGCCTGATTTCTTCCTGGCTCTGACTGTTTCTCTCATATAAGGATTTTTGATTATTTATTTTAATATTTTCAAGATTAAAATAAATGGATTTAAGTTTCATATACGTTGATAGCAATTCTCCCTGCAAATTATGGCTGTTTTGTTTTTTTAAATGACTGGTTGGATTTTTTAGTATCAATTGAGCGGTTTCATAAGATTTCAAGAGTTTATTCAGTTGATTCGTCATACCAGACAACTCGTTGTTGAGTTGATCGATGTTTAGATTTTTTTTAGCAGAATCAAGACTGATAATCGGATCATTTTTTTGTAATCGATCACCGGCTCTTGCCATAATATTGGTAATGATGCCCTCTTCCGTTGATTCAATATGATAGGTATCCTCAACCGTTCTGACAAGTCCCTTTGACTGAACAATGATATTGATTTTCACAACATATAAAACAATAATAATGAATAGCATTAATAAAAAAATAAAATAGCTTCCGAAGCGTGAAGCATTTGGAATGGGTAACTTTAGAATCTGATCGTATGCGACAGACTCGGCCTGTTTGTCTGCATATCGGTCCAGTTCGACGATATCTTCTTTTGAAATATTTGATTTTTTAGACATGAATGCGCCCGTTAATCTTTTGTGATACTACGCAGATCAATACCTTTTGATATCAGTATCTAATTGATAATTTATTGTTATTCATGTTTTTATTCTAATCTTGATATATCCTTGATGTCAAGCAAGAAAGCCTGAATAAGTAAGAAGAGACACTATTCATCGAATGAAGGATCGTGTCTCCGAAATTAAAATGGGGAACTTATTTTTCGAGTATTCCTAAAGAGAAGATCCGGTCATAAAGAATTGTTACGAACCCATACGCGGGTCTGAAAAGACAAGGTATCCATGCGTCGGGTTATGGGGTTGGGTTGTAGTGCCTGAGCAGTGATAGATACCTCCACCGAGGCAATTGCTGTCAGCGGAAAAGGCGGATCAGGCAATATTTTTCCTGATAAATCATAATACCGAAAAACAAGTGAGAGAATATTTTCTGCAACGGGCTGAGGCGTCCTTCTTTTTCCCGTGCAGCGGCCAAGTTTATAACGGCCTTTGGTTTGCGGGTATAAAAAATACAGGACCTCTTCATTGATTGCTGTCGCTTTTCCATCCCAGGGATAAACAAGATCAGCAGACATATGAATGGAATTTATATCTGTATCATAACGATCTTTGTTATCAGGCTCATTGATAAAACCTAAATTTCCACTGTTTAATGGATCACAGCCACAAAGACGAATATCTTTTGATATCATGGATACAGCCATTCTCAAGTCTTGAAAAAGTTCGCTTTTCACTTTTTCAATGCGATATGTGCAGATATTCAACTGATAAAATTGATAACAAGCTATTGTAATTGCCGATAAAAGACCTGCATAAACAATAACTTCTATAAGTGTTGTCCCTTCCTGGGACAATGTGTCTTCTTTCGCCATCATTACTTTATAATAATTCGGCCTGCCATGGATGTTGAAATTTTGAGTTGATCTCCCTGTCTATTTTCCAGGGTGATGGTGGCCAACGAAGCGATGGAACCATCCGGCTGAAACACAGGATTATTTGTTCGTGAAACCATAAAGATACCGATCTGATCAATGTGGCCGATATGAAAACTTTGGTCCTGTTGTTCTGGCAGGTACGTCGAAAGTCTGGCGGCAGTCCCTTTTTGAATTTCATAACTACCTGTCTTAACAAACATTTTATCTGTATCAAAGACCATTCGGTATTGGCAATTTGTTTTTGCAGCATAAGATAATGCCCGCTGCATATCTGTTTTAATTTGAAAGGCAGCGGCTTTCAATCGATATCCAGGAAGATAATGTCGAAAACCGATGAGGCTGATCGCTGAAATTGTGCTGATGATTGTCATCGCAACGAGTAACTCAACCAGGGTAAAAGCCAATAAATTTGATTTAACGTGTGTTTGTGTCATGATTTCGTCCTATAAAAATTGTTTCGTCCTGTAAAAAGAGTTTCTGTTATAATAGACGGAGAAAAGGACAATTTCTGACACATCAATTAAAATAAATTTAATTTTTTTTGTAGAGAGAGGACATCGCTTCATTTTATTTATTTATTTAAATATGTTCCCTGTATTGGCGCTTCTCAAATTTTTAATAAACATACACGTATCAGGAGAACGTTCTTGTCGATGGCCATAACGTTCAGGACTTTCAGGTACATATCCCATATTTAAAAAAATTTTTTGTAATAAAGGGTTGCGGGTCAAGGAAATAATTGTATGCGTTCCCTGCCGGAACATTGCTTCTTCAAAAGCGTGAATGATAAACTGTCCTAATTGTTGTTTTCGAAATCGAACAGAAACAGCCAAAGAGCCTAATTCAACGGTTTTTTTGTCAATTGGGATTTGTTCCGCACACCCCACAATAATATCATCAATTTTAGCCGCATAAAAAAAATTTTTATTATTCGTTACATACATTTTATCTCGTGGTTTGAGATATCCCTGTCCGCGATAGTGCTTGAGGATGCTGCTGATAATTCGGATATCATCTTCTGTAGCAATGCGATGGAATGTTTCATTGAAATTATTTGCTATTAAAGTTCCTGATCCCTCAAGGCTGAACAGTTCGTTTTTTATACATCGTTTGGCAGCAGGGATGATATGAACCCGTTCGATGGATTGATTTTCAATTTTATTACAAATACAAACAATATTTTCTTTCAAATTCTCATTGGAAATAATATCTCGATAGGATTCAAGATGTTCACGAGCCTTCCGTGTGGTTAATGTATTGACAGGTTGGCCATTTGCTCCCAGCAGGTGACTCCGCTCGATAAATAATATTTTATGAGGTGATTCAGGGTAGTTTAAAACAAATGGATAAAAGGCTTTATCCGATGGCACACGAATGATTTGTGTACGATAAAGGCGCGTTTCTAGCTCACGAAATATCTTTTGATTGGCAAACCGATTGGAAATATTGTGAAAAAAAAAGGTATGTACGTTTTGACGGTATAAAAATTTTATATCGGTGATAAGATGTTGAAAAAAATTTCGTAAGATACCTTCCCGGCAGGCAATAAAAATCGTTTTATTGTCCAAGGATTTTCTATATTCATTTAAATAAAGTACAGGCATATGTGGTGAGACCTATCTGTTGATAACATTATTCTTTATAAAATCGTTTGAATTGTGTATAAAGATTTCTGGATAAAGTCAAACATCATGCAAAGAACGAAAGAAATATAATATCTCGAATTCAAAAACTTATGATCGGTTACTTATAAAAGGAAGATCAATAATGATATCGATTTGCAAAGACCTGTCAGATGAATATACCGCTTTGGATACTATTGTTGCGGAGCTTGAACCATCAGACTGGGAAATAGTCACCCCTTTTTATGGCTGGACCATTAAAGATGAAATTAGTCATTTGGCTTATTTTGACCGCGCGGCATGCCTTTCAGCGACAGATTCAAATTCTTTTATAAAAAGTATGGAAAAAATGCTCGACGGTTTTTTTGATTTCACGCAAATGCATAAAAAAGTCAATGCTGAAGGAAATGCAATGGACACTCAAAGCCTTCTTCAGTGGTGGCGGTATGAACGTGATAGATTGCTCAAGGCATTTGAATCATTAGCCCCCAAGACCAGGCTTCCGTGGTATGGCCCTACAATGAGTGCAAAATCTTCAGCAACAGCCCGACTGATGGAGACCTGGGCACATGGACAGGATATTGTTGATGCTTTGAACGTTTCTCGGTCGGGGACAGACCGTCTAAAACATATTGCTCATATTGGCGTATCAACATTTTCCTGGAGTTTTAAAAATAGAAACCTACCGGTTCCAGATAAAAATATCCATATAGAACTGGTAAGCCCATCAAACGAATTGTGGACATGGGGCGCAAAAGAATCTGAAGAATGTGTTTCTGGCAATGCAAATGATTTTTGCTTGATTGTTACGCAACGACGCCACCTTGATGATACCCAAATTAAAGTGCATGGTGAAAATGCAACACAATGGTTAACAATCGCTCAAGCTTTTGCAGGGCCGCCAGAAAACGGCCCTGCTGCGGGGACGCGCTCGAATAAACACTCCTGATTGCAAAAACAATTATACAAATTTATCTGCAAGAAAAAATTGGAAATACCTGGAGAATAACCTTAAGAAAGAATACGATGTCATCCCAACCATTTATTCAAAGAAGGCCAACACAAACCATAACCATTGGCGCAGTACCCATCGGAGGAGACAGTCCCATTACAGTCCAATCCATGACCAATACGCCAACACAGGACGTTCAGGCAACGGTTGAACAAATCAAGCGACTGGAATCCGCTGGATGTGAAATTATTCGGGTCGCTGTACCGGATATGGATGCTGCACAGGCCATTTCAAAAATCAAACAACAGATCACCATACCGCTGATTGCGGACATTCACTTTGATCATCGACTGGCCATTGCCGCTGCCGAACATGGGGCGGATGCTCTTCGGATCAATCCGGGAAATATTGGCGGTGCTGAAGCTGTACAAAAAGTTGTTCAAAAGGCAAAGAAAAATCATCTGGCCATTCGAATTGGCGTAAATAGTGGTTCTGTGGAGTCAGATGTATTAAAAAAGCATGGTGGCCCAACAGCGGAAGCAATGGTTGAAAGCGCATTAAGGCATATTCAACTGATGCATTTGCTGGATTTTCAGAATATTAAACTGTCGATAAAAGCATCTGATGTTCCCCGAACATTGATGGCTTATCGGTTACTGTCTGAACAAACCACTGCACCACTTCATTTGGGGGTTACTGAGGCCGGCACATTGATTTCAGGAACAGTCAAATCCGCCCTGGGGATAGGGATGCTTCTGGCGGAAGGTATTGGAGATACCCTCAGGGTCTCGCTGACCCGTGATCCTGTTGAAGAAATAAGGGTTGCATATGAAATACTTCGTGCTTTAAATATCCGACGACGGGGTCCGGAAATCATCTCCTGTCCAACATGCGGTCGCACAGCAATACCTTTGTTCAACATTGTTGAAGCAGTTGAACAAAAACTTCAGCATATAAAAACAGATATCAAAGTGGCCATTATGGGCTGCGTTGTCAATGGGCCAGGAGAAGCTCGCGAGGCTGATGTTGGAATTGCCGGCGGTGATGGTACGGGGGTATTGTTTAAAAAAGGAAAGGTCATCAAAAAAATTCCCCAGGAGCAACTGGTTGATGCATTGGTTGATGCTGTGAATCAATGGATCATTGAGAATAATGATGATCATAGGCTATAAAAACATTTCCCCAAAAAAATAGGGGTAAACAATTATTTACCCCTATTTTTACTAACTCAGCCCTCAAAAATAGTGACTGGTTTATGTTTCAAAAACGCTCATCGGCGATGTAGATAATTTTTTCACCATTGCATTTTGAATCCGTTCTTCATGCTCTGTCTTTCGATTGTGAGCATTGTTGATCTTCTCCAGTAAGGATTCTATTTTACATGGCTTCAGTAGAAAATCAAAAGCTCCCAGTTTCATGCCTTCTATGGCGGTTTCAATGGTTGCATGACCGGTTAGCATAACAACTTCAGTCAGAGGTTTTAAATCTTTGATGATTTTTAGTGCATCGATACCACTGATTCCAGGCATTTGAACGTCCACAATAGCGACATCAAAATTATATGATTTCACTTTTTCAATCGCTGCTTCGCCATTGAAGGCTTCGGTAACATGAAAGCCTCTGACTCTCAGGCGTTCAGCCAACGTTTCTACAAATTCTTTTTCATCATCCACAAGTAGTAGTCTCATGGTTACTATTTCCCTCCTTGATATTGAGATTTATTTTACAGTGCTCATGAGTACAGTTTTTGCGGTTTCGGTGATTCCTTCCGGAAATCCAACCACATTAAAAATGACCATAAAACCCAATACCCATACAATTGCCAGAGAAATAAGCCAGAGTACAAATCCGTATTTGACAAAATCAATTGGGCTAATCATGCGTTTACCTGTATCGGGATAAACACCAAGACCATAAACAATTGCATTGTTAGGCGTTCCAACAATCAGAAAATGCGCAAAAGATGTTGAAAAAGCTGTGGCAAGACCGATGGCCCAGGGCTCACCCTGCACACCTGTCATAATTCCCATAGGAACGGCGATGGGGCCTAACAGCGCTGTTGTACCGGCATCAGACATAAAATTGGTCATCAGACCGGAAAAAGAACTCATTCCAATCCAAAGGCCAAGACCTTCTCCAAATCCAATGGCATTGAGAATGGTCAAAAAGATTTGAGCCAGCCATAACGCAGCACCTGTTTCTTTTAACAGTGCGCCAAGAGTTAGGGCGCCACAATACATAAACCATGCATCCCAGGATATACCATCTAAAATTTTTCTCCAATCAGTTATCTTAAAGACAACCGGTATGATCAGGGCGAGCAATGCTGGCCCACCAAGTCCCAGGTCATGTCCACCGACAATCCAGAGAAACAGAATCACAAGAATCATGCCTAAAGCAACTTTTTCAGCATAACTCATGTTTCCCATTTTTTTAGTTTCATTCTTTATGGCTTGTAAACCGGGGGTGAGGTCTTTTGTTTTCACACCTCTGAATGCAAATAACATATAACCAGCCACTGCCAGCCCCAGAACAGGCGTCAATGGAAAGCCATACATCATCCAACGACCAAAACTCATGGGGACATTATAGTCAGACCAAAAACCCATCATGATAACATTTCGACCGCCGGCTGCTGGAGATCCAACCCCGCCAACATTTAAGGCAAAACAGAGGGAAAACAATAACAGCTTGGCAAGATGTTCATCATGCTCGATAACACCATTTTTGCTGTTGGCTGAAACAGCTCCCATATAAACTGCTGCCATGACAGGTGCCATAAATGCAGCCATTGCATGGGCAGAAATCAAAGACCCAAGGACAGACATCGAAACGCATAAAACAACAATGGGCAATACAAATCCCTTTGTCCATCCCAATATCCATGTGGCAAGCCGTTTATGCAATCCTACACCGATGACTGTTACCCCCATAGCCAAGACGCCTAAAAGAAATAAGGGGGCATCTCCAGCAAACGTCTGCCCAATCATTTTCATGGGCAATAGTTTGAAAAAATAGGCAAATACAGGCATCAGAACCCCGACCAACCCGATGGGGAGCGCCTCGGTTGCAAAATAAATGACCGCCATTGGGATCATACCCAAAACAAGCTTTGCTTTCCAGGCGGCATGGGTGGCATCTGAAGCGATATGCCATCCAATAAGTTTTTCAGCGATTTTTTGTTTTTCTAGCAGGTCTATCAGGCTTTGTGGTATGGGTAAAAGAAACCCAATAATAATAAAACAGGCTGCTCCAATGATCAACCAGAGCAACTTGTTTGAAAGCAGACCTTGGTTTGTTGTGTTTTCAATTTCCATGATTTAATTTTTTTCCTCCTTTTATTTTGTATCCCTATACAGAGATATTACTTTTTTCATTCTTTATTTTCTTATTATAGGCCTCAGTGATGGTTTTTATCAGCTTTTCAATGGGAACAGGTTTGCTTAAATAGTCGAAAACGCCCAATCGCTGTGCCTCTTTTTTATCTTTTTCAGAACCGTGTCCTGTTTGCATAATGATTTGAACATCAGGATAGTTATTTTGGGTTCGTCGAAGAATCTCCATACCATCCATACCCGGCATTTTCAAATCTAAAAGTATAACATCCGGGAGATCTTCGTTCATGGCTTTCATCGCCATTTCACCGCTCAACGCCACGGTTGAATCTATCTGGCGCATTTTCAATCGCTCGGAAAGCGTTACAACAAATTCTTCTTCATCATCAACCAATAGAACTTTCATTTGTTAAAAATCCTTTCTTGAACTGCACGAGAGCATTTATGACTCTCGAGTAAACTGACAGGCCTCAACAATTTTGGTAATGAGCGAATCCACATCCAACGGCATGATAAAATCATAAAAAACCCCCAGTTTCATTCCTTCAATAGAAAGATGAATTTGATCCCCACTATTAATCGTAATTACTTGAGTCTCAGGGGTTATTTTTTTTATCATGTTGATTAATGTAATCCCTTCATTTTTTAAATCAGATAAATTAAGCAATACCACATCAATGGGGCTTTGTTTCAGAAGCCTTCTGATTTCTTTATGCTCTCGGATCTTGTGTATCCGCCAATCTTTAACTTCTAAATATCGAACCAGATGTTCAAGAAGCATACTCGCTTCGATGATTAAAATTGTACCACCCATGATGATTCATAGCCCGTTCCCATTCACGGTGACGGCGCTATCTCCTCCTTTTGGTCTTGCCAAACTGTTATTCTGAAAACCAATTGCCGACATAACACATTTTCTCAAAAAAGCAAAGTACGTGCCAAGATTTATATTTACTTTAAATTGAGATAGTTAAATAGGTTGTAAAGAAAAAGACACAAAAAAGATGGGTTAAAATGAAACATAATGAACTGTTTTAAGAGACACGTTTTAAAACATTTTTAAACGTTTTGTGGTTTAGAAAATGTCATCAGTTACAGCGTTCTTTCAATGAAAAAGGATTAATCAAGATTAAGTTAAAAATTGCGTTATAAAATGTTTGATCTTTCAGGAATGAATGTGATAAGCAAAATACGATTGAATAAAGTCACCATTAGTAAAAGACTATCCACATTGAACAAACACGATTAGAAAAAATATCAGAATACAGGCGAACGATCACACATAAAGGATAAAAAAATAATGAAAAAATTACCTTTACTATGTTTTGCATGTTGTTTTCTTGTTACCCTGGCTTTTGCAGTCAATAAAGGGCAAGAAAAACTGACCATTGATGGCGGGAAACGCGGCAACGTCGCTTTTCCACATCGATTGCACCAAAAGGCCCTGGCGGATGATTGTAATGTTTGTCATCAGGTTTTTGCTCAAAAAAGCGGGATCATCAAGCAGATGAAAGCTGATAATACGCTAAAAAGCAAAGAAGTGATGAATACTCAATGTATCAAATGCCACAAAACATTGAGGGCAGAAAATAAACCTCATGGCCCGACCAGTTGTAGTCAATGCCATGAAAAGTAGCCTTTTTTATTATTAACCCAATCAATAAGGAGAAAAGAATGGATTCATACACATGCAATATCTGCGGATATGTTTATGACCCTGAAGCCGGAGATCCGGACAATGGCGTTGAGCCTGGTACTTCGTTTGATAAACTTCCTGATGACTGGTGTTGCCCCATTTGCGGTGCGCCAAAAGATGATTTTGAAAAAGAATAAACAGTCTTAATGATGTGTTCTAACTTTTTATGAAACAACAAATGCGATCAATAAAGGTGTTGAATAGCTTTATTGGTCGCATTTTGCGTAAGGTGGCATAGTGAAAGTTCCATTTCAAATAGACGCATATCGAAAAAAGTTGTCTGAGGCCTTGAATCAAAAAGGCACAGATCAAAAATTAGTGCTTAAAGCGCTTGATTTTGCGTATAATGCGCATGAAGGTCAATATCGTAAATCTGGAGAACCTTACATTATTCATCCATGTGCGGTTGTGGAGATACTTTTATTTGAAATGGATCTTGATGCCCCTAACCTTCTGACGGCTGCTTTTTTACATGATGTGGTTGAGGATTTGGAAGATATCACCATCGATCAAATTGAAAATTTATTTGGAAAACATGTATCCGAAATTGTTGATGGTTGCACAAAGCTCCATCGGTATCGCATGCGAAACCAAACGTTGAAAGATTTGACCCACAGTAAAATGTTTCTGACCGCATCCCAACACTTTGAAATTTTTTTGGTAAAACTGGCTGATCGACTGCATAATTTAAGAACACTGGGCAGTTTGCCGCTTTCAAAACGACAACGCATCGCTCGTGAAACATTGGATATATATGCGCCTATTGCAGCGATTCTTAATATCACTCCCTTACGATACCTGCTTTTTAATCAGGCCCTGACATATCTTTTTCCCAAAAATAGCCGAAAAATCAGAAATATATTAAAAGCAGAACAAAATTTAAGTGAAGTTCAAACGATTCAAAAAACACTGGAACAGGCTTTTATTAAAGAATCAATGGATGTCACCGTTCGTCTCAGTCCCAAAAGTTTGGAATCTTTTTTTAATCCCATCAAAAGAACATTGTCCATCAACAATTCGGAAAATAGCATTGATTTTAATATTATCATCAATACAGATAATGACCTGGATTGCTATAAAGCCCTTGGCATCATCAATCGTGAATTCCGACCGATTCCCAGGAAACTGAGAGATTTTATTGCAAATGCCAAATCAAATGGATATCAGAGCATTCATGTGAGGCACAATCTGTTTGGCAGAAACTATCTCATGATGGTTCGAACCCAACACATGGATAATATTGCTAATCAGGGTATCCTTGTCCATTTTCGAGAACATAACAAGCTCTCTGAAGCGTATATAGAATATATTCAGGAACAATTTCGAATGATTGGTGAATATAAAGGTGCTGCGGCTGAACGACGGCAGATTATTCAGGATTCCAAGTCTGATGAAATTTATTTGTTTACGCCACAAGGTCAACCCATCAGTTTGCCATCCAACAGCATTGTGTTGGATTTTGCTTATAAGATTCACTCGGATATTGGGAAAAACTGTATAGGCGCAATTGTCAATGGCAAACGCCTTTGTGTTGATGATGTTCTTTCCGATGGTCAAGTTATCAAAATTTTAACCGACCATTCGAATCATGTGGATCGACCGGCTGAACTGGAATTTATATGCAAAACCCCAAAAGCCCGATCGGCAGTGAACCGCCAGAAAAATAATCGCCTGGATGCTTTTTCAGAAAAAATTGGCAGGGATATTCTTTGTCAACATATGAAAAAGAGCAATCTGGATCTCAATATCTTAAAAACAGATGAAACAAGCCTGATATTGGATGTTTTAAATATTGAATCCATTCAAAAAGCTTATCAACGGATTGGTCAGGACAAACTTTCCCCCAAAGAACTGTTATACTATTTTTTAGACAGTTTGTGCAAATCCGGCAATGCGGTTCACGCTGAAAAAGAATTTTTGGGTACCATTTCCGTTGAATATTTGGATAACCACTTTTATAAATTTGCCCAATGCTGCAACCCATATCCTGGGGATAAAAATATTATTGGACTTTTAAGCAAACGTGGGATATCTTTTCACTATAAAAATTGTGCTGAAATAGAGCGTCTGAAAATATCAAAAGAGAAGTATCTATATATCAAGTGGATATCCTGCGAATGGCCGGTGACTGTCTTTTACGTTGAAATTAAAAATGCATCTGTTTTTTCTGTTATCCAATCAATGGCAGCAATCAAAGAAGACGTTCAAATAAACAAAGTGGAAGAAGTCAAACGCGGTAACAGACACGTGGTAATGGTTCATTTTGAGGTTAACGGTCTTGACGCTGCAAAACAAGTTTTTCGGGCGCTCCCCAAAGGTCAGGTGACCATTAATCAGTACAGTATAAAATAGATATCTGGCTAACGATAACTATGAAATTTATATATTTGAAGGGATAGAATCAAATGAAACGTTTTTGTTTAATCATGATTGGGTGTTTTTTATGGATAACATCATCAAGTGTCGCTTTTAGTTCTGACAAAAAAGCGCAACTCATATTTCCTGAAATATCTGTTACGTCAGAACAAGAATTCAAATGCCCGATTATTTTGGATCAAGTGCCAAATCTGGCAGGTATTAAGCTGGCATTGACCTATGATAAAAACGTGTTGACCTATGTTAAAAGTGAAAAAACAAAAATAACCGCCTCTCTTATGCACATTGTCAATGATAAACATCCGGGGAAACTGGTTATTGTCATGGCAGGCGCCAGGGGGGTTCCAGTGATGAATCAATCTGTAATGGACCTATATTTTAAGGTCAATAAAACCATCCCCAAAGCGTTTGATACGCAGTTTAAAGTCATTGACATACAACTGATGAGTGATTCACTCAAAGAGCTTGCATATGAAACCCATCTTTCTCCGGTTCATATTCAGGCGCTCCAACTGTCTGAAAGTAAAGACACCGTTTCTGAGATCAAAAAGACCAAACAGACTGTTTCGAAAACGTCAGTGTCTGAAAAACAGGACATTACGCAAAACGTTTCGAAAACATCAACCGCCAATGGCAAATCTGTCACACCACAAAAAGCACAAAACGCTCAAAAACAATAAAAAATTAGGTGTAAGAAAGTTTTCCAAAAAATCTGGTGTTTCTACTTTAATTTTTTGCAAATCTGATATTTGTCCCTGATATGAACGATATCGTTGTGTCACCATATTCAATAAGAATCCCCTTTTTATTTTAAGGAAATTTAAGTGAAAAAAGTAAGAAAAAATAATACCACCAACGGTCTGGGAACTTTTTCAGGTGTTTTTACGCCCAGTGTATTGACCATTTTAGGCATCATTCTTTTTTTACGGCTGGGATATGTTACAGGGGCTGCGGGCTTTTTACGGACGCTTTTTATCATTGGGATAGCCAACCTTATTTCTGTACTCACCAGTATCAGCTTATCAACGGTTGCTACGAATATAAAAGTTAAAGGTGGGGGGGATTATTACCTGATTTCAAGGACCCTCGGCTTGGAATATGGGGGGGCTTTAGGGCTGGTATTATTTTTAGCACAATCCGTTTCCATTGCTTTTTACTGTATTGGCTTTGGGGAAGCAACAGCTTTGATGCTACCCAAAACGCTAAATATCTCGCCACAAATTATTGCCGCTATGGCGGTATTGATGCTTTTTATGATGGCCTGGATGGGTGCGGATTGGGCTTCAAAATTTCAGTTTGTTGTTATGGCTTTTCTTGTTTTGGCATTGGGTTCTTTTTTCTGGGGAGGTATTCAAAAATTTGACACAGGTGTACTCCAACAAAATTTGCAGGCTCCGGATAACAGTCCACCTTTTTGGGTACTTTTTGCGGTATTTTTTCCAGCAGTAACGGGGTTTACCCAGGGGGTGAGTATGTCGGGCGATTTGCAAAATCCAGGAAAAAGCTTACCGCTGGGTACATTTTTGGCTGTGGGCGTATCGATTGTCATTTATTTTGCGGTGACCATCATCTTTTCAGGTGCTATGTCCAATGAAATGCTTATGACAGACTATAGTGCCATGAAAAAGGTCGCACGATTTGGTTTTTTAATTGATGCAGGGGTTATTGCCGCAACCTTGTCATCGGCAATGGCATCTTTTTTAGGTGCCCCTAGAATTTTACAATCCTTGGCTAAAGATCGCATTTTTCCGTTTTTAAATTTTTTTGCCAAGGGTAGTGGTGCAACGGACAATCCCAGACGAGGCGTTTATTTGGCGGCTATAATTGCTTTTGGAGTCATTTTAATGGGGAATTTAAATGCTGTGGCCGCAATTGTATCGATGTTTTTTCTCATATCCTATGGCCTGCTCAATTATGCAACATATTTTGAAGCTGCATCTGAAAGCCCATCATTTCGTCCAACTTTCAAATGGTTTGACCGACGTTTTTCCATGGCAGGTTTTCTGGCCTGTTTGTTGGTGATGCTGGCCATTGATGTCAAAAACGGAATCATTGCTTTGGCTGTGCTGTTTGCCATATACCAGTATTTACGCCGTACCGCGAGCATCTCTCGTTGGGCTGATGGCCGACGGAGTGCATTTTTACAAAATGTTCGCAATAACCTCTGGAATGCTTATATAGAGCCGCATCATTTTCGAGATTGGCGACCCCAAATTTTGGTGTTTTTCAGCGATGATATTGAACGTAGATCCCGATTGACTGCTTTTGGTTCCTGGCTTTCTGGCAAATGGGGCTTTACAACCCTGGTAAAAATCTGTGATGGCAAGGGCCTTAATATTTTAAAAGAAAGAGATAATCAAGAAGCTGCTTTAAAAAGAGAGCTTATGGAGAAGAAACAAACGGTTTTTCCATTGGTGATGGTGTCGCAAGATTTTACCACAGCAGTATATTATTTATTGCAGAGTTATGGCATAGGACCGATCAAGGCCAATATTGTTTTAATGAATTGGTTAAATCCGGAAAATATCTCTGGCGAAGGATTTCGTGAATATATTTTTGGCAGTCAACTCAAAGAAGTCTTTCGTTTTCGTGCCAATATCATTTTATTACATACTGATGAAAAAAGATGGCTCAAACTAAAACAAGACACACATGGCGAAGACCGAACCATAGATGTTTGGTGGTGGGGTGATGCAACCAGTCAATTAATGCTCTTGCTTGCTTATCTGTTGACTCGTAATGAGTATTGGGAAGATGCAACCATTCGATTGATCGCTGAAACAAAAAATCATCCTCCGGAAGAAAGACTTCAAGAATTAGAACAGGTTTTATCAGATATCCGCATTGACGCAGATATTCATCTTATTCCGGAAATGACTGCTGAAGGATTAATTGAATCCTCCAAGGATGTGGATTTTATTTTTTTCCCATTTCGCTTAAAGGGTAACTTGATTCAATGCCCGTTACCAGGCAGGGTGGAGAATTATTTAGTCCAATTGCCCTCCGCAGCCATGGTATTAGCAGCTGAGGATTTAGATTTGGATGCAGAACCTGAAGACGGTGCTGCTGCTGATTCTGCTGCAATTATAGATGAATATAAAGAGCTTAGCCAATTGGCTAAAAAAAGTATGGAAGAATCAGAAAAAGCCAATAAGCGTGTAACTGAGCTTCAAGCCAAACTGTCGGAGACTGATGATGATGAAAAAATAAAGCTAACACGCGAGATAAAAGAAGCTGAATTTGAAGCGCAACGATTGTTTCGCAAAAAAGCAAAGGCTATTGTTAAAGCAGATGATGCTATAAAAAAAGCAGAAGAAACGGGTCTGATTGCAGTAGACAAATCAGAGACAGAAGGGATATCAAAGATCTAAAGTATTCCTTATTACTCAAGAATTATATTTTCTGATAAATTTTTTCTTTCCTGGAAATTTCTTTAAACTGATCGGCATAATCAGAAAATTTAATACTTTCCTGAAGGCCCAGACAGAGGTAGCCATTGGGGGTCAGACTGTCAATAAATAAATGGATGACACGATTTTGAAGCTTTTTATTGAAATAAATCAACACATTTCTGCAAACAATCAAATCCATTTCACAAAACACATGGTCGGTTACCAGATTATAATCTGAAAAAATAATATTCTTGCGTAACGAACGATCCATAATGGCATAATCATACCGTGCGGTATAATATTTTGAAAAGGATTGATTGCCTGTCGCTTGGGTATAATTTTTTCCATATTTATTAATACTATCAATACTATAAATGCCTTCTCTGGCTTTACGAATAACGTCTTCGTTAAAATCGGTTGCATAGATTCGGGAACGCTCGTAAATTCCGGCTTCTTTCAGTATAATCGCCATTGAATACGCTTCTTCGCCAGTGGCACAACCTGCATGCCAGATTCTTACAAATGACCGTTTTGATAAATTTGAAATAACTTCTCTGACAAGGCCTTGATAAAAAATTGGGTCTCTGAACATTTCCGTTACATTGATGGAAAAATTCATCAGCAATGTATTGAAAAAACGCTCATCATATAAAACTTTGTGCTGCATTTCAGATACATTTTTCAAGCCGGACATGGACAGAGTATTCTTGATCCTTCGTTTGATGGATGCCCGAGAGTAATCTCTGAAATCATAACCATATTTTTGGTAAATGGCTTCTAGGAGCAAACTAACTTCTATGTTTTGGTTTTCTGTATTCATTGATTGATGCTACTTTTTGGAGATACTCTTTACCTTGTAAAAGTGCTGTTTTAAATTCATTTATTCAGCCACAAGCGCAACATCGAAATCAACTTATCCGGGTAAACGGGTTTGGGCATATAATCATCTGCACCAACTTCAATACATTTCTCCCGATCTTTTTTCATGGCTTTGGCTGTCAGAGCGATGATCGGCAGTTTTTGATAGCGTTGTTGTTTTCGAATGTGAGCAATGGCTTCATATCCATCCATTTCAGGCATCATAATATCCATTAAGACCAGATCAATATTTGAATGCTCTTCCAGACAGTTCAACCCTTCTTTGCCGTTTCGCCCAACAATGACAGTTAAACCTCTCGCTTCAAGGACACTGCTGACTGCAAAAACATTACGCATATCGTCATCCACCAGAAGGAGTTTCTTTCCTTTTAAAATAGCATCCTTGTCATGAACAAGTACATTTTGATCTTTATCGTTTACGTCATTTTTTTTCAGGCGATGAAAATACAACAATGTTTCATCTGTCATACGTTCTATAACATTGAACGACTTTTTTTGAAACTCACCATTCTGATTCACCAATGGAAAGATCCATTCCTGATCCCATATGTCAGCATCTGTCAGAAAGATAACCGGAACCTTTAGTTCTTTTACCTTTTGAGACAGGTCTGCAATGGATGAAATGTCTTGAACCAATGTGAAAGATGTATCTAAAATAATGGCATCGAGGGGATGTTCATCCAGGTAGCATTTTGCCTCCAGGATATTTTCCTGAAAAACACCGGTTATGTCAGAATCATTTTCAAAGAGATTTTTTATCAAACTGTCTTTTGAACAAATTAACACGATGGTTTTAATCGTAATATTGTGATGCGCATTCATTGTAGCAAGGACAGATTTCAGTACGGAAATATCCCCATCTTGTTTTAAAAAAAACATTCGCTCCTGATTTTCTGGTGATTGAAAATGAAGTCCAGACACCCAGTGGAGCGGTATATGGGCAAGTTTTTTGTTCTGTTGAAGGTTCAGATATAAAAACCAGCAGGTCCAATCCGGAAGGGCTAAATCCAGAATAATTCCGTTTGGCACCGTTCCAAGACAATATTCATAGGCTTCTTGAGCGGAATAAACACAATGGGGCAAAAATCCCTGTTGGGCCACAATGTTTTCCAAATGACTGGCAATCATATCAATGTCAGATACAATCAAAACAGTTTTTTGAGCGATATTGGTCAACACTTCTGTCGGTGATATAGACACGTCCGATGATGGCGTCTGCAACTCTTTTTTGATGATGTTCTTTTCTCTGACCGGTTTATCAGGTTGAATATCATTGACAACAGAAGGTGTCATATCGCTTGATAAAGACTCTGGTAAAACAACCCAAAAAGTAGATCCTTTTCCAACACCGCTTGTAAGATGGATTTCTCCTCCCATCAGTGTAATAATCTTTTTAACAATCGATAATCCCAATCCCGTTCCGCCATATCGTCGTTTGGTCGTACCATCCCCCTGATGAAAGGCTTCGAATATCAGCTTGTGTTTATCTTTAGAAATACCAATGCCAGTGTCGGTGACTTCAAATAATAGCATCTGACTGCTTTGCAGGGTATGACTGTCATCTGAGATATGACAGGCCTCGGGTCGTTTGATAAGAAACGAAACCTGGCCTTTTGAGGTAAACTTAAATGCATTGGACAATAAATTTTTAAGAATTTGCTCTAATCGGAGTTGATCTGTGAATATCTGTTCAGGCAAAGAAGGATCAACGGTAATCGTGAACTTAACTTGCTTTTGATCAGCAAGGGGCTGAAATGTTTTCTCAATAGAAGATACCATATCTTGAATATAAACAAATTCTGGATATAAATCCATTTTTCCGGATTCCACTTTGCTAAGATCCAAGACTTCGTTAATTAAATTCAACAGATCTGTTCCACACATATTGATTGTATTAGCAAATTCCACCTGCTTGTCTGTCAGGTTGTTTTCCTTGTTTTCTGAAATAATGCCAGACAGCAGCAAAATACTGTTCAAGGGGGTTCGGAGTTCGTGAGACATATTGGCCAGAAATTCGGACTTATAGCGGTTGGCAATCTCCAGATCCCGTGCTTTTTCCTGAATAAGGGTCTGTTGTTGTTCAAGGGCATCATTTTTCTTTCGAACAGCATCTTTTTGTTGTTCAAGGAGTTGGGTTTGTTGTTCCAAAGCTTTATTGCTTTGAGACAATTCTTCATGTTGCTGCTGAAGGTTAGCTTCAGATTCTTTTATTCGTTTGGTTTGTTCCTCAAGATCTTCATAGGCCTGTCTAAGTTCTTCCTGCTGCACTTTTAGTTCTTCTGATTGATTTTGAGAATGGGCCAGTAGCGTACTCATGCGTGTCCGGGCTTTTGCTGTATTGATTGCGACAGCAATATTTTCAGCAATCATCTCTAAAAAATCAATCTGCACTTGTGAAAACGCTTTGAGTGCCCCCAGTTCCATCAAGCCTAAAAGTTTATCATGAAACAGTAAAGGCACAACAATAACTGAACCTGGGCGTTCTTCTCCCAAACCGGACTGTATATTCATATAGGTTGGTGGTACCCCCGTAAGAAGGATGGTCTTTTTTTCCAGAGCGGCCTGTCCAACCAGTCCTTCACCCATGTCAAACTCATTTTTAAAGGATTTTCTTTTTGTGTGGGCATAGCTTGCAATTTGTTTGAGTTTTGTTTCTTTTTCAATATACATAATGCCTATGGGGGACTTGATATAATCACACAGGAAAAAAATTACATTTTCAACCAGAGAATGAAGATCCTGTTCCCCTCGTAAACGAACATTCAATTCTGTTTGACCGGTTTTAATCCAATTTTGGCGTTTATTTTCTTCAGTTACTTCTCTAAGGGTTTGTGTCATCAGGTTGAGGGCTGAACTGAGCCGATCATCTTGGGAAATGGCTTTGATTTCAACGGAATAATCACCTTTTGATATGGTTTCAGCCATGTTGAGCAAATTCATTTCATTGCTAATATCCATGATGAATTTCATCACCCCCACAACCGTATCCATGTTGTCATGAATGGGTACGTTGATATATCTTACCGGAAGCGATCCACTGTTGATATGCATCGTTGTTACAGTGGTTAACGTCATATCTGTCTGTATGGCACGAAATGCTTTACAGTCCCCTTCTGTGCATTGGTCTGATTTTAGTAAATTTTTACATTTTATTCCAAGACATTTGGATACCGGTTGTTGAAAAATTTTTTCTGCTGCCAGATTGATATATTCAATTTCAAGTTTTCGATTCATGATAATAATTGGCATGGGGACATTATTTAAAAAATTGAGGTGACGTTCCGCCATCACGCCTGCATTTAAAAATTTTTTTCTGAGGACATTGACAGCAGATTCAATACTGCCTTTGAGGGGTTTAGCTGTCAGGGACTTGGAATAATCGCCCAAAGAAATAGCGTCACAGGTATCACGAATGTTGATTAAATGACGCACGAGCAGTTGAAAGGTAAGCATCAGGCTCCAAACAGGGGCATTGGAAGCCGACAGATGTTTTATTTCAAGATGGCCAGCAATCACTTCATGGATCCACTGGTTCAATTCATACAGACTGTTTGATGTTTGATAAACGATTGCGTATGCAATAAACGCGCTGAAAAGGACAGAGACAACGCCAGCAATGGCAAGGCCCCATTCCAGAAAAGCGCTGGAACAGATAACAATAATCATGGGAATGAGAGAGGATAGCAACACAATGAAAAATAATCCAACGGCATTATTTTTCCATAAATCATTCCTGCTTTTTTTGATCTTTTGTAACTCATGATTCATCGGGTCAATGATTGACATTTCATTCTCCTGTATGTTTATTTTGTTCACAAGCAGCCGTAAAATTTTCACACGCCAATTCCAGTTCTTGCCCCAACTGATGCAGCACTTCTGTATTGTTTTGTCTGGCTTCACATTCAATTTGATAGGAAAGGGTATTGATCTGACAGGCATCTACGGCTGAGGATGAACTTTTCAGCGCATGTGCATCTGAAATGATCTTTTCAATATCATTTTTCTTGATATAGTTTTGAATATTACGAATATACATGGACATGTCTTTTTGAAAGGATGTAAGCAGCTCGCAGCACAAATCTGAATCACCATCCATGCGATTCAATAAAGCAGAGTAATCCAGGGGCATGAATGTTTCGCTGTCTTTTAGTTTGGAACGTTCAATGCTTTAAACTTTTGGTTTAAATTTCTCTATTTTTTCAATAAAATCAACCAGCTTAAAAGGTTTTACAATAAAATCATTCATTCCAGCTTTCATGCAAATATCACGATAGTCTTTTTGACTGTGAGCTGTCAGTGCAATAATAGGAACATCTGGATTCAATACCTTTGATTTTTTTGGATCTCGAATGATGATGGATGCTTCAATACCATCCATCATGGGCATTTGAATATCCATAAAAACGATATCAAATATTTTTTCTTCTAAAATATCAATTGCTTCCCTGCCATTAACAACGGTATGTACCTGATATCCCACTTTTTCCATCAGGCGTCGGGCAGCCAGGCGATTAACATGGTTGTCTTCAGCTAACAGGACATTTAAACTTGATTGTTGGTTAACATTTGGACGATCTTTTCTTGCCGTGTTGTTTTTCAAATGACAGGATTGTTTGTTCATATCAGGTGTTAATTCTTCTTTAAACAAAGTAAAAAACAGTTTTGACAGGGCGTTCAATTTAATGGGCCGGGTCAAGATGCCATCAGCCTCGATGCCTTTGATCCGAGACTGCATATGGGGTTGACCGAGTCGTGGCATAAAAATCAGTCGGGTTTCTGGAAAATTATTCTTGATAACTGTACTCAGTTGTTCAGCATCAAAAAGATGCGCATGAATATCCACAATAACGGCGTGAAAATATTTTTGTTTTTTGTGGAAAGCATCAAGTTTGTCATTTGCTTCTTGAAAAGACGTTGCTATCTGGGGTCTGCAACCAATAATGGTCAGGTAGGTTTCTATAACCCGCTGACAATTTTCCTGGGGTTCAAAAACCAACACATCCAGTGGGCCAAAATGGTAATATTTAGGTTTTCTTTTGTAAGACTGTTTAACAAATTGTAATGACAGGCAAAACCGCGATCCGCTGCCTTCCTCGCTTTCTAATTGAATGGTTCCGCCCATCATTTCAGTCAATTCCTTTGATATGGCCAGGCCCAGTCCTGTGCCACCATATTTTCGCGTGGCTGATCCATCCACTTGAGAAAAAGACCGAAACAATCGGTCCATTCGGTTTTTTGGAATCCCAATGCCTGTATCAAGAATATCGAACATGATCACAAGATCATCTCTTGCATGTTCGGCAAGATAAATATGAACAAATACATAACCGATTTCGGTGAACTTAATTGCGTTTCCAATCAGGTTGGTTAAAATTTGGCGAACTTTGATGGGATCGCCTCTGAGAAAACGCGGTACTGATGGTGCAATCAGACAATCAAAATCCAGATCATTTTCATGGGCTTTGATCGCGAGCATATCCAGCATTTCTTCAATCACCTGAAACAAATCAAAATCAATATCATCCAATTCCATATGACGCGCTTCCAGTTTTGAAAAATCAAGAATATCGTTGATGACCCCCAATAAAGATTCTGCCGATTGATAGGACATTGTCAGGTATTGACGTTGTTCTGACGAAAGATCGGTTTCCAGCAGCAAGCTTGTCATTCCAATGATACCGGTCAAGGGGGTTCGAATTTCGTGACTGACATTGGCTAAAAACTCTCCACGGGATCGGTGAGCCTCGTCAGCCTTGATAGCCATCTGTCCGGATAATTGGATAACCTGCTTCAGTTCATTGTTCATTTTTTCCAGTTCCATGCGCGACGCTTCACGTAAATCTGCAATCTGAAAGCGCATGATGGTGTTGGCGATATTTCGAGTGGCTGACATCAGGATGGATACTTCTAAATCGGTCCATTGATAATTATTCTGGCAGTCTTCAAAATCGAGAACTCCCCAGAGCTGTTTTTCAACAAAGATAGGAATAATCAATAAAGAACAGATATCATTTTGCCGAAGAATTTGGGCTTCTGGCAGAGAAAAGGTTTCGAGGGTACCAAAAACATAGTCCCCTTTATCAAGTTTTTCCTGCCATTTTTTCAGCAAATCATTTTGAAGGAAATGGTCATGTCTTTGAGATAAAACAAATTGATCCTCTCTAAACCATTCAAAGCACAGACTCATGAGGCAAGAAAACCCATCGATTTTGTGCAGTTCATAAATAAAGACACGATCAACATCTGTTGCTTTTCCAAGGGCGGTCAACGCGGACAGTATACCATCGGCACAGCAACTGGCCGCCAATAAGTGGTCAGCAGCTTGATTGGCACCTGATAACAAGACATCCCTTCGACGTAAAATACTTTCGGTTTTTTTTAAACTGTCAAGGGCAATGTTGCAAGACTGTGTAGCCTGTTCGACAATTTTTTGTTTTTTATACAGTTCAATAAACACATTGACTTTGCTTCGAAGAATTTCTGGATTCAAAGGTTTGAAAATATAATCCACAGCACCGGCTTTATACCCTTTAAACACATGACGCGGCTCTTTATTGATCGCTGTGATAAAAATAATGGGAATATGACGGGTTTTAGCGCTGCTTCGCATAAGCTTTGCGACTTCAAAGCCATCCATTTCTGGCATTTGTACATCCAGCAGTACCAATGCAAAATCATGCCGAAGCATCAATCCTAACGATTCATTACCAGAAGTTGCTTTGACAAGCGTTAACTCTGGTGATTTGAGTAAATTTTCAAGTGATAATAAATTTTCTGGTCGGTCATCAACCAGAAGCACATTAATGGGGGCTATTGAAACGTTCATCGTCGATCCTTAAAAGCATTGAATGATTAAAATAATAATCCAATCCGCAGGGGCCGAATGCTAATACAACCAAACACGTAACATTGATATCAATTTATCCGGTTCAACAGGTTTTGACAGATAATCATTTGCACCGGCTTCAATGCATCTTTCCCGATCTCCCCGCATGGCCTTCGCTGTCAATGCAAGTATGATAATATTTTGAAATTTTTTAATTTTTCGTATTTCTCGCATGGCCTCATATCCATCCATTTCAGGCATCATCATATCCATGATAATCAGATCGATTTTTGGGGTGCTATTGAGCTTTTCTAAAGATTCACGGCCATTTTCAGCAACAACAATAGTGATCCCTTTGTCTTCAAGAACACTGGACACCGCAAAAACATTTCGCATGTCATCATCCACCAGTAAAATATTTTTTCCTTTGAACATGGCATCGCGATCATGTGACATGTTTAATTTTTTTGCAGGCAATTTAGAATGTTGGGTTTTAACCTGATGTAAAAATAACATGCTTTCATCCATCAGACGATCAAAGGCATTCTCGCCAGATTCATTGATAATAATCCGTTGAGCGTATTCATCCAAAGCCTTTATTTCTTCAGAAGTAAGGGCCTTATTGGTAAATATAATTGCGGGAATTTGTCGAATATCTGGATTTTCACGAATTTTTTCCAATAGTTGAATGCCAGTCATATCCGGTAAATCAACATCTAAAATGATACAATCAAAGGTTGCGGATTGAAGCATGTCATAGGCTTCCTGGGCATTTGAAACAGAAGCCGTCAGAACATCAGTATCGCCAATCGTTTCCACAATGCTCATACTGAGCGATTCGTCATTCATCACCACCAAAAGATTCTTAATGGTTTTTGAAATACAGATTTCAACATTTAAAAAGATTTCATCAAGTGTTTTTTTATCCACTGGTTTGGTGAGATATCCAATGGCACCTTTTCTAAGGGCGTCTTTTTGGCGTTCAGGTGTGGAGCAGGTAATAAAATGAACCGGAATATGTCTTAAAGCGTCGTTCTTTTTTAGTTTTTCCAAGACCTTCCATCCATCCATCCCGGGTAACATAACATCCAGAAAAATGGCATCAGGCTTGAATTCCTGAGCATATTCCAATCCGGTTTCACCATCAGAAGCAATCATGGGTTCAAATCCTTTTTCCAGGGCCAGCTCATTGAGATACATGGCAAAATTTTGATCATCTTCTATAATGAGTAATGTTTTTTCATTGGATTTTTTTGTGAGAGTTACACCATTTGTTTTTTTGATCAGGGA